>JAISKH010000077.1 GCA_031261325.1 Oscillospiraceae bacterium
TTTGTGCTACGCTTATCATGACAGGTCGCTCCCTTCGGTTCGGTTATGGTTTGCTCTTCACTCACCATTTTACCAAACTCGGCGCGGCTTGTCTTTCACTTATCTATTGTACCTCTACACCGCGCGTTTTTCTTGCGCGCGGAATGTTCAGCTGTTCGCGCGCAACTCGAAGTGACTGCGCGCGTAAGTCAGCAAGCCATCGCTCTGCATTTTGGACAGCTCGGCGGACATCGCGCTTCTGTCCACGGCGAGGTAATCCGCCATTTCCTGCCTGTTAAACGGTACGTCGAACGACGGGTAACCGACCTCTTTCGCGCGCGCGGACAGGTAGGAGAGCAGCTTTTCGCGCGTTGTGCGGCGCGTTACGTGCTCCATTTTGCGTATGAGCGACAGGTTCTTTCGCGCCAGTATTTGCAGCAGGTTTTGCAGCATTCCCGCATGGAACGCACATGCCGACGAGCACGTCGTGACGATACGCGCGAGGTCAATCAGCAGAATTACGCTCGCCTCCGCGGCGACAACGCTGACGGGCAGCTTGGGAACTCCCGCGCAGGCGAACGCTTCGCCGAACAGTTCGCCCGTTTCGACGTGCGACAGGATTACGCGGTTGCCCCAGTAGTCCTCTTGAATGATGTTCACGCCGCCCTCAAGGACGACGCCGACCTGCGCGGCAGCGTCGTCGGCGGAGAACACGAAGTCGCCCTTGGCAAACCGCCGCCGAACGGAAGACAGGCACGCGAGCAGCGACGACAAGTCCGATTCCGCAATGCCCTGAAACAGCGGACAGACGGATAGTACACCGAAAATATTTTTCATTTTCACACCTCATGTTGTAAATGCAACAGACTTACGACGTTGAGTATAGTATGCTTGCAACGGAAAGTCAAGGAGGGATTGAGTATGGTCAGGAAAATTATTCACATCGACGAGGGAAAGTGTAACGGCTGCGGACTGTGCGCCGAGGCTTGCAATGAGGGCGCAATTGGCATCGTCGCGGGAAAGGCGCGGCTGACGCGCGAGGATTATTGCGACGGGCTGGGCAACTGCCTGCCCGCGTGCCCGACGGGTGCAATCAGCTTTGAAGAGCGCGAAGCTCCCGCCTATGACGAAGCGGCGGTTCAGCGGAACGCGGCGAGCGAGAGCGACCGAAAAGTACGCAAACCCGAAAGCGCGCTGAAGCAATGGCCTGTCCAACTGAAGCTCGCACCCGTGAACGCGCCGCACTATGACGGAGCGGAGCTGCTCGTCGCGGCGGATTGCGCGGCGTATGCCTACGGCAATTTCCACGACGACTTCATGCGGGGCAGGGTCACGCTAATCGGCTGCCCAAAGCTCGACCGTGTTGATTACAGCGAGAAGCTGACCGCGATATTTGCGGGCAACAACATCAAGTCCGTGACGGTTGCGCGCATGGAGGTGCCATGCTGCGGCGGGATTGAACACGCGGTTAAAACGGCAATCGACAACAGCGGGAAGTTTATCCCGTGGCGCGTCGTCACGCTGTCCACCGACGGCGCGATTTTGGAGGATTGATTATGGCGATTATGAGCGGTTGCCCCGGCGCGGCGAGCTTGCACGGAACGCCGACGCTGACCGAGAAAACTTGCCCCGAGTGCGGGCGGGAAATTGAGATATTCTCCGTGGACGCATATGTGCAATGCGAGTGCGGCTTCGTCGCCTATAACGACGCGCAGAGCTGCGTCAAGTGGTGCAAGCACGCGCGGGAGTGCGTCGGAGATGAGATTTACGAAAGGCTTACGGAGGTGCGAAAATGAAGATTTCGACCGATAGCATAACGCTTGCCGAGTTCGTCAACGCTGTCGCGTATCACGGCGCGGAGCTTTACCTGATGGAATGCGAGGAAGCAATCGTGTTCGACCGCACGGCGCAGATTGTGTACATTCCCGTGACGACGCACCAAACCGCCGCGCTGAACCCTATGGGCGACTTCAAAACGCGGCTGGGGCACGGACTGCTGTGGAGCCGCCACGTTGAGATAAACTGCAACTCCGAGCAGCTGCGCGGAGCCGTTCTCGGCGCGGGCTATGGGCTTACGGTGAGCCAAGGGAACGGCGTGTTCACGATTTACGCGATGGAACAAGCGGGCGACGCGGCGATTGGCGCGTGAGGTGAGTTGAAAAAATTGCCGCAATGTGCTATGCTTTTTGAAAAATCGGAATAGGACGGGTATGACATGATACTATCGGGCTTGGAGATTGAAAAGCAGATTGCGGCGGGGCGCATCGCGATTGACCCATTTGACAAAAAACGCCTGAACCCCAACAGCTACAACCTGCGGCTACATAACGAACTGCTTGTTTATACGGACGAGATTCTTGACATGAAAAAGCCGCTCGGTACGGAAAAGCTCATCATACCCGAGCGCGGTCTTGTCCTGCGACCGGGCAGGCTGTATTTGGGCAGAACATATGAGAAAACCGCCACGGACTACTACGTCCCCATGCTTGAGGGGCGGTCGTCCGTCGGGCGGTTGGGGCTGTACATTCACGTTACTGCGGGCTTTGGCGACGTAGGCTTTTCGGGGTTTTGGACATTGGAAATACAATGCGTTCAGCCCGTGCGGGTTTACCCGATGGTGGAAATATGCCAGATTTATTACCACACTATCGACGGCGAATTTACGCGCTACGATGGCGGGAAATACCAGAACAATACGGGCATTCAGCCGAGCCTGATGCATCGGGACTTCGACGGGGAATAGCCCGCGACTTATCGCCGACCGCGCACACTACCTTGTCAGCTGCCGCACCCACTTGTAGCGGTTGCAGCGTATGGCGTTTGGTATGCACTTCAAAATTTGGTCGGCTTTCAGGAAGCAGAACGTAACGGCGGGCGGGAAGCCGAACACGAACGCCGACAGCGCCGCCGACGGAATCGTGAACAGCCACATGAAGCTTACGTCGATAATACCGGCATACTTCGTGTCGCCGCCGCCCGCGATTATGCCGGATTCCACGGGAAATTCGTAGCACGAGCCGACGGTTGTGACGGCGAGCACCGTCAGGAATTGCACAGCCATGCGGCGCGTCTCCTCCGACACGGCGTAGAAATTGACGATGCCGCCCTTGAAAATGAAAATCAGCGCGCCGGAAATAACGCCGATTGTGATAAATATCGTCTGCAACGTGCGCGAATATGAGCGCACCTTATCCAATTCGCCCATGCCGACGACTTTTCCGATTGTGACGGAAGCCGCGCTGGCGCAACACATGCCGAAGATTGCGAACAGCTCGAAGATTACGACCGCGATACTGTTCGCGGCTATCGCGACCGCGCTGATGTGCCCGAGAATTGCGGTCTGCGCCGCCTGCGCAACGCCCCATTGCGCGCCGCTGAGAACGACTGGCAGCGACACGCGGACATAGTCGCGCAGATACGAAAAGTCGAACGCAAGGAGCGACCTTAGCTTCATTTGAAGCTTTTTGTCGATGAAAAGTATGTACACGACGACAATTATCAGCTCGGCGACGCGACTGATAAGCGTGGCGATTGCCGCGCCTGTAATGCCGAGCCGCGGCATACCGAAATTGCCGAATATCAGGCAGTAATTCAGGCTCATATTGATTACGAGCGCGGAGAGCGACATAAGCGTCCCGACAGCCGCCGTCTGCACAGATTGCAGAGAGACCATTAAAACGGTGGAAACGCTGAAGATTATGTATGTCCACGACATGACCTTTAAGTACTGCACGCCCATGGCGATGACTTCTTCATCGGTCGTCAGCAGGTGCAGGAGTTGCGCGGGGAACAGCGTCGTCGCCGCCCAGAATATCAGCCCGAACGCGAGAGCGAGCTTCACGCCGAGCGAGATTATGCGGCGAATCGGCTCCGTCTCGCCCTTGCCCCAATATTGCGCGCCGAGGACGACAACGCCCGCGCCCACGCCCGTGACGACCTGCGACAGCACGAAATGCAGCTGATTTACGAGCGCCGCGCCCGAAAGCGCGGACTCGCTGTACAGCCCGAGCATCATGTTGTCCGCGAGATTTACGGCGAGGGAAATGAGCTGCTGCGCCGTTATGACGAGCAGGAGAGGGAAGAACGTGCGGTAAAATGCGCGGTCGCGCGTGAATAAAGTCAAGGCGGAACCTCCATTTCGCGGGTGAAAAGATGTACTAAATTGTACCGCGCGAGTCGGGGAAACGCAAGATAAAGTTGCGGGCTTACGCGCACGCGTGTTCCCGCACAGCAAAACGCGCGGGCGAGTAAACTCGTCCGCGCGCCGTTATTCGCGATTAGAGCAGCTTGCGCAGCTTCCCGATTCCGAGCAGCGCGAGCGGCACGCCGAAGCCGAACACGGTATTCAGCGTGTAGCACAGAATACTGGAGGAATACGCCTCAAGCTCGAAGCGACCGACGGCGAGGTATATGCCGCCGATGTAGCCGAGGAACACAACGGGCGTCGCGTAATGCTTTGGCTCGGTCACGCGGAACAGGCTCTTCAGAATGTTGACGATAATCAGGGCGAACGCCACAATCAGTATAAAGTCCGCGACGACCCAAATGGCGAGCACCGCAGTCTCAAGTCTGTCGAACGATTGCAGGACGTTTACGAGCTTCATCGCGCTGAAGAACGGCATCGGCATACGCCCCGTCGTGCGATACCCGAGCGAGCCGACAACGCAGACGACGGTCATTGTCGATATGATGAACAGGAAGATAACGAGTTTTTTGGATTTTAAGAAGAGCTTTTCCTTGTCGGAAATCTGTGCGCCGAGGAAGAAGAACGGCGTTAAATAGCCGAAAATACTGACGACGGGAAACGCCGACTTGAGCGCGGGAAACGCGTCAAGATACGTTACGGGCAGCATGTTGCGCGGCTTGATTGTCGGAATGAGGAACACGAAGAAGATAAGAAACGTGACGATGAAGATGATAAACGCAATCTCCGCTAACCGCGCGAACGCCTCCAACCGACCGTGCGCCGCGATAAACACTAGAATCATCATCGACACGATGAAATACCTGATGTTAACGTAGGGGAAAATGGTTGACATCGGGCGTTCGGCGTAGTACCGAATGTAAAGCAGGAACAGCAGCGTCGCCCACAGGAGGTACAATGTCAGCAGGACTTTACTGACCACCTTGCCCGTGAGCTTTTCAAACACGTCGCCCAAGTCCCGAAACTTGCCGCTTTTGAATATCGCGGTCAGCACGCAGGTCAGCAGTACGAGACAAGCGGTGGCGATTATCGGTCCGACCCAAGCGGCGGTCTTGCCGAACTGCGCGCACGACGTCGGGAACACGCGTATCGTCGGCGACAGGGTTATGACGATAAACATGATGAATATCTGCCGCACGGATATTTTGTTGTTTTTTGTCAAAAGACCACTCCCTTATTCGGAAACGTGAAACACATTCAGGACGTATCTGATAATACTCGTCTGCTCCGGATTCAGCATGTATATCGAGCCGAGCGTTATGACCGCCGCCGTTAGCAGGACATATGTCGCCAGCTCGAACATCAGCCCGCTGTCCGCGAGCTTTTTCATGTCGCGCGCGGACAGTATTATGAGCGCAAGGAAAACGATAATAAGCTCAGCCATTGTGCTTCTCCTTTGCGGTTTTTGCCTTGTCGGCGGCTTGCTGCGGCTTGAAGCCGTTCGGCTCGCGCAGGTCATACGGGCGGCGAATACATGTCGTGACCTTGACGTTTATCGGTAACTGCGCGAAAAGCTCACGCCAGTTGCCCTCAATCCGCTTCCATTTCACGGGATTTTTAGTGCGTATGCGTTCGGCGAGGTCGAGACTGTCAACGCCCAGCTCACGCGCGCGCTCAACGGCTTTCTCCATGCGCGACTTCACGTCGGCGGATATGGTGTCGCACAGCTCGGCAAGCGGCGCGTCATGATAGATGTCGTTGCGCCCGTGCTGCTCCCCGACATTGGCGGACAGGACGCTCTCAATCGTCACGCTCTTCAGCTTGTCGCCGTCCCAAACGGGCGTTAAATTCAGGCTGTCGCTCATTACAATTACGCCCGTCATGAAGCCGTCGGGGTCCTTAACGTTTAAGGGTGCTGTGTGCATTTTGCCCGTAAGGGCGTTGTAGCCCAGCGAGTACTCCGGCTCAAAGTAACCCGCGAGCTTAAAGTCGCGCAGGACGGCGTAACCGGCGGGAGCGAAGTCCTTTTCGGGCATTTCGCCGCCGATAATCATCGTGTCGTCCACGTCGCGCGTTTTCAGCGCGGGCAGAACCGTCGCGCTGTCGGGCGCGTCCAGCATGTTTATCATGTCGATTACGGACACGATGCCCGTATTGCCGACGCGCCTGACAGTCTCGTCGAAATTGCCCAGCGCGTCCGCGACGAAATGCGCGTCGGAAACTGTGGATTTTAAGAAGTCGTGCGCGCTCGTGCCGCGAATGATGAACACGCGCGTTGAATACCGCGTCTCGTGGTACCGCGTGAAGTAATCGGTGTACTTGGAAATGTCGTCCGCGGCGGCGGATTCGCCAATGAGCAGGAAGTCGGTGTAACCGAGATGGTGCCGCCTGTCGGAGTAAAGATTCAGATTGGAGAGCGCGCCTATCACCGTCGGCGCGGTTGCGGACTCAATTTCCAGCATACGTTCCGTGCCCGCGCTTTCCCCGCCGCCGCCCGCGCCCTTACCGGCGATAATTGTGACCTCAACCTCGTCGGGGCTCTCGGCGGAGCGGTCAATGCCGAGCACTTGGATAATATCGAAATCGTCAATTTCGTTCATCATCGGTAGTAGCGGCTCGCCGCTGCAACCGGAGAGCGTCGCGCAGACGAGCAGTATCGCGACGGCGAATCTGAGCTTCCGCATGGCTCAACCCTTCCTTTTCTTGTCGGCGGGACGAATATTTTCGGGACGCTCGTCCAGCATCAGCCAGCTGCGGCGCACGATTGTGTCATTGAACATCTGCCGCCCCTCCGACGCGACAAACGGCGAAAGGTAGGGCGTGCCGAAGTTATCGAGCGTGCACATATGGTAAAGCAGAAAGATAAGCCCGATTGAGGTCATGAACAATCCGCCGAGCGTTGACAGCAGGACGAGGGCGATGCGGCACAGGCGCACGGTGTTTGAGAAGTCCTGACTGGGTATGACGAAGCCCGTTATTCCCGCCGCCGCAATGACTATGACGACGCCGGGGGAGAGCATGTTCGCGGTTATCGCCGCCTGCCCGACGACGAGCGCGCCGACGATTGAAACCGCCTGCCCGATTGATTGCGGCAGTCGCGTTCCCGCCTCAAGCAAAACCTCAAACGCGAGCAGCATGAGCAAAACCTCCATATATGTCGGAAACGGCACGCCCTGCTTGCTCGCGATTATGGAGACGGCTAGCTTTGTCGGTATCATCTCCTGATGAAATGTCGTAATCGAAACATAAAACGCGGGCAGGATTAGCGACGCGAAGCTGCAAAAATACCGCAGGATACGGAGAGCGGTGCTGATTATCTTGTTGTGCGAATAATCCTCCGGCGCTTGCAGGAAGGAGTGCAGGTCGTTGGGAGTGATATACGCGACGGGCAATCCGTCGGTTATAATGCCGATGCGTCCCTCAAGAATGTTGCCGCAGAACTTGTCAACGCGCTCCGTGTACAGCACGAGCGGGAAAATTGTGCGGCGCGTCTCCTGCAATTGCAACTCAATCTGCCCCGTTGAGACGATGCCGTCCACGTCAAGCGAGCCGAGCCGCTCCTCAACGCGCGTCACCGTGTCGGGATTTGCCACGCCGTCAAGGTACACGAGCGTGATTGAGGTGTGCGTGCGCCGACCGAGCGTGATGGTGCGCATTTTCAGCGCGTCGGTTTGTATGCGGCGGCGAACGAGCGAGGTGTTGACGCGCATCGCCTCACCGAACGACTCCTTTGAGCCTTTGAGCACGTTCTCGTTCGTCGGCTCGGAAACGCTGCGCTTCTCATAGCCCTTTGAGTCATAGGCGATTGCGGCTTGCTCGCCGTCGAATATCAGCACGAGCGCGCCGGAGAGCAGCTGCTCCATCGCGGTTTCAAGGTCGCCGCACATTTTGCGCTGCCCGTGATAGACTTCACCGTTCATCGCGAGGTCAAGCAGCTCGCGCTCGTTAAAAGCCTGCGCGAACACGCGCTTCTCGGACAACGGCTTTAATATGAAGTCGTTAACGATTTGGGACGAAACCATGCCGTCGATAAACGCGGCGGTCAGCTTGCCGCCGAAAGCGGCTGTCAGCGCAACGTCGCAAAAAACCGCGTCGCCGCAGTCAGTAAGGCGCGCGCGAACCGCGTCCGAGGTGATTGGAACGGTGGCTGTTGAAGTATTTTGCATGGCAAACCTCCGAAATGTAAGTGAACCTGTAAGTTACTACCTAGTTGTTTGCAGAACGCTAAAAAATATGTTAATCAGACGGTGGTTTTTTATTGTAAAATTTTGCGTAGTGTTGTAGAATGGTAACGGATTATTAACATTCCGTTAAAAAATCCGAAAAATATTTTCAGGGGGTTGCGAAATGTTCAAGCTCAAGGAAAACGGAACCACGTTCTCGACCGAGGTCGTCGCCGGCCTCACCACGTTCTTCGCAATGGCGTATATCATCATAGTAAACCCGCGTATTCTGGCGCAGTCGGGAATGGAATGGGGAGCGGTATTCCTCGCGACTATACTCGCCGCCGTCGTCGGCACGCTCGTCATGGGGCTGTTCGCAAACGTGCCCTACGCGCAGGCGCCGGGCATGGGACTAAACGCGTTCTTCGTCTACACGGTCTGCTTCGGGCTGGGCTATTCATGGCAACAGGCGCTTTCAATGGTATTTCTCTGCGGGCTTATCAACATTCTTATCACCGTCACCAAGATTCGCAAGTACATCATTAAGGCGATTCCGAAAGCGTTGCAGCACGCGATTTCCGGCGGCATCGGACTGTTCATCGGTTACATCGGACTGCTCGACGCGGGAGTTGTTAACTTCGCCGCGGGCGTTCCCGCAATGAGCACGCTGAACACGCCCGCGCTTTGGCTGTTCCTAATCGGACTGTTCCTGATAGTCATTCTGCTCGTCATGAAGGTCAAGGGCGCGATACTGATTGCGATTGTCGCAACGGCATTGATTGGTATTCCGCTGGGCGTTACAAAACCGGCGGACGACATCGCCGTAACGTTCCTTGACGCGTGCAAGTCGCTGCCGAGCACGTTCGGCGTGATATTCACGAGCGAGGGGTTGCCCGCGCTGTTCTCAGGCGGCGGCAAGAGCTTGCTTATCGCGATTGTAACGATTTTCTCATTCTCAATCTCCGACACGTTTGACACAATCGGCACGTTTATCGGCACGGGGCGGCGCAGCGGTATCTTCAGCGAAGAGGACGAGCTTGCAATGGAGAACTCCGTCGGCTTCAAGACGAAGATGGACAAGGCATTGTTTGCGGACGCAATCGCGACCTCCGTCGGCTCGATACTCGGCACGTCGAACACCACGACATACGTTGAAAGCGCGGCGGGCATATCCGTCGGCGGGCGCACGGGACTTACGAGCGTCGTCGTCGCGCTGCTGTTCATAATCAGCGCGTTCTTCGCGCCGCTTATCAGCTCAATTCCCATGGCGGCGACGGCTCCCGCGTTGATTATCGTCGGCATAATGATGGCTTCGAGCTTCATCGACGTGAAGTGGACGGAGCTTGAGGAGGCGATTCCCGCGTTCTTCGCGGGCGCGTTTATGGCGTTCTCCTACAGTATCACATACGGTATCGCGACGTCGTTCATCTTCTACTGCTTGGTGAAGATTGTGAAGCGCGAGTCCAAGGACGTGCACCCGATTCTCTGGGTTTCCACGCTGCTGTTCATACTGAATTTCGCCCTGCAAGCCCTGCTGTAAAGCGCGGCAATTGCGGACATAAGTAAAGCCCCGCCGATTGGCGGGGCTTTTGCCGTCGTTATTTAATCGCGCTGTACCGCAGACGCAGATACGAGTCTTGCAGCACCTCGCAGTTCTCGAGCTTCAGCGCGCCGAGACTGCCGAGTTGCCCGCGCGAGACGAGCGACGCGCCGTCAATGAGCGTCGCGGTGTCCCGTCCGCCGATGAGGACGGGCGCGACAACAATGTCAACGAAGTCAAACAGCTTCTCGCGCAGGAACAGCGCGTTCAGCGTGCCGCCCGTCTGAATGGTAATGCGCTCGCAACCGAAGTCGCTGTACAGCAGCTCAAGCATGGCGCGCGGGTTCAGCTCGGGTTGGTAAATTATGCGCAGATTGTCGGCTTGAACCGCATAGGCGGGGTGGTTCGCGTTCGTCGTGACGAGCACGAACAGCTTGGACAATTCGCAGAAGTAGCGCACGCCGCGCTCGGTCAGGTGCGCGCTGTCGATTACGACGAACGAGACGGGCGATTTACTCGGCATGTCGCGCTCGTTCACGCCGACTTTTGCCTGAACGCGCCCGGAATTGAGCGACCACAGGTCGGTTGTGCGCTCAATCTTGTAGTATTGGTGCAAGCCCTCTTTCACGCCGTCGAGCAGCGGGAAATCGGTATCGACGTCAAGGCTGTCGTCCGCGCCCGTGCTGATTTTACCGTCCACGCTCGACAGCATGAACAGCGTCGTGACGGGGCGGCGCAAGTCGCCGACAGCCATTACACCAGTTGCTCGCGCAATGGCTTGCCCGCGAGAACGTGGAAGTGCAGGTGGAATACCGTCTGTCCCGCGTCCGCGCCGATGTTCGAGATGACGCGGAAGCTCTCAAGCTTTTCGCTCGCCGCGACCTTTGCGATGACCTCAAAGCAACGCGCGACGGCGACCGAGTTCTCGGGAGTGACCTCCGCCACCGACGCTATGTGCGTTTTGGGAATGACGAGAATGTGCGTCGGAGCCTGCGGCGCAATGTCGCGGAACGCGAGAACGTCGTCGTCCTCGTACACCTTTGTGGACGGAATATCACCCGCGATAATCTTGCAGAATAAGCAGTCAGCCATCTATTTCACCTTGCCTTTCACAAATTCAGCCACGGACGCAAGCGCGTCGTCGAGCTTTGTAACGTCCTTGCCGCCGCCCATTGCGCTGTCGGGCTTGCCGCCGCCGGAGCCGCCGCATATTGCGGTCACATGCTTAATCACGTCGCCCGCGCGAACTCCCGCCGCAACCGCGTCTTTGCCGCACACGGCGAGGAAACTCAATTTGCCGTCGCCCTGCCCCGTGAGCACGGCGACAACGGACGCGTCCTTGTCGCGCAACGCGTCGCCCAGCGTGCGCAAATCGTCGGCGGAGCTTGCGGCAACTTTCGCCGCGATAACGCGGACATTTCCAACCGCGACCGCGCCCGCAAGCAGAGAATCGGCTTCGCCGACAGCGGCTTTCGCGCTCGCGGCTTCAACCGCGCGGCGCAGCTCGCGCAACTCCGCGTTTAGCTGCTCAATGCGCGGCGCAAGCTCGGACGCGGAGCTGACTTTTAGCGTAGCGGTTAGCTCGCCGAGTGTTGTGCGGTCGGCGTTCGCCGCCGAAATTGCCGCATGACCCGTCACCGCTTCAATGCGGCGCACGCCGCTAGCGACGGAAAACTCGGCATTGATGCGGAACGAGCCGACCTTTGCCGTGTTGTCAAGGTGAGTGCCGCCGCAGAACTCGATTGACAGCGGCTCCGAAATCTCGGAACCCGCGGTAAACGGCTTGCCGCTCACCGACACGACGCGCACGGTGTCCCCGTACTTCTCGCCGAACAGCGCGGTCGCGCCGAGCGTTTTCGCTTCCTCAAGCGGCATTTCGCGAACTGTAACCGTGCTGCCGAGCAGAATCCAACCGCTCACAACGGCTTCGACTTGGCGAAGCTCCTGCGGTGAGAGTGCCTGAAAATGCGTGAAATCGAACCGCAACGAATCAGGCTCGACGAGCGAACCCGCCTGCGTCACGTGGTCGCCGAGCACCTTGCGGAGCGCGGCGTGCAGCAAGTGCGTCGCCGAGTGCGCGCGGCGAATCGCGTTGCGGCGGTCGCCGTCGTACACAACCTCAACCTCGTCGCCGAGCTTCAGCGTGCCCGTCTCCAAAACGCCGTGGTGCAGGTACTTGCCGCCCTTTGTCTTTTGCGTGTCGCCGACGTTGAATTGCGCGTCCTGTTTGAAATTCACGACATCGTGAATTAAAAGCGAACCCTTGTCGCCGACCTGCCCGCCCATTTCGGCGTAGAGCGTCGTCTTGTCGAGCACGACAATGCCCTCGTCGCCCTGCTGGAGCGCATCGACAAGCTCGCCGTCAACGATTATCGCGGTAATCTTCGCGTCGGTGTAAGCCTTGTCGTACCCGACGAACTCCGTCGGCGTGTTGTCCGCGCCGAAGTCGAAGCCCTCCCAACCCAAATCGCCGAGAGCCTTGCGCGCTTCACGGGCGCGCTCGCGCTGCTGCTTCATCAGGTCATTGAACTTGTCCGTGTCAACGGTGAGGTTTTTCTCCTCCGCAAGCTCGATTGTCAGGTCAATCGGGAACCCGTAGGTGTCGTACAGCCTGAACGCGTCCTCCCCGGGGATAACGGTTGCACCGTCAAGGCTTGCGATTACGCCGTTAAGTATGTCCAGCCCGTTGCCGAGCGTCTTGTTGAAGTTCTCCTCTTCCGTGCGAATGACGCGCGTTATGTGCGACTCGCGCTCGCGCAATTCGGGGTACGCGCCGACGTTTTCGCCGATGACCGTCTGCGCGACCTCGTGCAGAAACGTGTCCGACGTGCCGAGCAGTCTGCCGTGCCGCGCGGCGCGGCGCAGAAGTCGGCGCAATACGTAGCCGCGCCCCTCGTTCGACGGCAGAACGCCGTCTGAGATGAGCATGACGGAAGCGCGCGTGTGGTCGGTGATTATGCGGAGCGACACGTCGTTCTTGTGGCTCTCGCCGTATTTCGCGCCCGTGAGCCGCGAAATATGGTTCGTGATGTTCATCACGGTGTCCACGTCGAACAGGCTGTCCACGCCCTGACACACGACGGCGAGCCGCTCAAGCCCCATGCCGGTGTCGATGTTCTTCTGCTTCAGCTCCGTGTAGTTGTTGCGCCCGTCGTTGTCGAACTGCGTGAACACGTTGTTCCAAATCTCAATATAGCGGTCGCAGTCGCACCCGGGACCGCAATCGGGGCTGTCGCACCCGTACTCAACGCCGCGGTCATAGTAAACCTCGCTGCACGGTCCGCAGGGACCCGCGCCGTGCTCCCAGAAGTTATCGCCCTTGCCGAGCCGTGTGATTTTCTCGGCGGGAATGCCGATTTCCTTGTTCCAAATCTCAAACGCGTCGTCGTCCTGCTCGTACACGGACGGGTACAGAAGCTCCGGCTCCATGCCGACGACCTCTGTGAGAAACTCCCAGCAGAAAGCAATCGCTTCCGACTTGAAATAGTCGCCGAATGAGAAGTTGCCGAGCATTTCAAAATATGTGCCGTGCCGCGCGGTTTTGCCGATGTTCTCAATGTCGCCCGTGCGCACGCACTTTTGGCACGTCGTGACGCGCAGGCGCGGCGGCTTTTGCTCGCCCGTGAACCACGGCTTCATCGGCGCCATGCCGGAATTTATCAGCAGCAGGGACTTATCGCCCTGCGGTACGAGCGAAAAGCTCGGCAGGCGGAGATGCCCCTTGGACTCAAAGAAAGACAGAAACATTTCGCGCAGCTCGTTTAACCCGTAGTTTTTCATTAGGTATTCCTCCAATAGTATTGGGCGGCGGCATATAACCACCCATCATAACCGAACAATTATATAAAAAGCCCCGCGCGTTGTCAACTTAATTAAATTTCACATGAAATTAACAACTCCGTCATTGCCATTTACGCCGAATTACTATATAATCATTTAATAATGCCCAATTAGCGCGTGAAACGCCCGTTTGGAACATTAGAGTTAAGCTTGAACACATCTTACGTGGAGGCTCGAACATGAGCGCGATTGAATCTATCCTCCTGGATTTATGGAGCTACATCAGAACAATCAGCGTATGGGATATACTTGACATCGCCATTATCGCCTATCTCATCTACCGCATACTCATGGTTGTGCGAAAGACGAGCGCGGGCGAGGTTATCAAGGGTATTATCCTGCTGCTCGCTGTTGTTTGGATTTCTAACCTGATGAACCTGAACGTCATCGGCTATTTGCTGCAACAGGCGATGCGCATGGGCGTGATTATCCTTATCGTGCTGTTCCAACCGGAGCTGCGCAAGTTTTTGGAGCATTTCGGGACGAAGAATTTCAGGACGCTGTTTTCCGGGCGGGCAAAGCCGGCGGAGGACGAAATGTCCGTCGGGCACACGGTTGACGCTTGCGTTGAGCTGGCAAGGACAAAGACGGGCGCGCTGATTGTGTTCGAGCGCGACATCGGCATCGCGGACTACATCGCGACGGGAACGGCTGTGGATTCCGTCGTGTCCGTTGAGCTGCTGAAAACGATATTCTTCCCGAATACCGCGCTGCACGACGGGGCGGTTATCATCAAAAACGGACGAATTGTCGCGGCGGGGTGTATGCTGCCCATGTCGGGCAACGCGAATCTGTCCCGCGACTTGGGTATGCGGCACAAAGCGGGTATAGGCATGAGCGAGCGGTCGGACGCGGTTTCCGTGATAGTGTCGGAGGAGACGGGCGCGATTTCCGTCGCCGTGGACGGAATGTTAAAGCGCAACTTATCGCGCGAGACGTTCCACAAGCTGCTGCGCAACGAACTGGGATTGAGCACAGAGAGCGAGGGCGCGAAGCCGAGGCCGCGCATACTGAAAGGGAAAAAGTCATGAGCGCAGGTAAGGGGAGAATGAGCCGCGTGCTTAAAAGCCGCGCGTTCTATATAGTGTTTTCAATACTCGCGTCGGTCGCGCTGTGGATGTTCGTCGAGTTCATGGAGAACCCCGACATTGAGAGCCGCGAGGTGTCCGTTCCCGTCGAATTTGTGAACCGCGACTTGGTGGGCGACAGGCAGCTTGTGATTACGGAGCTGAGCAGCGAGTCGCTCGCGCTGAAGTTCTCGGGCAAGCGCAGTACGATTACGGAGCTGAACCGCGGGGGAGCCGTGCGCGTGACGGTGGATTTGGCGCAGATTAAAGGCTCGGGGCAGAACAAGCTGGACTACAACGTCATTTACGGTACGGAGGTTGATGTTGACGGTCTTGCAATAATCTACCGCAGCGAGAATTACATTACCGTAACGGTTGAAGCGGTGTATAAGAAGGACGTGCCGATTAGCGGGAGCTACACGGCGGGAAATATCGCGATGGACGGCTATCAGGCGGAGCAAATGCGCTTCGCGCCGGAAATGGTTACGGTGTCGGGTCCGGAATCCGTCGTTGCGCGCGTCGAAAAAGCGATGGTTTACGTGCAACGCGAAAACCTGACAAAGACGGTCGTTGAGGATATGCCGTACACGCTGCTGGACGCGGACGGAGTGCCTGTGCCGACGGACGAGCTGGAGTTGAGCCGCGACACGGTGACGGTCACAATACCGATTAAAATGGTTAAGGACGTGCCGTTGTCCGTAAAATTCAGTTACGGCGCGGGCGCGACGGAGGAGAACGTCACTTATAAAATCACGCCCGAGACGGTAAAGCTCGCGGGTGAGCCGGACGCGCTGAACCTGAACTATGTGCTGCTCGGCACGATTGACCTGACGCGGTTCGAGACGTTCTCGACCTCAACATTCCAGATAATCCTGCCGAACGAGACGCAAAACCTGACGGGCGAAACTTCGGCGACTGTCACGGTGTCGATTGCGGGGCTTGAAACGATGCACCTGTCGGCGACGGATATTCAGGCGGTCAACGTGACGGAGGGCTACCGCGCGAACGTCATAACGCAGAGTCTGGACGTTACGATTCGCGGCAAGGCGGAGACGCTTGAGCTGATTCGCCCCGAAAACGTGCACATCGTCGCGGACCTGACCGACCTCGGAGATACGACGGGGACTTATGCCGTGCCCGCGCGCGTGTACGTGGACGGCGACTTTAAGGACGCGGACGTCGGCGCGATAGGCGAGTACAAGGTGACGGTTACACTAAGCGCCAACACGGAAGGCTAGACTTGTTCGGATATGTCAGACCGTTCACGCCGGAGCTGCGCGTGCGTGAATATGAGCGGTTCCGCGCGTGTTACTGCGGACTGTGCCGAGAGCTTGGGCGCGGGTACGGCGCGTTCTCGCGGCTGATACTGAACTTCGACTTTGTGTTTCTCGCGATGTTGCTGTGGCGGGAGGACGAGGAGCCGAAGCTCGAGCGCAAATTCTGCGGCTTCACCTGCCGAAAACGTTTCTGCTGCAAGAGTAACGACGCTCTGAACGCGGCGGCGGGCTACAGCGTGATTCTCGCTTGGCACAAGCTGCGCGACGGGATTCGCGACGATGGGTTCGTTAAAGCGACGGGAGCGCGAGCCGCGAGCTTGGCACTTCGCGGCGCGTATAAGCGCGGAGCGCGGGAGCACCCCGAGTTTGACGCGGCGGTACGGGAGCGGCTATCGCAGCTTGCGGAGCTTGAGGACGCGCGGAGCGATTCGCTGGACGCTTGCGCCGACAGTTTCGCGCGACTGCTCGAGGGGCTTGCGCCGCATGACGGGCGCGAACGCGCGATGGGGCAGCTGCTGTACCACGTCGGGCGGTGGATTTACATTGCGGACGCGGCGGACGACCTGAAGGAAGATTGCGCCGCTGGGCGGTTCAACCCGCTCGCGACGCGGTTCGGTATTACGGACGGCGCGCTGACGCGGGAAGCGCGCGAGAGCGTTGAGACGACGCTTGCGCACTCGCTGAATCTCGCGGGTTCCGCGCTCGCGCTGCTGCCGGAAAACGCGTGGCGCGGCGAGCTTGAGAACATCATATATCTCGGAATGTCGGAAACGACTCGCGCGGTGCTGGACGGGCGGTTCAACTCCCTGAAACGGCGGAGACAACGGTATCCCAAATAAGCCGCCGCAGTCGGCAATATTCTACGAAAAGGAACGGAATGATATGAACGACCCATACAGCGTGCTCGGCGTGTCACCCTCGGCTACTGAAGATGAGGTTAAAAAGGCTTATCGCGAGCTTGCGCGAAAATATCACCCCGATAATTATCACGACAACCCCCTTGCCGACCTTGCGCAAGAGAAGATGAAAGAGATAAACGAGGCTTACGACTCGATTACCAAGGGGCGAACGGGCGGCGGCGCGGGGTACAACTCGAACGCGGGCTACAATCCCGGCGGCAGAACGTCCGGCGCGGGCGGAACGGCGGAGTTCGTTCGGGTGCGCAAGGCGATTAACGAGGGCGACCTTGACTATGCCGAGAGCGTGCTCGAATCGTCCGAGAATCGCGGCGCGGAGTGGAACTTCCTGATGGGCAGCGTCTATTATCGCCGAGGTTGGTTGGACAAGGCGCGGCAATACTATCAAATCGCCGTGCAGATGGAGCCGGGCAACGCGGAGTACCGTCAGGCGTTGCAATACATGGCGCAGGGCGGCTCCGGGTTCCGACCGGCGGGGTTCGGCGGGTTCACGCGCGGCGGCGCGGGCGGCTGTGACGTGTGCGATATTTGCACGGCTCTGTGGTGTGCCGACGTGTGCTGTAACTGCTGCTGATGCGGACGCGGACATTAACCTTTTCGGCGGCAATGAGCGCGCTTACGCTTGTGTTCCTGTGGCTCGCGTGCGTCATGCCGTCGGGGAAGTTCGGCTTCGTCGCGGCATCGTCGCTGTTTTGCGCGGCGGCGATTGAGGAGCGCGGCATACCCGCGGGACTCGCGGTGTTCGCGGTCAGCGCGATACTTGCGGCTCTGCTGCTCGCGGGTTACACGGCGCAGTGGCTGTATCCGCTCTTTTTCGGGTATTATCCGATAATACGCAAGGTCACGAGCCGACTGCGCAACAAGGTCGCGGCGCATGTTGCGCTGCACGCGGTATTTACGGCGGCGGCGGTCGCTGTGTGGTACACAATCGGCGCGTTCATGTTTAACTTCAGTCGCTTCGGGCTTGAGGGCGGAGCGGCACTCGCGGTACTGCTAATCGGCGGCAACTTCGTGTTCGCGGTGTTTAATTTAGGTTACGGAAAGCTGTTGGAGTTCTACCGCGTGCGAATTTCGCGGCACATAAAGCGATAATATAATGGGAGGGATAACCTCGTGATAAAAAGTATGACGGGTTACGGCGAAGCAAAGGGAGAGTGCGGCGGGATTGACATTTCAATCGAGCTGAAGAGCGTGAACAGTCGGTATCTCGATTGCAACGTCAAGCTTCCGCGCGTGTATATCGCGGCGGAGGAGCCGATTAAGTCGGTTGTTCAGCGGCACATTTCGCGCGGTAAAGTGGACGTGTTTGTGACGCTCGACATGGCGCGAGAGGACGACGCGGTGATTCGCGTGAACAAACCGCTTGCGCGGGCGTATCTGGAAGCGTTGCGCGAGCTTTCGGGCGAGTTCGGGCTGCCCGAGGTTGTGGACGCGGTGACGCTTGCGTCCTACCCCGACGTGCTGCGCGCGGAGAAGCGCGAGACGGATTCCGAAGCGTTGTACGCCGCGATTCTCGCCGTGCTTGAGGTTGCGCTCACGCGGTTTGACACTATGCGCGAGCAGGAGGGCGCGAGACTCGGCGCGGATATTGAGGTTCGTCTCGCCGCCATCGAAAAGCTCGCCGCGCGGGCGGAGGAGCGCAGTCCCGAGACGGTTGCGGAATACCGCGAGCGGCTTGAGGCGCGAATCCGCGAGCTGTTGCAGGACAAGACGGTGAGCGACGCGCGTGTGCTGACGGAGGTCGCGATATTCGCCGACAAGGTTGCCGTGGACGAAGAGCTTGTGCGGCTGGCGAGCCACATCGCGCAGACGCGACTGTTTCTTGACAGCGCGGAGCCGATTGGGCGGCGGCTTGATTTTCTCGTTCAGGAGCTGAACCGCGAGGTTAACACGCTGGGAACAAAGGGCAACGACTCCGAAATGACGCTGCTCGCGGTGGACATAAAGGCGGAGATTGAGAAGATTCGCGAGCAGGCGCAGAACATAGAATAGAGTAAGACGGAGGGTGGAGGACGCGTGAAGCTTATAAACGTCGGGTTCGGGAGCATGGTTTCGGAGGGGCGCATAGTCGCCGTTGTGGGACCCGAGTCCGCGCCGATGAAGCGGCTGATTGGAGAAGCGCGCGAGCGCGGGCAGCTAATCGACGCGACATACGGCAGGCGGACGAGGGCGATATTGGTTACGGATTGCGGCTATATTATATTGTCCGCGATTCAGCCGGAGACGGTCGCGGGGCGCATGGCGCAAAAACAGGATTCGGAGGACTCGGAAAATGACGACTGAGCAAGGCGGCAAAAAGGGGAACTTGTTCGTAATCTCGGCGCCTTCCGGCACGGGGAAAACAACAATTATTGACGCGCTGCTGAAAGAACGACCCGAGCTGGTGTTCTCAATATCCGCGACGACGCGCGAGCCGCGCCCGCTGGAGCACCACGGCGTTGAGTACTATTTCATCGACCGAGACGAGTTTGAGCGCATGATTGCGGACGGCGAGTTTTTGGAGCACGCGCAGTACGTCGGAAACCTATACGGCACGCCGCGCAAGCCGATTGAGGCGCACATGGACGCGGGGCGCGACGTGGTGCTCGACATCGAGGTTCAGGGCGCGAAGCAGGTGCGCGAATCCGCGCCGAACGCAAAGCTGATTTTCATTGCGCCGCCCAATCTCGACGAGCTGGAGCGGAGACTGCGCAACAGGAGCGAGACGGACAAGTTGGACGAGGAGACTATTCAGGAGCGTCTTAACGCGGGCGCGGCGGAGATTCGAGAGTCCGATTTTTATGATATAACCGTCACGAACGATGAGGTTGACCGCACCGTTCGCGAGATACTGAACATTATGGACAACAATAAATTGACAGGAGATAACTTATTATGATGCTTTATCCTTCGCTTACCTCCCTTATGGAGAATGTAAACAGCAGGTACCTGCTTGTAAACGTAATCGCAAAGCGCGCGCGCTCGATTTGCGAAATCAGCGAGTCGAAGAACGAGCCGCTGGACAAAAAGGCGGTTTCCTCCGCGATTGAAGAAATTGCGGCGGGGAAAATTAAGGTTGAGTTAGAGGACTGAACGGGGTGAGGTCGCAATTATGCTGATTGCAAAGGTTGCGGTCGCCGCCGCGACGGTCGCAATCGACAGACCGTATGATTACGCGGTGCCGGACAATTTGAGCGTCGCGGTCGGCTCGCGCGTGACCGTGCCGTTCGGGCGCGGGAATCGGCGGTGCGAGGGCGTTGTGCTCGCGCTCGGTGAGGACGACGGGACGAAAGCGCGCCGCGCGCAGCTGAAAAACATCGACGTGTCGCTCGATAAATCGCCTGTGCTGGACGCGGACAACGTGCGGCTCGCGGTTTGGATAAGCGACAGGTTCTTTTGCACCGTGTACGAGGCGCTCCGCGCTATGCTGCCCGCCGGCATGTGGTTTAAGGACGGCGTGCAACGCGCGCGGGATAAGACGGTTAAAACCGTAATGCTCGCGATTCCCGCGGAGGAAGCCGTGTCGCTCGCGGCGCGTGTTCGCGCCCGTTCGCCGAAGCAGGCGGACGTACTGGAAACGCTCGCGCGGACGGGCGAGGTGTCCCAAGCGGAGCTGACGTACTTTACGGGCGCGAGCGGCGTTACGATTAAGACGCTTGAAAAGCGCGGCGCGGTTCGGACGGTGGAGCGCGAGACGTTCCGCAGACCGCAGACGCGCGTAACTCCGCAGAATGGTGAGCTTACGCTGAACGACGAGCAGACGCGCGCATACGAGCGGCTGACGCGATTGCTGCACGGCGAGAGGGCGGAAGCCGCGCTGCTGTACGGCGTTACGGGGAGCGGCAAGACCTCCGTTTACATCAAGCTGATTCAGGACGCGCTGGATATGGGCAAATCCGCCGTCGTGCTCGTGCCCGAAATCGCGCTCACGCCGCAGCTTGTGGGGATATTCGCCTCGCGCTTCGGCGACAATGTTGCCGTGTTGCACAGCGCGCTGAGCGTCGGCGAGCGGTATGACGAGTGGAAGCGGATTCGCAGCGGAGCGGTTCGCGTCGCGGTCGGGACGCGCTCGGCGGTGTTCGCGCCGGTGCGTGACTTGGGGCTGATTATCCTCGACGAAGAGCAGGAGCACACATACAAGTCGGAAAACGCGCCGCGATACCACGCGCGTGAGGTCGCGAAGTTTCGGTGTGTGCACGCGGGGGCGATGCTCGTGCTAGGCTCGGCAACGCCGTCAATTGAGAGCATGTACGCGGCGCGCAGCGGGAAATACGAGCTTGTGCGGCTGGACACGCGGTATAACGAGAAGTCGAACCCGGGCGTTATTATCGCGGACATGAAGCGCGAGTTGCGCGGCGGAAACGGCGGCTCGATAAGCGAGGAATTGGAGCGCGAGCTGCACCTGAACATTGAGCGCGGTGAGCAGAGCATCTTGTTCATCAACAGGCGCGGCACGTCTTCACTCATCGCGTGCGGCGAGTGCGGGCACACGTTCGGGTGCGAGCGGTGCAGCGTGTCGCTGACATACCACTCGGCGAACGGGCGGCTGATGTGTCACTACTGCGGGTTTTCAATGCCGCGCCCCGACAGCTGCCCCGAATGCGGCGGCAAGCTCCGCGACGTCGGCACGGGTACGCAACGCGTTGAGGTCGAGCTTAAGGCGAAGTTCCCCGGCGTGAAGATTGTGCGCATGGACGCGGACACCGTGTCGCTCGCGCACTCGCACGAAAAGCTGCTGTCGTCATTTCGTGACGGAAAAGCGCCGATTCTGCTCGGCACGCAGATGGTTGCAAAGGGACTGGACTTTGAAAACGTGACGCTAGTCGGCGTATTGCTCGCGGACATGTCGCTGTATGTGAACGACTATCGCGCGAATGAGCGGACGTTTTCGCTG
The DNA here is from genome assembly GCA_031261325.1 of Oscillospiraceae bacterium. Taxonomy (GTDB): domain Bacteria; phylum Bacillota; class Clostridia; order Oscillospirales; family Oscillospiraceae; genus JAIRRO01. The sequence continues at coordinate 21,801 of JAISKH010000077.1, forward strand.
ATTGCGCAGGTCGTCGGGCGGTGCGGGCGCGGCGTTAAGCCCGGGCGCGCGGTGATTCAGACGTACACGCCCGAAAACGAGGTCATACAGCTCGCCTCAAGGCAGGATTATGACGCGTTTTATGAGCGGGAGATTACGCTCCGCGCGGTTGCGAACGCGCCGCCGACGCGCGATTTGCTGACGCTCACGGCTTCGGGCTTGGACGAGACGGCGGTACTCGCGGCGTGCGTGCGACTGCGTGCGACGCTGGACGGTTACTTTAAGGGCACGGATACGCGGATTCTCGGTCCCGCGCCCGCGGCGGTCGCGAAGATAAACAACAGGTTTCGGTACCGCGTATCGCTGATGTGCGAGAACAACAGGCGCGCGCGGGATATAATATCGCATACGGTGCGCGAATTTGCGAAGGACGCGAAGAATCGCGGCGTGTCCGCTTTCGCGGATGTTGACCCGTTTGAATAGCGGTTAGAGTTGATTAAACAGGATTTCAGGGAGGAGAATAAAACAATGGCATTACGAAACATTTTACCGGACAGCGAACCGACGCTCCGCAAGAGGAGCCGCGCGGTTACGGAATTTAACCCGCACCTGCACGAGCTGCTGGACGACATGCGCGAGACGCTTTTGCGCGCGAACGGCGTCGGGCTTGCCGCGCCGCAGGTCGGCGTATTGCGCCGCGCGGCTATCGTTGTGGACACAAATTTGGAGGACAAGACCGTTGAGGAGCAGATTATCGAGCTGATTAACCCCGAGATAATCGCGTCCTCCGGCGAGCAAATAGGACCCGAGGGCTGCCTGTCGCTGCCGAACGTGTTCGGTTTGGTGACGCGCCCCGACCTCGTTAAAATCAAGGCGCAGGACCGCAACGGCGAGTGGTTTGAGGTGTTGGGCAAGGACCTCACCGCGCGCGCGTTCTGCCACGAGGTTGACCACCTGAACGGCATTATATTCACCGACATCGCCGAGCGGATTCTGACGGAGGAAGAGCTTGAGGAGCTGCAACACGGCGACGACTGCGATTGTGACGATTGCGACGGCTGTGACGGGTGCGACGACGAGGACTGCGATGACGAGGACTGCGACGAGCATGAGCATGTACACGAGCATGAACATGAGCACACGCATGACCATAACCATGACCACACACATGACCATGACCACCATGACCACCATGACCATGACCACCATGACCACGGGCACACGCACGGTTGATGAGGGTTGTTTTCATGGGAACGCCCGACTTCGCGGTTCCGTCGCTTGAGCGTTTGTTTGCGGACGGGCACGAGGTTGTCGGGGTATTTACGAAAGCGGACAAACCCGTCGGGCGGGGAATGAAGCTCGCGCAATCGGCGGTCAAGGTCGCGCTCAACGGGCGTTCGCCGCTGTTCCAACCGGAGACGTTTAAGGACGGCGAAGCATTGAAGCTGTTGCGGGAGCTTGCGCCCGAGGTTATTGTCGTCGTGGCTTACGGCAAACTGCTGCCGCGCGAGGTTTTGGAATTGCCGCCGTATGGCTGCGTGAATATCCACGGCTCGTTGCTGCCGCACTATCGCGGAGCCGCGCCGATACAGCGCGCCGTGCTGAACGGAGAAACGGTTACGGGTGTTACGAGCATGTACATGTCCGAGGAATTGGACGCGGGAGACACGATTTTCACCGCCATCACGGCGATTGACGAGAACGAGACGGCGGGCGAGCTGTTTGACAGACTTGCGCCGCTCGGTGCGGAGCTGCTGTCAGAGACGCTGGCGGCGATTGAAGCGGACATCGCTGTCGGAATGCCGCAGGACGTGGAGCAGGCGACATACGCGCCGCCGCTGACGCGCGACATGGCGGTTATCGACTGGACAAAACCCGCGCGAGAGGTGCACAATCTGGTGCGCGGACTGAACCCGTGGCCGATTGCACGGGCGACGTTCGGCGGCACGGAATTTAAGGTATTTGCCACGGCGGTTGTCGAAGCGAGCGGCGCGGCGGGAACGATATTGGAAGCGGGCGACGGGGGATTAACCGTCGCTTGCGGTGAGGGAGCGGTTATTATTAAAGAACTACAGGTACCCGGCGGGCGGCGCATGGCGGCGGGGGACTACTTGCGCGGTCACGCAGTACTGTGACGGCGCGTCAGGCGGCGGCGAAGGCGTTACGCGTCTATCGCCGCAGCGGGGTTTATCCCGCGGACGCGCTCGCGAAATTCTCCGAAACGGCGGACGCGCGCGACGTTGCGCTGGCTTCACGACTCGTCGCGGGCGTATTGCAGAACGCGGCGCTGTGCGACTACGTGATTGCAAAATACTCGTCGATACCGCCGACAAAGCTTGAGCCGCTTGTGCTGGACACGTTGCGGCTGTCGGTTTACACGCTGCTGTTTCTGACGCGCATACCCGCGCACGCGGCTGTGGACGAGGGCGTGGAGCTGATTAAAAACGTGAACCAAAAGGCGGCTCCGCTTGTCAACGCCGTTCTGCGGCGCGTTGCGGAGCAGGTCGCGAGGAGCAACGGCGAGCCTGTTAAGGTCGAGCTTGACGACGAGCGCGAGCGGCTTTCCGTGCAATACAGTCACCCGCGTGAGCTTGTGGACGCGTTTTGCCGCAGATTCGGGATTCGCGACACGGAGTTGCTACTGCGGGCGGATAACGACATCGCACCCGTAACGCTGCGGGTGAACACGCTGCTGTCGGACGCGGAAACCGCTCTCGCGGAGCTTATCGCGGACGGCGTGGAGGTCACGCCGCACCCGTGGATGCCGGGCTTTATCGACATGGCGGGCGGAAACGTCGAGCGGTTACGCGCGTTCCAAGATGGGCACGTGTTCGCGCAGGACGCGGGGGCTTATCTCGCAGTTCGCGCGGCGGGAGTGCAGGCGGGGCAGACCGTTATCGACGGTTGCGCCGCACCGGGCGGAAAGTCGTTTTCCGCCGCGATTGATATGGAGAATCGGGGCAGAATACTGTCGTGCGACCTGCCGAAAAAGGCGGAGACGATTGCCGACGGCGCAAAGCGGCTCGGTATTCGCATTATTCAGGCGGTTCCGACGGATTCGCGCGAGTTTAACGCGGAATACGAGTCGCTTGCCGACGTTGTGCTTGTGGACGCGCCGTGCTCGGGGTTCGGCGTGATACGCAAAAAGCCCGAAATTCGGTACAAATCCGACGCGGAAACCGCGCCGTTGCCCGAAAAGCAGCTCGCGCTGCTCGGCAACCTGTCGCGCTACTGCAAGGTCGGCGGAACGCTGCTTTACTCAACCTGCACATTGGCGGAGCGGGAGAATGAGGACGTTGCGCGGGAGTTTCTGGCGCGGCACGCCGAGTTTGAGGCGGAGGAATTCATCTTGCCGAACGTCGGTAAGCAGTCGCGCGGCGTACCGTCACGCGGCGGCATGGTGACGCTGCTGCCGCACGAGCACGGAACGGACGGGTTTTTTATCTGCAAGATGAGGCGGAAAGCATGAGCGAGGAACGAAAAGACATAAAGTCGCGCAATTTGGACGAACTGACGGCGATATTCGCGGAGCTTGGCGAGCCGAAATTCCGCGCGGAGCAGGTGTTTCAATGGCTGCATCGCGGGGTCAGGTCGTTCGGTGAGATGACGAACCTGCCGCGCGCCCTGCGGGAAAAGCTCGCGGAGCGGTTCGAGCTGACCGCGCCGACGGTTGAGCGCAAGCAGGTTTCGCAAAAGGACGGCACGATTAAGTACCTGTGGCGGCTTGCGGACGGCAACTGCGTCGAAACGGTCGTGATGGAGTACGAACACGGCGTGTCGCTGTGCGTGTCCACGCAGGTTGGGTGCCGCATGGGTTGCCTGTTCTGCGCGTCGTCAATCGGCGGGCTTGTGCGCAACTTGGAGCCTTCGGAGATTCTGGACCAAGTGATATTTTCGGGCGTTGAGTCGGGCAAGCGCATTTCCAATATTGTGCTGATGGGTATCGGCGAGCCGCTGGACAATTTTGAGAACGTAATGCGGTTCTTGGAATTGGTTACGGCACCGCAGGGATTAAACATCGGAATGCGTCACATATCACTCTCAACGTGCGGGATAATAGAAAAAGTTGACAAACTGTGCCGTTATCATTTACAATTAACTCTGTCGGTGTCTCTTCACGCGGCGGACGACGAGACGCGGACGAAAATCATGCCGATAAACAAAAACGTCGGGGTGGACAGACTTTTTTCGGCTTGCGGCGAATACTTTAATAAGACGGGCAGACGCGTGTCCTACGAGTACGCGCTTATCCGCGACGTTAACGACACGGCGGAGCACGCGCGCGAGTTGGCGCGGAGATTGCGAGGAACGGGGAGCCACGTAAACCTCATTCTGCTGAATCCCGTCGTGGAGCGCGGACTGGACGCGAGCACGCCCGCGCGAGTGCGCGAGTTTACGGGACTGCTCGAGTCGGGCGGCGTGAACTTCACGATTAGGCGCAGACTGGGAACGGACATCGACGCGGCTTGCGGACAGTTGAGGCGGCTTGCGGCGAAAACGTAACGAATGGTGGAAACGTAAAAAACGGCAAATATGATAATATGGATTCCATTTACCACGGTTAGGGGATAACATTGTATGGAAATCTGGGGTGTAACCGACAAGGGCAAGGTACGTGCGATGAATCAGGACGTATTTATGACCATGCGGTGCGAGGAACGGGAGGTCGCCGTGCTCGTCGTTTGTGACGGCATGGGCGGCGCGCGCAGCGGCGACGTGGCTAGCTTCGTCGCGACCGAGCGGTTCATGGCGGTGGTGCGCGAGTATATCGACATGGATTACGGGTTGGACGAGATAGCCGAGCGACTGCCGGACGCGGCTTTGCAGGCGAATACAGCCGTGTATGAGCGCAGTCTGCGCGACCCCGGCTGCGCGGGCATGGGCACGACGCTCGTCGCGGCGGCGGTCATGGAAAACGGCGAGGCGATAGTCAACATCGGCGACAGCCGCGCCTACCATATTGCGGACGGCTCAATTCGCCGCGTCACGCGGGACCATTCGGTCGTTGAGGAAATGGTTGAGCGCGGCGACATTACGCGCGAACAGGCGCGAACGCATTCAAGCCGCAATCTTATCACGCGGTCGCTCGGTTCGCCGAGCGGGGACGCAGCCGACGTGTTTTTGCTTGCCTTAAAGCAAGGCGAGTACATACTCCTGTGCTCGGACGGATTGTCAAACGTCGTGACCGACGAGGAGATTCAGCGCGAGGTTACGAGCGGAAGCGACGTTAAGGCGATATGCGACAGTCTGCTTGAGCTTGCCCTGTTGCGCGGCGCGCCCGACAACGTGACGGTTGTGCTGCTTAAGAAGTAAACGATAACTAACTTGCCCGGATTGACAGAACACAATTGAACCCCGGGGGGAGGATATATATGGACAGCTCCGATAAATATATTGGCATGATACTCGACAACAGGTACGAAATACTCGAAAAAATCGGCACGGGCGGCATGGCATACGTCTATAAGGCGCGGTGCCACAGGCTGAACCGTCTTGTCGCCGTGAAGATTCTCAAGGAGGATTTCACGGGCGACGAGGAGTTCCGCCGCAGGTTCCACGCCGAGTCGCAGGCGGTTGCGATGCTGTCGCACCCGAATATCGTTGCGGTGTACGACGTGTCGCGCACGAACAACATCGAGTATATCGTCATGGAACTGATTGAGGGCATAACCCTCAAGCAATACATTAACCGCAAGGGTCTGCTGAACTGGAAGGAAACCCTGCACTTTGCGACGCAAATAACCAAGGGGTTGCAGCACGCGCACTCAAAGGGTATCATTCACCGCGACATTAAGCCGCACAATATCATGATATTGAAGGACGGCAGCGTTAAGGTCGCGGATTTCGGTATCGCCCGCGTCGTCAACGCTTCCAACACGCAGACGCGTGATTCGTTCGGCTCCGTGCACTATATTTCGCCCGAGCAGGCAAAGGGCGGTTACATTGACGCGCGGAGCGACCTTTACTCCGTCGGCGTTGTGATGTACGAGATGCTGACAAGTCAGCTGCCGTTCGTGGGCGATTCGCCCGTTTCCATTGCGTTGCAGCACATTAACGCCGTGCCGCTCATGCCGCGCGATATTATATCCGACATTCCCGAGGGGCTTGAGGACATCACGATGCACGCGATGGAGCCGGACGTTAACCTGCGCTACGCGACGGCGGACAAAATGCTCGCGGACCTCGATAAATTCCGCAAGAACCCCGCCGTGACGTTTGACTATAACAGCTCAACGCCGACGGTCGTCTCCGCGGACGACACAAAGCCCGTGCCCGTCTCGCCCGCGATTAAGGAAGCGGAGCCGCCCAAGAAGCCGCGCGCGGTCAAACGCGCCGACGCGCCGAGCCGCAATACGAGCAGCCGCGCTTCAAGCTCCGAGCGCGCGGAAACGCGCAGTAACCGCCAGCGCGTAAGCCGAACGGTGTTCCTTGTCGGACTTGCGCTCGCGGGAGTATTCGCGGTTATCGCGCTCGTATTCCTGCTGCAAAAGGTGGGCGATATTATCATTCCGCCCGAGGAAACGACGCTAACGGTGCCGAAATTCGTGGGAATGCAGTACACGAGAGTGCGAGACGACGCGGAATTTGCGATTTATTATGACTTCAGGGTGACGGAGACGTATAACGCGACAGTGCCTGAGGGCGAGATTATTACGCAGTCGCCGCCCGCGAACAAGCCCGTCAAGATTCCGCCGACGAATGAGTCGATTATCGTTGACCTTACTGTGTCGCTCGGCAAGCAACCGCCCCTGCGAATGCCCGACGTTATAAACCTCGATTATCGCGAGGCGCGGCGCATTATCGAATCGCTTGACCCGACGCTGCATATTGACATGGAGGGCGTCGCGGACGCGAATGTGACGCAGGACTATGTTATCGAGACAATCCCCTCCGAAAACAAGGATTTGATACCGGGCACGACTGTCTACATCAAGTACTCGAAAGGACCGGAGATTAAGCTTGTCGAGGTGCCCGACGTTACGGGACTGCTGCTGTCACAGGCGCAGCTTGAGCTTGAGAGCCGCAACCTGACGTTCCTGCCCGAGTACGTGGACGATGAAGCGCCGAAGGATACTGTCGTATTCCAGACGCTGAAAAACGAGATGATGCCCGAGCACACGGAAATAAAGCTCCAGGTGTCCAACGGACCGAAGGAGTCCCCGTCGCCGGAGCCTACGCCGTCCCCGTCCCCGACTCCGACCCCGACTGCAACGCCGTATCCGTCGCCGTCGCCCATAGCGTCGCCGTCATACGCGCCGCCGGAGCCGAGCGATTATCCGCAATATCCCCAATATCCGCAGTACCCGCAATACCCGCAGTACCCGTCATACGCGCCGCCGGAGCCGTCCGAGCCGCCGCCAAGCGCGGACCCCGACGACTGGTGGAGCGCGGGAGCCACGGATTGAGCGCGGAGGGCATAATCTTCAAAGCACTCGGCGGTTTCTACTACGTCGAAACAGGCGAGGGGCTTGTTGAGTGCCGCGCGCGCGGTAGATTCCGCAAGGCGGGCGAGCTTACGCCGCTTGTGGGCGACCGCGTGGCGATTGACCTGCAAACGGACGGGAGCGGCTATGTGGTCGAGATTCGTCCGCGCCGCAACGCGTTTGTCCGCCCGCAAATAGCGAATATTGACGCAATGGTGATTGTAATTTCGGCGGCTATCCCCGTCTGCGACCCGTATCTCGTTGACCGCATGACGGCTATTGCCGCGCGCAACGACTGCGAGCCGATAATTTGCATCAACAAGTGCGACATGGACGCGGCTGATGAGCTGTTTGAGATTTACACGACGGCGGGCTTCGTAACTCTGCGTGTCAGCGCGGAGACGGGCGAGGGCATAGCCGAGCTGTCGGACGCGTTGCGCGGCAGGTTGTGCGCATTCACGGGCAACACAGGCGTCGGCAAGTCCAGCGTGCTGAACGCGCTCGGCAGCGACATCGACGCGCAGGAGCCGGGAGAGGACGCGCATGACTTCGCGATACCCGTCGGCGAGGTGAGCGAAAAGCTCGGGCGCGGGCGGCATACGACGCGCCATGTCGAGCTGTTCAAGCTGCCTTTCGGAACGGTGATTGCGGATACGCCCGGGTTCTCGTCGTTTGACACGGCGATGATGGAGCGCATCGCGCCCGAGGAGGTGCAACTCGCGTTCCCGGACTTTGCGCCGTACCGTGAGCTGTGCCGATTTCAGGACTGTATCCACGTCAAGGAACCGGGGTGCGCCGTGCTTGACGCGGTGGCGGAGGGGCAAGTGCACCCGTCGCGGCACGCGAGCTATGCGCTGATGGTGGAAGCAGCCAAACGCGCCAAAGCTCGGGAATATAAGTAAATACCCTGCCGATTGGCAGGGTTTTCCTTATTCCCCTGCGTCTTGCCGCTCATTATTCTCCCGTCCCGCCGCGCGGTACCTCTTGCGCGTAACGCCGCGCTTGCTGTTTTAGTCGTTTGACTATTTTTCAATCTCAAAGGAGATTCGCTTGTCCTACGCGGACGGCGCCCCCTTTCCAACGCGGGAAAGGGGGGAAAGCGCGCTTAAGAGGGGCTGCCGCCCCTCTTAAGAATTACCCCGCTCTCAGAGCACTCCAGTCTCCAGTCGCTATCGCAAATCAGGTCACTCATTACGCGGCACAAGACAACACTCTAGTGCAAGCTCGCTTCGCGAAGCTGACAGCGTTGCAACGCACATGTCCTTGCCAAGTGGCAGCTTGCAACCCGAGCGTTAACTTCTAGCCCGTAACGCCGCAATCGGTTTGCGCCTAGCTGTGGGGGTGATTTTTAAGAGGGGGTTTACCCCCTCTTAAATGCGCTTTCCCCCCTTTCTCGCATAAGAAAGGGGGCCCCGCGCGGGTAGCGCAAGGAATTAGGTAAACTAATTTATAGATGATAACAGATATGGAACGGCAGAGCGCGACGCATGACGAAGGACGAAAGCGTTGCTGCGGCAAGACGCGGAGAATAAGGAGAAAATGTCTGATTGCACTTTTCGCCAAGTATTGCATATAGTGTAATAAGAAAGAGTGCGAGGAGTGATATGGCTTATGCGGCGTTACCGCAAATGCGGCGGGACTGCCATGGTGATAATCGGAATCCTGATACTGGCTTCGCTGATATTGCCGGCGGTGTGCTGGTGGCTGGTTCTGGGTCTCGCGCTGATTATCGGCGGCATTTCGCTTAAAAACAAGAAATATTAGGCAGGTGAAGCATATGAAAGTTATCGTCGTCCGACCACCGAAATTCATCAGACGCTTTTTGCGCGCGCTTTTCAGGCGGTAGCCGAGAATACAGCGAATCGGCGGCATAACCCGTCCGCTCTTAACATATATTTCGGTTAGGAATATATAAAGGAGTGGACTTTTTTATGGACATAAATCTTGAACACGATAAGGTCAGGTTCGCCAAAAACGTGCTCGCCGCACGCGTGCCGCGAGAGGAAACCGCGGACGTAATTGTGCCGGACTCGCTGCCGGACATCGCGCGAATTATCGACACGGACGCGAACGTGCTCGTGCGCGGCAAGGACAGCGAAAACGGGCGAGTCACCGTCTCGGGCATCGTATCCGCGACGGTCGTTTACGTGCCTGACGGTTCGGAGACGCTGCGGCGCGTCGCCGTCGAGCTGCCGTTTGAGGTCGCGGCGGCGGGGACGGAGGTTGCGCAGGCGACGCGCGTCGTCGCGCGGGTCAACCTGTCGTCGGCGGACGCGATTGTGGTCAACCCGCGCAAAATCTCCGTCCGCGCGGAGCTTATCGCGGATATTACGGGCTATAACGACGCGGAGCTTGCGTTGCCCGTCGGGTTCAAGGACGGCGCGGAGCCGACGGAGAGCGGAACGCAGCTGCTGAAAGACACGTTTTCGTTCCACGCGGCGACAGACGTGCGCGAAAAGACGTTCTCGGTCACGGACGAATACGCAATCCCGAACACGTCGCCCGCGGCGGCGGAGCTGCTTCGCGCGAACGTGACGCTCACCCCCGACGAGAGCAAGCTCGTCGGCAACAAGCTCATTTTCAAGGGCGCGGCGAACGTGCGCGCGCTTTACGCGAGGGTGGATAATAACGAGCCGATGGAGACGGAGTTCAAGTTAGATTTTTCGCAGATTATGGAGCTTGAAAACGCCGCCGCTGACGACACGTTTGAGCTTGTACCGCAGCTCACGGGCGCGTACTTCGACCTCGGCGGGGAGAACGAGACGGGGCGCGTGATTACGGCGGAGCTGCACGCGGTTGCGCAATGCGTCGCGACTGGGAAAAAGACCGTGCCGTTCCTGACGGACGCTTACAGCACGAGGTTTGAGCTTGCGCCACGGCGTGACTTCGTTTCGGTTGAGGACAACGCGCCCGCTGGACGGTTCGGCGCGGTGCTGCGGGCGAATCTTGTAACGCCGCCGGGCGTTGCGCGCGTAGTATCCGTGACCGCGCGTGCGGGCAACGTGACGAACGCATACGAGGACAATACCGCGACTCTGCGCTGCCCCGTGAACGTCTCCGCCGTGTACGTTAACAGCGACGGGCAAGTGCAGTCCGCGAACGGACGGTTCGAGGCGGAGCTGAACGCGAACGGCGCGAATGTCAACGCGCGCGCCGAGTGCGGCGGCGAGGTCTATGCCGTTGCGGCGGAGGGCGGTATTGAGGTGCGCGTACCCGTTGAGTTTACGGCGCATGAGGTAAGCAGGCTTGAGGTCTCGCCGATTTCGGGGCTGTCGTATGACGAGGAAACGCCGACCGACACGAAAGCTCTGCCGTCGCTCGTGCTCGCGCGCGCGAATGAGGGCGAGACGTTGTGGCAGCTCGCGAAAAAGCACCGCTCCACAACGGAGCTAATCCGCGAAGCAAACGACATGGAAGAGAACGACGCGCCCGCAAGCGGGAAGTTCCTTGTGATACCGAAGAAACGATAACACAAACGCCCGCCGAAAGGCGGGCGTTTTGAACCGCGTAATTACAAACAATGAGCCGCCGCGTGCTTGGCGAACAGCTCGGCGATTGCGTCCAACTCGCCAAGCCCCGTCGTATCGACCTCCACCGCGTAGCCCGCCGAGCGGAGCTGTGAAGCCCAGCTGTCGGGAGACGCGCCGTTGAGGTCGTTTTTCACGTGCTCGCCCGCCGTTATCATCAGCGGCGCGAGACGCACTCGGCGCACACTGTGCCGCGCAAGGCGGCTTACGATGTACGACAGCGCGGGGAAGCCCTCAACCGTGCCGATATACGCGCGCTCGCGGCCCATGGCGCGCAACGTGTTTTCGAGCTGTGAGTAAGCGGCGTTCATCGGGTGCTCGGAACCGTGTCCCATAAAGACGACCGCTTCGCTTTCTCGCGGCGGCATACGCTCAGTCAGAGCGCGCGCGACCTCGGCGTAGTCCTCCGCGTCCCACAGGAGCGGCTTTCCGACGGCGAGCGACGCGAACTCCGCGCGGTACGGCGCGAGTTGTTCCGTCAGCTTGTCGAACTCGCTGCCCGCGATAACGTGCAGGCTTTGGAAAATCACGTCCTTGTAACCGCGCGCGAGTAATTGCTCCGCAAGCTCGGCGGGGTTCGGTATCGCAAGTCCCTCTTCGCGCAGAATACGACGCGCGACCATGCCGGAGGTGAAAGCGCGGTAAAAATCCCGCTCGGGAAACGCCGCCGTCAGAGCGCGCTCGACGTTCTCAATCGCGCGGCGCGCGTCCCTGTGCGTGGTGCCGAAGCTAACGGCGACAATCGCTTTTTTGGTAATCACATCACCGCTCATGCCCGCGCCACCAGTTGGTACAGCAGCGCGTTGACTATCGCGGCGGCGACGTTGCTGCCGCCCTTGCGCCCGCGCGCAATGATGTATGGCGTTGCGCCGCCGATAAACAGCTCTTTCGCCTCAACGACGTTAACGAACCCGACGGGTACGCCGACGACGAGAGACGGCGCGGCTTTGCCCTCCGCAATCAGGCGGTGCAGGGCGATTAGCGCGGTGGGCGCGTTTCCGACGACGTAAATCGTCGCGCCGTCCTCCGCCGCGCGCCGCATGGACACGTCGGCGCGCGTCGTGCCGTCAAGCTTCGCCGTCTCGGCAACGTCCGCGTCAGCGATGTAACAGCGAACCTCGCAATTAAGCTCACGCAGCGCGGGCTTCGATATGCCCGACAGAGCCATTGTCGTGTCGGTCACAATTCGCGCGCCGCCGCGCAACGCGTCCAGTCCACGTGCCACGGCATTTGGCGAGAACGCGAGGTTGTCGGCGTAGTCAAAGTCCGCCGTCGTGTGTATTACGCGCTTAATAACCGCCGCGTTCTCGGGCGCAAGCTCGCGGCTACCCAGCTCGCGCGTTATAATTTCAAGACTGCGCCGCTCAATTTCCATCGGCGCGAGTTTTTCAATCGCCATGTCTAGCCCTCCAAGCCCTTTTCAACGATTTCATACACCGCGTTCATGTCGAGCGCGCCGCGTACCGTGTCCGCCAGCAGGTCGTACTGCTGCTCCTTATACGCGCGACTGTCCACGGCTTCCGCCGCCGTGTCAATCCCGCGGCGACGCGCGAGTATCGACACAAGCGCGGAGGCAACGCGACCGCTGTCGAACAGTCCGTGGACGTAAGTACCCGCGCAGTTGCCATGCCACGCGCCGTCGCTTACTTCCGCACCGCCGCGAGTTATGCGCGTGAGTGCGTTGTTGTCAACCTCGCTGTCGCCCATGTGAATCTCGTAACCCTCGAATTCAAGCCCCGACAGCGGCGCGAACACGCCGTCAATCCGCTCAAACCTGCCGCGCACTTGCACGGTCGTCTTTTCCTCACGGAACACCGTGTCAATCGGCAGCAAGCCCATGCCGGGCATGTTGCCGCCGTGCTCCGTGCCGTGCGGGTCGGATATGCCGCGCCCCATCATTTGATACCCGCCGCACACGCCGAAAACAAGCCCGCCGCCCTCGGCGTATTTCTTAATCGCGTCCTCAATCCCGCCCGTGCGCAGCCAGAACAGGTCGTCCATCGTGTTCTTGCTGCCGGGAATGATTATCATGTCAGGCTCGCCAAGCTCGCGGTTGTGGCGCACATACCGCACGGAAACGCCCTCAATGCGCTCAAGCGGGTTGAAGTCCGTGAAGTTCGATATGCGCGGCAGACGGATTACCGCGATGTCAAGCGCGCCGCCGCCGATGTGCGCTTCAACGCGCGCGGACACGCTGTCCTCGTCCTCAATGTCGAACCGCGCGAACGGCACAACGCCGATAATCGGCTTTTTCACCAAGTCCTCGAGCATTTTCAGTCCCGGGCGCAGAATCTCAATGTCGCCGCGAAACTTGTTGATGATAAGCCCCTTAATCATGTCGCGCTCGTCCGGTTCAAGCAGCTCCACCGTGCCGTAAAGCGACGCGAACACGCCGCCCCTGTCAATATCGCCCGCGAGCAGGACGGGCGCGCGCGCAATTTTCGCCATGCCCATGTTCACGAAGTCGTCCTTGCGCAGGTTAATCTCGGCGGGACTGCCCGCGCCCTCGATGACGATTATGTCGTTCTCGGCGGCGAGACTCGCGTAAACCTCGCGCACCTTCGGGATAATGTCGCTCTTCGACGCGTAGTACTCACGCGCCGTCAGGTTGCCGACAGGCTTGCCCATGATTATAACCTGCGAACCCGTGTCGCCCGTCGGCTTCAGCAATATCGGGTTCATGCGCACGTCGGGAGGCACTCCCGCCGCTTCCGCCTGAACCGCTTGCGCGCGCCCAAGCTCAAGTCCGTCCGCCGTCACGAACGAGTTCAGCGCCATGTTCTGCGACTTGAACGGCGCGACGCGGTACCCGTCCTGCCGAAATATGCGGCACAGCGCCGCCGTCAGTATGCTCTTGCCCGCGTTGGAAGCGGTGCCCTGAACCATTATCGCCTTTGCCATTTATTTGCCCTCCGTTATGTCTTTCAGCGCTTTCAGCAGCGCGTCGTTATCCTCCGTACTCCGCACAGCCGCGCGGTAAAACGTGCCGTCAAGCCCCGCGTAATTGCCGCAGGTGCGTATCAATATCCCACGCGCGGCAAGCTCCGCCGCGAGGTCGGTTTTGAGCGCGCTTATAATCAGCAGATAGTTCGCCGCGCCGTCAAACACCGTGAAGCCCAAGGCTTTCAGCCCGTCCGACAGGCGTGAACGCTCCCGCGCGACGTACTCGCGGCTCTCCCGCGCGAACTCCCGCTCACCGAGCGCGGCAATGCCGCACGCCTGCGCGATGCCGGACACAGCCCACGGCGGACCCGCGTCGTACAGCCGCCGCATCAGCCCCGCGTCGGCGCACGCGCAGTAACCGAGCCGCACGCCCGGCATCGCGTAAAGCTTCGTAAACGAGCGCAGAATCACGATATTCGAGTGCGCCGCAAGGTGCCGCCGCACGGAATATTCCTCCGGCGCGTCAATGAAGTCGTTGAAGCACTCGTCAACAATCAGATACGCGCCCGACTTTGCGCACCGCTCCGCGAGCCTAAGAAGCAGCTCGGGCGGCGTTAAAACCCCCGTTGGGTTGTTCGGGTTGCAGACGTAAACCGCGTCCGCGCCGTCCGCCGCGCCGAGAATCGCGTCAGTCACGCGGAACCCGTCGCGCTCAAGCAGCGCGTGCCGCCGAACCTCACAGCCGACGGCGTTCAGCGAACCCTCATACTCCGAAAACGTCGGAGCCGTAACGAGCGCGGCTCGCGGCTTGAGCGCGACAGCAAGGCGAAAGATAACGTCCGCCGCGCCGTTGCCGCAGAAGAACCACTCGCGGGGTAAGCCCTCGGCGCGTGACAGCGCGTCGCGCAGCATGCGGCAATGCGGGTCGGGGTAAGCCGCGCAATCGTCCACCGCCGCAATTGCCGCGGCTTTCACGGACGCGGGCATACCCAGCGGGTTGATGTTCGCGGAGAAGTCGAGCGGCGTTTTCCCGCCGTGCGCCAGCGCGTAGGTCAGAATGTCGCCGCCATGAGCGGTTACAGGCGTGATATTTCCCGTCATAAAAGCACCTCCCAAGCCGCGCGAGCGGCACAGCACAGCGCGAGCGCGATGACTGCGGTTGCGTACATAAGCCTGTTCACGCGGCGAATGTCGCCCGCCGTCGGTTGTCTCGCGTCGTCGCCGATTGTCGGTTTTTCCTTGAAAACGCCCGAATATCGCGCGCCGCCGCCGAGTTGAATGCCGAGCGCGCCCGCGCAAGCCGCTTCCGTGTGCGCAGAGTTCGGGCTTGGGTGATTGCGCCTGTCGCGGCGCAGAATCCGCGCGGAGCCGCCGCCGTCCATGCCAATAAGCCATGCGGCGAGAACCATGAGAACGCCCGAAATTCGCGCGGGAATAAAGTTCAGCGCGTCGTCCGCCCGCGCGGAAAACCGCCCGAAAAACATGTAACGCTCGTTTTTGTAACCGACCATCGAGTCAAGCGTGCTCGCCGCCTTGAACAGAAAACACAGCGGCGCGCCGCCGAGCGCGAGGCAGAGCAGCGGCGACACAACGCCGTCTGTCGTGTTCTCCGCGACCGTCTCAATCGCGGCGCGCGCGACGGCGGCTTCGTCCAAGTCCTCCGTGTCGCGCCCGACAATCCACGACAGCTTATGCCGCGCCGTCTCAAGGTCGCCCGCCTCAAGCGCGCGGCACACGTCCATGCTCTGCGCTTTCAGCGAACGCGCGGCGAGCAGTCGGTAGGCGAACCACGCTTCCAGCGCGAGCCACAGCCAATAGCCGACGCGCAGCGCGAGCAGCAGAATCGCCGCCGACACGCCGAATGACAGCCCGCAGGTCAGAACCCACAATATCGCGCCGCCGATGAACTCGCCGCGCGGCGTTTTCGGCAAAATTCCGCGCAGAAAACGCTCCAAAAGCGTAATGAGTTTGCCGATTATGACGACGGGGTGCGGTATGCGTCTCGGGTCGCCGAGCGCGAAGTCGAGCAAGAACCCGAGCGCGATTGCAACAGCCATGCCCTAAACCCTCCCCGTTTGCGAATATTCCGAGCACGCGAGCACAAACCGCGCCGCCGCTGCGCTTTCGCCCGCGAAATTCAGGTGCGGATAACCGGCGTACAGCGTCGTGTTCGCGTGGACGGAGGTTGCCGACGCGGGCTTATTCGGCTTTGCGAGACTGAAGTCCGCGCCCTCATCGTCACTCTCCGAATAGTGAAATTCGTGCGCGCGAATAGTTTCCCCCTTGCGGCAGAGCAGGTTGTCGCGTTCCGC
Source organism: Oscillospiraceae bacterium (assembly GCA_031261325.1). GTDB lineage: Bacteria > Bacillota > Clostridia > Oscillospirales > Oscillospiraceae > JAIRRO01. Next base: position 37,926 of record JAISKH010000077.1, read on the forward strand.
CGTCATCGTGAAGTAGCCGAACCGCCGCAGTCGCGCCGTCATGCGCACCTCACCGCGCAGCGCGCCGACCATCGGGTAGCCGTCAATCCGCTCGTGCAGGTACATGAACCCGCCGCACTCCGCGACAGTCGGCATTCCGCATGTGACCGCGCGCCGAATCGCGTCAAGCATGGGTTTGTTTGCCGCGAGTTGCTCCAAATAAAGCTCGGGGTACCCGCCGCACAGGTACAGCCCCGAACAGCCCGCGGGCAGCGACGCGTCGCGTATCGGCGAGAACTCAACAAGCTCCGCTCCGTGCCGCCGCAGCTCGTCCATGCCGTCCTCATATCGGAAGCAGAAAGCCGCGTCACTCGCGACGGCGATTCGCGCTTTTGCGGGTAAGTGCGGCGCAATTGTCGGCGCGGCGAGTGGGGGAGCGGCGCCCGCGAGCGAAAGCAGCGCGTCGAGGTCGAGGTTATCCTCCGCCGCACGCGCCAGAAGCTGCAGCTTCGCGCGTAAATCCTCAATTTCGCCCGCCGTTACAAGTCCGAGGTGGCGGCTCTCAAGCTCCGCCCCGCGCACACGCGGCAGCCCGCCGAGGACGGAAAGCCCTGTCTCGCCCTCAATAATATCCCTGTAATACGCGGTCGAACCGGCGGAAACGCCGTTCAGAATCACGGCTTTCAGCGTGTTCTCGCGAAAACCCGAATACCCGCGAACCATCGCCGCGACGGACAGCGACATGCCGCTCGGGTCAACGACGAGAATCGACGGCGTGTCCGTCAGCCGCGCTATGTCCGCCGCGGAACCTTCATCGGTGCGCGGCGACAACCCGTCGTAAAACCCCATCACGCCCTCTATAACCGCAATGTCGCCGTCCGCGCCGTTCCGCGCGAGCAGTCGCGGTATGCTCTCGCGCCCCGTGAGGAACGCGTCCAAATTCCGCGCGGGCGCGCCTGTGACGCGGCTGTGGAACATCGGGTCGATGTAGTCGGGACCGCTCTTGAACGCTCGCGGGCGCATGCCGCGCTCAATCAGCGCGCGCAATACGGCGCAGACGACGGTCGTCTTGCCGCAACCGCTGTGCGTTCCCGCAATCATGACGCGCGGCAAATTCACAGTTTTCATATTCATTCGCCACCGCCCGATATGATGAACACGGGGTTCATGCCTGTCAGCATTCGGTATCCGCCGACCTGCCGCGTCCGCGCGGCGGACACCTGCGTGACCTCAACCGTCAGCCCCAAATCCTCAAGCGTCGTCACAGCTTCGTGCAGCGTCTCAAGCGTTATCGCCGTCACGACGACGCGCAGCTTGGGGTTGCGGGCGAACAGCGGCGCGAGAATGTCGCGCAGTCGCCCGCCGCTCCCGCCGACGAACACGCGGTCGGGCGTGGGCAACTCGTCAAGCCCGTCGGGCGCGTTCGCGGCGACAATTTCGACGTTGTACGCGCCCGTTTTCTCGCGATTTTCCGCTAGCAGCCGCAAGGCTTCCGCGTCGCGCTCGACGGCGATTACACGCCCGCGACAGGCGCGCCGCGCGAACTCCATAGAGCACGAACCCGTTCCCGCGCCGATGTCAAGCACCGTGTCCCCGCGCGAGATGCGCAGCTTCGCCGCCGCGAGCCAACGTACTTCCTCTTTCGTCATCGGTGCGTCGCCGCGAGCGAAATCCGCGTCGCGCAGCGGCATGTCGGGGCTTACAAACGCGGGGTTTTCGAGCAGCATGACGGACATTTCGGCGGTCGCGATACCCGCTAGCTCCGCCGCCGTGCCGCATATTATCCGCTCGCCGTCCATCGAGAGGTTTTCCCCGATTCGCACGCTGACAAAGCCGAGACCCGCGTCCGTCAGCCGCGAGCAGACCTCGCCCGCGCCGTTTTGATGCCCGCCCGTGAGCGCAAGCACCTTGGGGCAGTACGAAACCGCGCCGAGAATCGGTGTGTCGCGCCCGTGCAGGCTGATAAGCTCCGCGTCGTCCCACCGAGTTTGCAGCTTCGCGCAAAAGTATTGCAGACTGCCGACGCCCGTCAGGACGCGCACCTCGCCATGCTCCGATAGTTGCGGAATCAGCGTCCGCGCGGCGGAGAAAAACCCCGTGTCGCCCGATACGAGCACCGCCACGTCGCCGTTCGAGCTAATTGCGCGCGCCGCCGTGTCGGAGTAAGCCGCGACCTCAATGTCCGCGCGCAATGTGCCGAGTTCCCGCGCAATCCGCGCCGTGGCAATGACCGCGCCGCAACGCGCGATTGCGTCCTCCGCTTCGCGCGTCAGGCATTGCGCCGAGCCGGGACCCGCGCCGATAATGTAAAAAGTTCTCACAATACCTCCGCAAACGCCGCGCGAGCCGCGCGAATCGTCCGTGCAATATCCGCGCCCGAGTGCGCGCTTGAGACGAACATCGCCTCATAACGCGAGGGCGGCAGATAAACCCCGCGCCGCAGCATCGCGTGGAACCACGCGGCGTACAGCTCGCCGTTACTGCGCGAAGCCGCGTCGAAGTCACGGATTTGCTCGCCCGTAAAAAATACCGTCATGAGCGAGCCGACGCGGTTCACCGTCACAGGTACGCCGACCTTTGAGGCGGCAGCCGCAAGTCCGTCCGCAAGCAGGGCACACGCGCCGTCAATCGTGTCATAAACCTCGCGGTGCTCATTGAGGTGCCGCAATTGCGCAAGTCCCGCCGCCATCGCGACGGGGTTGCCCGACAGCGTTCCAGCCTGATACACATCGCCGAGCGGCGCGACATGCGCCATAAGCTCGCGCCGACCGCCGAACGCACCGACAGGCATTCCGCCGCCGATAATCTTCCCGAACGTCACAAGGTCGGCGGCTACGCCGTACTTCTCCTGCGCACCGCCGGGCGCGAGCCGAAAGCCCGTTATCACCTCGTCAAAGAGCAGCAGCGCGCCGTTTTTGTCGCACAGCGCGCGCAATCCCGCAAGGAAACCGTCCGCGGGCGCGACGACGCCCATGTTAGCCGCGACGGGTTCGACAATCACTGCCGCGACCTCGCTCGGGTTCGCGTCAAACAGCGCGGCGACACTCGCCAAATCGTTATAGCGCGCCGTCAACGTCAGCGACGCGGTGCCGTCTGGCACGCCGCCCGAATCGGGCTTGCCGAATGTCAGCGCGCCGGAGCCGGCTTTTACGAGCATCGCGTCGCTGTGCCCGTGATAGCAGCCCTCAAACTTAATCAGCTTTTCGCGACCCGTCGCCCGACGAGCGACGCGCACCGCGCTCATAACAGCTTCCGTACCGCTGGAGGTCATGCGCACCGTTTCCAATCCGTGAACCATGGCGCACATCAGCTCCGCGACGTTAACCTCGTCCTCACACGGCGCGCCGAAGCTCAGTCCGTGCCGCGCCGCACGCTCCACCGCCGCGCGAATGTCGGGGTGATTGTGCCCGAGAATCAGCGGTCCCCACGAGCATACATAGTCAATGTAGCTCGCGCCGTCCGCGTCGGTTATGCGGCTGCCGCGCCCCGACGACATGAATTTCGGCGTTCCGCCCACCGCGCCGAACGCGCGCACGGGGCTGTTTACCCCACCGGGCAGAACGCACTTTGCCCGCTCAAAAAGCTCCTCTGATACGCTCAACCTATATCGCCCTTTCTTATCGCCCGCGCAATTTCGGGCGCGAAATATGAAATCAGCATGTCCGCGCCCGCGCGGTAAACGCCGATTGCCGTCTCGCACATGACGGCGTACTCGTCAATCAGCCCCGCCGCCGCCGCCGACTTAATCATCGCGTACTCGCCGCTTACGGAATACGCCGCCAGCGGCAGGTTCGTCCGCGCGCGCACGGCGGCAATCACGTCGAGATAGCTCATCGCGGGCTTGACCATCAGCATGTCCGCACCCTCGTCCTCGTCCAATGCCGCCTCGCGCAGAGCCTCCCGCGCGTTGTGGTAATCCATCTGATACGCACGCCTGTCGCCAAAGGCGGGAGCGGACTGCGCCGCCTCGCGGAACGGTCCGTAAAAGCCCGACGCGTACTTGACGGCGTAGGAGAGTATCAGCGTGTCGGTTAACCCCGTCGCGTCAAGCCCCGCGCGAATCGCGCCGACGCGGAAGTCCATCATGTCACTCGGCGCGACAATGTCCGCGCCCGCCAGAGCGTGCGAGATTGCCGTTTTAGTCAGCAGCTCCAGCGTTTTGTCGTTTTTGACCGCGCCGTTTTCGACGACGCCGCAATGCCCGTGCGACGTATATTCGCACAGGCACACGTCGGAAATGAGCAGCGCGTCGGGGAAGTCGCGACGCAGCGCGCGCAAAGCGAGTTGCACCGCGCCGTCCTCCGCCCACGCGCCGGAGCCAAGCTCGTCCTTGCGCTCGGGCAATCCGAACAGCAGGAACTTACCGACGCCCGCGTCAACGCAGTCCGCGACCGCCGCGCCAACCGTGTCCGCCGAATAGTGGTACTGCCCCGGCATGGAGGAAATTTCGCGCCGAACGCCGCTGCCCTCCGTGATGAACAGCGGGAAAATCAGGCTTTTTTCCGACACGCGCGTCTCTCGCGCAAGCTCGCGCACGGGTGCGCTGACGCGCAGTCTGCGCGGTCTTTTCGTAATGTCCATATCATTTGCCCTCCAAAATCACATTAACAAGCTCGTCAATCGTCGCGTTCCGCGCGGTGAGTGTCCGAAATCCGCGCCCGCGAGCCGCCGCCGCCGTCGCGGAGCCGATACACGCCGCCGTCACGGACGAAAAATCCTCGCCAGCGAGCGACTCGGCGAAGCCGCGCACGGTTGACGCGCTCGTAAAGCACACGTAATCGAGCGATTTATCGCGCAGAGCCGCCGCCATAACGTCGCGCTTTGCGGAGACGCAGCGCGTCCGATAAACGGCAATGTCGTCGTGCGCAACGCCCGATTTGCCCAGAACGTCGCGCAGCTCCTCCGTGCCGTCCTCGGCGCGGAAGATTAGCGCGCGTTCGTCGCGCCCAATTCGTTTCGCCAGACCCTCCGCAAGTGCCGCCGCGCTGTACCGCTCGGGCACGAAGTCAGCCGTAAGTCCGAGCTTTTCCAGCTCCGCCGCGGTTGCGGCGCCAACCGCCGCAAGCTTTACAGGCGCGAGTTTGCGCGAGTCCGCGCCAAGCTCACGTAACAGCGCGGCGAGTGAGCGCACGCCCTCGGGGCTTGTCAGCGCGAGCCACTTATAACTCGAAATGCGGTTCAGCGCACCCGTTGCCGCCGCGTTGTCCGCGATGTGCTCCGTCTCAATGCACGGGTACGCAATCACCTCCGCGCCCAGCGCGCGCAGCTTGTCCGTAAGCGTTCCCGCACTACCGCGCGGGCGAGTGACGGCGATTCGCTTGCCCCTCAGCGGCAACGCGCCGAACCAATCAAATCTTTTGCCCAGCGCGCAGACCTTGCCGACAACGAGTAGCGCGGGGCTTACGACTTCACGTTCTTTCGCGAGTGCGTAAATGTCCGAAACTGCGCCGAGCGTAACGCGTTGATTCGGGCGTGTGCCGTTTTCGATAATCGCGGACGGCGTGTCTCCCGCAATTCCCGCCGCGACAAGCCCGCCCGTAATCTCGCCCATTGTCGCGACGCCCATGAGAAAAACGAGCGTCCCGCCGGTTTTAACGAGCGCGGAGTAGTCAATAGACAGCTCGCCGCCAGCCCGCGCGTGACCTGTCACGACGTGCACCGACGAGCAAAAGTCGCGGTGCGTCACGGGTATGCCCGCGTATGCGGGTACGGCGAAAGCCGACGTTATACCGGGCACGACCTCAAATTCAACGCCGTTCTGCTGCGGCAGCTCCAATTCCTCGCCGCCGCGCCCGAACAGAAACGGGTCCCCGCCCTTTAGCCGCACGACGAGCTTGCCGTCCAACGCGTATCGCAACAGCAGTTCGTTAATCTGCTCCTGCGGAACGGAGTGCTCACCGCTCCGTTTGCCGACGAAAACGCGCTCCGCGTTTGGCGGCACCATGTCCAGAATTTCGTCCGACACAAGTCGGTCGTACACCACGACCTCGGCGGAGCGAATCGCCTCCGCGCCGCGCAATGTGAGCAATCCGGGGTCGCCGGGACCCGCGCCGACGAGAATAACCTTTCCTTTACCCATTGAGAAACCCCCTCGCCAATTCGACGGCGGCGGCTGTAAGCTCGTCCGCGCCCGCCGATACGCCGTTAAAGCGCGGAACGCCGTCCGCGCCGACGAACATGCCGCTGATTTTGTATTCGTCGCCATCGCGCCGCGCATATGCCGCAACGGGTGCGGAGCAATCCGCGCCGAGAGCCGCCGTGAAGGCGCGCTCCGCACGGGCGCACAGCTCCGATTCCGCGCTGCGGAACAGGCGCAGAAACTCCGTGTCGGCGTTCGCCCGCGCCTGAACCGCGATAATGCCCTGACACGCGGCGGGCAGCATTTCCTCCGCCGTGAACACGCGGCTGATTCGCGCTTCCAGTCCGAGCCGCTTCAGCCCCGCCGCCGCGAGCACGAGCGCGGAATACTCGCCGCCGTCAAGCTTGCGCAAGCGCGTCGGAACATTGCCGCGCACGGGCGCGACGCGCATGTTCGGGTACAGCAGCTTCAATTGCGCCGCACGGCGCGCGGAGGAACAGCCGATAGGCTTCGCCGCGTCAAGCTCCGAAACGCCGAACGGCAGAACGAGCGCGTCCCGCGCGTCCTCCCTTTCGGAAAACGCCACGAGCGGCAATTCGGGATTCTCACCGAGCGGCAAGTCCTTGCAGCTGTGGACGCTTATATCGCCCGCGCCCGCGAGCAACGCCGCGTCCAGCTCCTTGACGAACAACCCCTTGCCGCCTATTTCGTCGAGCGAGCGGTCAAGGATAATGTCGCCCGTTGTTTTCATCGTAATGAGCTCCGTTTGGAGCGCCGCGTCATATCGGTGTATCGCGTCGATTACAAGCTCCGCCTGACGCACGGCGAGCGCGCTGTCGCGGCTTAACACGCGTATCGTTTTCATATGTCCGCAAGCACCTCCCGAATCCGTCTCGCCGCTTCCGCGGCAAGCTTGTGGTTCCCGTCACGCGATACGACCCCCGCGCTTACTGTCGCGCCGACGCAGGACGCGGGGAACCAGAACGTGCAGTCCTCCGACGCGTCCGATACCGAGAGCGGTATACCAAATTCCCGAGCCGCGCGCGTAACCTCGGCGTTCACCGCCCGAGAATCCGTCGCCGCGACGACAAGCTCCGCGCCGCCGAGGTCGCCCGCACGATATTCGCGCTCAATATAGCGCACGCCGTCAAGCTTTTCGCGAATCGTCGGCGCGATAACCGTGACAGCCGCGCTGTATTCGCGCAGAACAGCCGCGCGGCGACACGCGACGGTTCCGCCGCCGACAATGACGCACGACTTTCCCAAAAGCGACACGAACAGCGGGAACCTCGGCGCGTCTTTCGGCGTATCCACCGCTATTTCCGCGCCAGTCAGCAGCTGCGCAAGCTCCGCGAGAGTGTAGCCCGTCTCAACGCGCGGTCGCGAAATGAGTATCACGCGCGCACCCGTGTCAGTCGCCGCCGCAAGCTTTTCGGGCAGACCGCCCGCGCCGCCCGTGTTCTTTGTGACAAGAAATTCGGCGTTTGCCGCGCGGAGTGTCGCGGCGTTCATCTCCCGCGAGAAAGGTCCCTGCATACAAATCAGCCGCTTGCCCGAAAATCCAAGCTCATTCGCGCGTCTAACGCCGTCCGCGTCGGGCAAAATCCGCGCGTAAAGCCGCGTCTCATAGTCGCGCACGGCGGTAAATTCATGCAGCTCCTTGCTTCCCGTCGTGATAAGTGCGTTGCCGCCGTGAGCGTTCAGCAGCTCCGCCGCTTCCCGCGTTGTGCCGACGCGCAGAACGGCTTCGCCCGCGCTGTCAGTCGGGCGCACGAGCCGCAGGTAACGCAAGCCCAGCTCGCCGCAGACCTCACGCAGATTGTCCGACACGAGCGCGGCATATGGGTGTGTCGCGTCCGCAACCGTGTCGTAATCGCGCAGGAACGCCGCCATTGCGTCCCTGTCCAGCCGTCCCTCGCGAACCGTTATCCCGTCCAGCAAGGGCATAACCGCGCCGCCGTAACCCGTCGCGACGCACACCGTCGCGGTTACGCCGCGCGCGGACAGGTGCTCGCACAGTCGCCGCCCGTCACTCGTGCCGGAAAACACCGCAAGCTTCATCGCCGTTCCACCTCCGAAACTAAATTCGCAAATCTCGTCACTTGTTCTCGTATCCGCGCGGCGTGACAAGCTTGCCGTTTATCACGCGCGTGCGGTTGTTGCCGACAATCACCGTCGTGAACATGTCAACCTTAGTGTCGGCAAGCTCCGCGAGCGTTAGTACATTCGCTTCCTCCCCGTCGCGCCCGATATTGCGGACTGTGCCGCACGGCGTGTCGGGGCTTTTCGATTGCAACATTATATCACACGCGCGGCGCAGATGTCCCGCGCGTTTGACGCTGCCGGGATTATAAACGCACAACACAAAATCCGCTTCGGCGGCGAGCCGCACGCGCTTTTCAATCGTTTCCCACGGCGTGAGCAAGTCGCTGAGGCTGATAACCGCGAAGTCGTGCATGAGCGGCGCGCCGAGGACGGCAGCCGCGCCCGTCGCCGCCGTCACGCCGGGTATAACCTCAAGCTCAAGCTCGGGGTGTTCGCGGCAGACCTCAAGCGCAAGCCCAGCCATGCCGTAAACCCCCGCGTCGCCCGACGAGACGATTGAGACGGTTTCGCCCGCGAGTGCGCGGTCCCGCGCGGCTTCGCACCGCTCGCGCTCCCGCGTCATGGGCGAGCTGATTAGCTCCTTGCCCGCCGTTAATTGCGTTATCAGGTCGAGATACACGCCGTAACCCGCGACGACGGAGCTGTCTGCAATCGCGCGCGCGGCGCGCGGGGTCATCGTGTCCGTCCCGCCGGGACCTATGCTGACAATATAAAGTTTCATGCGTTACTCCTTGAAGTTGATTCCGCCGAGCGTTCCGAATTTCTTTCGCGATACGCCGCCCAGCGGTAAAATTCGTTGCTGTGCTTTTCGATTATCTCATCGGTCACGCGCAGAGCTTCGACATTGTGCAGCGACATTTGCTCGCCGCCGCCTATCCCGTCCATGTCGAGCAGCGACACGCCCGCGACATTCGCGACCTCCGGCTCAACGTCGCGCGGCACGGCGAGGTCGATAATCACGCGCGGGGGACGCGCAAGCGCGGAGATTTGCCGCGCCGTCAGCGTGTGGTGTGGGCTTGTCGTCGCGCTGCAAACGAGGTCGCAGCCGTCAATCGCGCGCTCGCGCTCGTCGTAGTTCACGGTTTCGCAGCCTTGCGGCACAATGGTTTCGCCGTGCCGATAGCTGCGCAGCGTGACCGTCACGCGGCAACCCGCGCGATTCAGCAGCTCGGCGGCGAGCCGCCCCATTTCGCCGTTGCCAATCACGACGGCGCGCTTGCCGTCAAGTCCGCCGAGCCGCCGAGCCGCCGTCAGCACCGCCATTTCAGCGACAGAGGTCGGCACGCCCGTCAGCCGAACGCGCGTCCGCGCTTCCTTGCCCGCCGTTATCGCTAGTCGGAACAGCGTTTGCAACGCTCCGTCGGCGGCGCGAGTCTCCCGCGCGGCGGTCATCGCACCGCGCAATTGCGTGAGTATCTGCTCCTCGCCGATAATTTGCGAGCGCAAGCCGCAGGCGATTTCAAACAGCCGCCGTGACGACGCTTCGCCGCTAAACGTTCGGAAATACGGCGCGAACAGCTCCGCGTCAAGTCCCGCGGCGGAGCACAATAACGCAGTGGGGTCGCACTCCGCGTCACCGTCAACGGACAAAAAAACCTCGCAACGGTTGCAGGTTGAAAGTATCGCGCAGCCGAGAACGCCGCTTGCGCCCGAGAGCGACACGAGCAGCTCCCGCACGCGCGAATCCGTGAAGCCGAATTTCTCCCGCACCACGACATTCGCGCTCTCCCAGTCCACGCCGCATGATATAAGCTTCAAAAAACCGCCTCCCAATCACGCGCGGCGACCGCGACAGTCGCGCCGTTCCGCGCCGTTTTACGCACAATAAGACCGCCGCCGCTTGATAACACCACCGCGCGCTCACACACGTTGCCCACGCCGACGGTACTCCTGACAAATTCCGAGTCCGTAAAGTCGCCCGCCGCCGACGAAAGCTCCGCCGCCGTGTACAGCTTGAGCGGTGCCGCAAACTCCGCCGCGAGCCGCGCAATCGCGGGCTCGTCCGCCTTGAGGTCGATGCTCGCCACAGACGCGACCGCAAGCGGGTGAATGTCCGCGCCGTCCATAATCGACCGCGCCAACTCAATAATGTCTGCCGCACCGCGACGGCACCCCGCGCCGATGTGCGCCACGCGCGGCACCAAATGCAGCGTGTGCGTAAAATCACGACGCTCGCGGCTTGTCGAAATCACAACGCCGCAGTCAAAATTTCCTGAAGCCGCAAGCCCGTGCGGCAATTCGCCCGTCACGCGGAAGTCGCTGCGAAAACCGACGCTCTCGCCGCGCAGGAAAGCCGCCGATATATGCTTAATCTCGCGCGTGTCCGCAACGGCGCAATTGTGCTCCGCCGCCCAAGCGTCCGCGGCGAACACGCCGTTAATATCCGTCGCAGTCGTTATAACGACCTGCGCGCCAAGGCTTTCGGCAATTCTCACGGCGAGCCTGTTCGCGCCGCCGATATGCCCCGAGAGAATCGGGATTACGAACAGCCCGCGCTCGTCAATGACGATAACGGCGGGGTCAATGTCCTTACGCGCGACGAACGGCGCGATGCCGCGCACGGCAATCCCCGCCGCGCCGATGAACACGAGCGCGTCAAAGCCGCTCCAAATTTCTTGGACAAGCCCCGCGAGTGAAGCGTGCGCGCCCAAGCCCGCAAACAGCGTTACTCCCGTCGTCAGCGGCGCGAGCCGTTGCCCGCGCGCGTGCCCGCGCTCGGTGAACGATACGACGGCGATTTTCATTCCGTGATTTGCTCCGTTGCCGTGCCTTGCCGAAATTCCGTCGTGAACGCGGGGTCGTACAGCTTTGAGCGGTCGTGAACGCCGCCGAGAAAGTTGCCGACGGTGACGAGCGCGGTTTTGGATATGCCCGCATCCCGCGCCGCCGCCGCCATTTCGCCGACTGTCGTGCGCAGAATCCGCTCGTCGGGCCACGTCGCCTTGTAGACAATTGCGGCGGGCGTGTCGTCCGCGTAACCGCCGAGGAGCAACCGCCGAGAAAGCTCGTCCAGCATACCCGTTGACAGGAATATGACCATCGTCGCGCCGTGCGCCGCGAGGGACGAAATTTCCTCCCGCTCCGGCACGGGCGTTCTGCCCTCCATGCGCGTTAGAATCACCGTCTGGCTAACGCCCGGCAGAGTGTACTCCGCGCGGAGCGACGACGCCGCGCCGCAAAAGGAGCTAACGCCCGGGCACACGTCGTAGTCAATGCCCGCCGCGTCCAGCAGCTCCATCTGCTCGCGCACCGCGCCGTAAATGCTCGAATCCCCGGTGTGCAGGCGCACAATCTCGCGGCTTGCGCGCTCGGGCGCGGTGATAACCGCGATTACCTGCTCAAGCGTCATCTCCGCGCTGTTGAAAATTTCGCAGTCCGTGCGTGCACGAGACAGCAACGCGGGGTTAACGAGCGAGCCTGCGTAAATAATCGCGTCGGCAGTCTCAATAAGCCGCGCGCCGCGCAGCGTGATTAAGTCCTCCGCACCGGGTCCCGCACCAACAAAATGTACCATCAATGACGCTCCTTTACAATTATAACAGAAAAATACCCCGCCGTCGCGTCCAACGCGTCAACCCCGCGCGAAACTTGCTCGCCGTCCATGCCGCAGTTCGACACGGCGGAAATGTCCGCGTCCAATCGCGCGAGCGCGGAGGTCAGCGCGGGCATTTTGCCGCCAGCTTTCATAAGTACCTTGTTGCCCGGCAGGTTTATCCAAGCTTCGGGCTCCATCGACGACGCGGGCACTATCACAAGCGGCTCCGCACCCTCGCACAAGCTTTCGCCGAGCCGCGCGGCGGCGGCGCAGAACGACGTAATCCCCGGCACGGTTCGCGTCTCATATCCCATAGCCGCGACGCGCTTTTGCACGTAACAGTAAGTGGAGTAAACCGACGGGTCGCCGAGCGTTATGAACGCGAGATTTTCGCCGCGCTCAAGTCGCTCCGCGAGTAGCCGCGCCGTCTCGTCATAGCTCGCGTCCGCCGCGCGTCTGTCGCGCGACATCGGCGACGGGCATAAGATAAGCTCCTTGCCCTCTATGTAGCTCTGCGCGATTGTCAGCGCGGCTTTGTCCCCGCGTCCCGTGTCCGGCACGGCGACGGCGGCGACTTCGCGCAGCACGCGCACAGCCTTTACCGTCAGCAATTCGGGGTCGCCGGGACCCACGCCCACGCCGTACAGTATTCCCTTTTGCATATTGTCACTCTCCGATTAGTTTTGAAATCACAGCCTGCGCACCGTTTGAGCGCGCAAGCTCGCCGTATTCGTTTGAGAACATGATGAATTCCGCGCCCGCCGCGCGCCGTTTCAGGTGATAGTCAATCCTGCCCGCAATTGACGCGATTACCGCCGCATCCAACCCGACGGCGCGCAATACCGCGACAGCCGCGTCCGCCGTGACGCAGCCGAACACGGCGCGTACCGTCTCCGTCTCCGCTCCGCACAGCGCGGCGTGAGCGGCGAAAACCTCCGCACGCCCGTCCGCAACACGCGAGTGCGTGTAAAACACGCCCGCCGCCGTTTTGACGAGCTTGCCCGCGTGGGCAATGACGAGAATGTCCGAGAAGCCCTTATAGGTTGCGTAATCCAACGCCTCGCCGAGAAAATTCGAGTATTTTACGCTACGCGCGTCCGCAAACCCGAGCGTTTCCGCGAAGTCGCGCCCGTAGTTGCCGGGCGTGAGCAGTATTGCGCGCGCGACCGTCGCGCGGAGCGCGTCAATCTCAAGGCGCGTCGTGTCGATAATCGCGCGCTCGCTCATCGGCTCGACAATGCCGCTCGTGCCGAGAATTGATATGCCGCCGACTATGCCGAGCGAGGGGTTAAACGTCCGTGCCGCAACGGTTTCGCCGTTTGGCACCGATATGACCGCCCGCAGTCCGCCGCCGTGTCCGACCTCGGCGCAGACGGAGCGCAGTGCGTCCTCAATCATGCGGCGCGGCACGGGGTTAATCGCCGCCATGCCGACGGGTACGGACAACCCCGAGCGCGTCACGCGCCCCACGCCCTCGCCGCCGTCAACCTCAAACGCGGCGGAATGTGTCACTTCGGCGTGAATCAGCAGCCCGTGCGTCGCGTCGGGGTCGTCTCCGCCGTCCTTGCGCACGGCGCACCGCGCGGAGGTAGAAGTCAACGCGCTGTCCGCAACCTCCAGCAAAAGCTCGATACCCTTTGGCGTTGTGAGCCGAACCGCGTCGCTCCGCTGACCCGTCAGCAGCAGGAGGGCGGCGGCTTTCGCGGCGGCGGCGGCACAGCTGCCCGTCGTCCACCCGCGCCGCAGCTCGCGCCCGTCCTGCACAATCACCGCGTTCGACTGCAAGCCGAACGGTTCCCGCGTCTCACCCATCGCCGAGCACCCGCTTAAGCTCGCGCCGCGCGCCCGATATTGTCGCCGCGTCCGCGCCCACGTCAACGCCGTCCTCACGGCGAAGTATCTCCATCAGGTGCGCAATGCGCGGCAGGCGCAACCCGTTCTCCCGCAACAGTTCGGCACGCGCGAGAAGCTCCGCGACTTCGCCCGAGAATACGGTTTGCCCGCGCCGCATCAGGTACGCGTGCTTGCAGTAAAGCGGCACAATGTCAATGTCGTGCGTCGCGAGAATCACCGTCATGCCCAGCTTGTCCCGCAGCTCCGGCAGGAGGCGCATTATTTCTGCCGTTCCCTGCGGGTCAAGTCCCGCCGTCGGTTCGTCGAGTATCATAAGCTCCGCCTCCATTGCGAGCACGCCCGCAATCGCGACGCGCTTCTTCTGCCCGTGACTGAGCGCGTGCGTCGGGCGGTCGCGCAACTCCGTTACGCCCGTCTGCGCCATCGCGCGCTCCACGCGTCGCGCCACCTCGTCGGGCGGCAAACCGAGGTTCACGGCTCCGAATGACACGTCGCTGTAAACGTCGGCAGAGAACAACTGGTCGTCGGGGTCTTGGAACACGATTCCGACGCGGCGGCGCAGCTCAAGCAGGCTCTTGCGGTCGTGTTTCAGCGCCGCGCCGTCAAGCAGCACCGCGCCCGACTTTGGGCGCAGAATCCCGTTAAGGTGCAGGAACAGCGTTGACTTACCCGCGCCGTTCGCGCCGAGAAGCGCGGTTATCTCGCCGCGTTTGGGCGCGAAGTCCACGCCGTCAAGCGCGCGCTCGCCGCCCTCATATTCGTAAACCAATCCGCGCGTTTCAATAACCATACTTCACCCCGAATAGTAATGCCGCAACCTGTCCGCACAACACAAGCGCGCCGAACGCGAGTACGTGCCGTCCGCTCTCATAGCTCTGCGCCGCCGTGACAATCGCGCCGTCATACCCGCGCGCCTCAAGCGCCGTATACACGCGGTCGGACTTGCGGTAGGCGCGGACGAACACCATGGACGCGAGCGTCCCCGTTGAACGCATGGACGTGCGCGCGTCGCGATAACCGAGCCGCGCGGACTGCGCCGTTTTAATCCGCGCCGACGTGTCCGACAGGACGAATATAAAGCGGTAAATCATGTCCATAAGCTCGATAAACAGCCGCGGGACGCGCAGACGCGCAAGCGCGCGGGAAAAGTCCGTCATCGGCGTCGTCATCGTGAAAAAGTACACGCACGCGACGATGGACACAGCCTTCGCGAACACGGCGAGACTTTGCAGCAGCGACTGCGCGGTGACGCCGTACCACGCGCCGCCGACGCGCAATCCGAGCAGCAATTCGCCACGCGCGTTCGCGCCGACCGCCATTGTCAGAACGGCAATCAGCAGGAAGCCCGTCGGCACGCGCAACATACGCGTGAGCGCGCGCGGTCGTGTCCCGCCAAGCGCGACGTTCAGCGCGCACATCACGGCGAACGTGAACACGCTCACGGCGACGCTCCCCGCCGCAAGGCTCACGGCGGCGGAAACCGCCATGACCGCAAGCTTTGCGAGCGGGTTAACGCGCCGCAGACGCGAGGAATAGGCGTAGCGGTCAGTTCCCAAGCGCGCCGCTCCCGACGGTCGTCTCCGCCGCTTTTGGCTTCGCCGTCATTCTGCCGAGAATGAAAAACACGATGCCGGAGCCTGTTGCGGCTTGCAATGAGAACAGCAGGGACGCGATTTCGCCGCTCGCGGGTTCGATAATCGGCTCAAACCACGGCTCATACTCGGGGGCAATCTCGACGATTACCGCGCCCGCTTGGTCGTCCGCGCCGCCAAATTCCGAGCCGCGCGCGTAGTACAGCGGGAACACCGCGAGCGCGATTACGATAAGTACAAGGATTACGTTTTTCTTCCATATGTTCTTCTTCATGCTATCCTCCTATATGACCTTTAATGCCTGCAACTGCTCGCCGTTGTACTTCTCCAGCACGTTAAAGACGACGACCGTGAGAATGCCCTCCGCCACAGCGAGCGGCAGCTGCGTCAGCGCGAAAATCGACATGAACTTGCCGAGCGAGAACAGGAAGCTCTCCCCGGGGAACGCCGCGCTCAATTGAAACGATGTGGTGACATACGTCATCAGGTCGCCCAGAAACGCCGCGACGAACACGGAAACCGCCGCCGGAGCCTTTGCGCGCTTTAGCAGTCTGTAAGCGAAGTACGAGACGAACGGACCGACAATCGCCATCGAGAACACGTTTGCGCCCAGCGTCGTCAGCCCGCCGTGAGCCAAGAGCAACGCTTGGAACAGCAGGACAATCGTGCCGAGCACAGCCATAGGCGCGGCTCCGAACAGTATCGCGCCCAGCCCGACGCCGGTCGGGTGCGAGCACGAACCTGTCACCGACGGGATTTTCAGCGCGGACAGCACGAAAGCGAACGCGCCCGCCATTGCGAGCAGAACCTTGACTTTGGGGTCCAGCTCGACCTTTTTGCGTATCGCGAGCAGTCCCGCCGCAATGAACGGCAGGGCGACCGCGCCCCACGCGACAGCCCATCTTCCGGGCAGGAAGCCCTCCGCAATATGCATCGCGGACGCGGAAGAGGTTGCAAGCCACAGCGCGAGGGGGAGGAACGACAGGGTAATCAGGGTCTTTTTCACAGCGCACACTCCTTAAAAATAATTCGGAAAATTGTGTTTCATTGCACGCTAAAGACCCGACGAATTTGCATAAATATGCAAACAGGTATGCTCACAGCACAAAAAATACGACTGCGGCACAAAATGCCGCAGCCGATTTCCTGCGCAGTAACACACTCCCGCATACAGCGAGAGCGCAAGAACCCCATATCGTCAAAATCCGTGGCGTGAGGTCAATGTCTAAAGCAGGTATTCCGGCTTGCGTGACCGAAGATAATCCCGGGTATTATCTCCTTGCGCGCTGTTCACCTTCCCAATAATAATCAGTGGCGTAACGAACAGCGCCTCGCGCTTACGGCGGCGGGACCGCGCGGGCATTTCACCCGCTTCCCTCTTAGCCGCCGCATATATACGCAACCGTACACACGCGGCGGAACTCCGACATTTATTCAATTATTTGCAATTTTCTCGAGGGTTATTGTATATGCTTCGACAGGGTTTGTCAACAGGAAATTATTCCCCGATACGCGCTTTCGCGCGCCGCCTATCGCGCGCCGCAGGTAAACGCGAACGCAAAAAAACGCCGCCCTGCCGAAAGGCAAGGCGGCGTTTAAGGCGGCGTTTATTCGCCGTAACGATTCGCGAGGTAGATGTACGCGCCGCTCGACCACGCGGACCAGAATAGTCCCTTTTCGCCGAACGCGGTGAGACTGCGGTCCTCCTTACCCGTAAGCGCGTTGTGAATGTGGAAGAAGCCCGTGTCGCGCTGCATCGCGCAGTACGCGCGGGAGACTTTTTTCGCGAGGTCGGCGCGCCCGCTCGCCTCAAGCGCGAGAGCCATCCAGAAGCTCGACGGCGTGATAACGCTGCCCTGCGTGAACCCGTGGAAAAAGTAATCGCTGTCAAGCGTCTCCGTCGCGAGTCCGTAAGGCGTGTCAAAGTGATTCGGCGCGAAGATGTACTCAATCGACTTATCAACGACCTCTTTCGGCAAACGGTCGCCGAGGAGGAGCGGGAAATACAGAGAAATGGTGTGCGAATCGGACTTCTGCCCCGTTTTCGCGTTGAACGAGAACCACTCCGTGCCGTTCCAGAACTTCTCGACGATTTTCTTCGTCAGCTCTTTCGCGTCCGCTTCCCACTTGGCGCAGACCGCTTCGTCCTTGCCGATGTCGCGTCCGAGCCGCGCGAGAGCCTCCATTTGCAGGGCGACGAGCGCGTTAAGGTCGGGGCTTGCGCACGGGAACCCGACGTTGAAGTACGGCGCGTCCTCCCACCCTGTTTCGAGCAGACCCGCGAACTCAACAACTCCGTCGCCGTCCACGTCGTGCGTGTTCGTCCAGAATTCCGTCCACTTCTTCAGACCTTCCCACACCCACGCTTTTTCGTCGGCGGGTATTTTCGAGAAGTCGATATTGTCCATCAGCCACAGCAGCGCGGTGCCGTGCACGGGCGGCTTCAAGCCGAAGCTCGGCACGTCCTCATACGTAAGGCTGTCCGTCATTTTGCCGTCCGCTCCCATATGCTCAAAGCCGGAGCAGAATATGTCCCACGCAATCGCGGGGTTGCGCGCGTGGACAATCGCCTGAAGCGGTTGCTGCCACACAAACGCGCCCTCAAATATGCTGTGAATCATCTTGACCATGCGGCGTTTATACGCGCTCTCACCGTCAGGCTCAACGGTCATCGACCAGTTCTGCCACAACGCCTGCAACCGTCCCGACTCAAACTCCGCCGGCAAAACGGGGCAAATCTGCTCGCAGTACTCGTCGAAGTCGGCTTTAACGTTCGCCAAGCCCTCTTCGTAGCTCGGGTAAGCGTCGCGGACTTTCGGCTCCTGCTTGAAAAAGTCCTCAAACGCGACGAAAACCTTGCCGTCGGGACCGTCGGGACGCGCTTCAATGTAGTCGCTGTTCTGCCACAGACTGTCGGAATAAACCTGCAGCTTTGACGCGCGGAAGTCAAGCACCGCGCCGTCAACCTTTACGAGCGGCGTCGCGGGTTCGGGGTCAACGAACCACGAAACCGTTTTTTGCAGCGTCAGGCGGAGCGAAACGTCCGGGCTGTCCGCGCGCGCGAGAACGAGCTTGCGCTCCGCAAACGTGAAGTGGATACTACCATAGCGCGATTCGAGAATGACCTCATACGGCGTGGTGGAAATGACCGACGGCACGGGGTTGCCGTCCTTGACAATCTGCAATTTCAGGATACGGAAGCCGTTGTTAACGTTGAAATCCGTGATGCCGGTGATGCGGCTGCTGCACAGCCAGAGGTTGCATTTGCCGTACAAATCCTCCCCGTAATTGTCGTTGGCAAAAGCGAGGAAGGAGCCGCGGCGGGAAAACGGCGCGTCGAGCAAATTGACAAACAGCTTGCTTTTTAACATGGAACCACCCTTTCTCGCGGCGTTGCCGCGAATATAATGTTGGTAGTATATCACATAAATTCGCTTGTGAAAAGAGTGGAATTAAAGAGAATTTGCGGAAAGATTTTTAGGGAATATAGCTAACCGCGCTTGCGTTTTCGCGTGCGGGTGGTACAATAGTGGAAATGACAGAATCGGAGGGGATATTTTGGAGCGTAACTTGGCTTTTCGCCGCGCGGCATGGCACTCAAGCGCGGCAAATTATGACAATACGGCGCATCTTGTAACGAGCGGCGTAACGGGTGAGCTTGCGGCGGGGCTTGCGAGCGAGTGGGTAAGCGCGGGCGGCGGTACCGAATGGGTCGTTATCGACCTCGGCGCGGCGAGCACAATCAGCCGCGTTGCCGTGACTTGGGGCGAAGAGCGCGCAAGCGAGTACTCGGTGCAAATATCGGGCGACGCAAAGGCGTGGACGGACGCGGACGAGAACGCGGTCAACGCAACGGCGCGATATGTGCGCGTGCTGTGCCTGAAGCCCGCGCGTGACCGCTACAGCATACAAGCGATTGAGGTTTTCGGCGAGAACGACTTGCAACCCGCGCGAACCAATTGGCGCGTTGCACGCGTGAGTGAAGTCGCCGAGAGCGGAGCCGCGCTGTCGCAGGTCGGGTATGACGACGCGAGCTGGCTGGGCGCGACGGTGCCGGGCACGGTGCTGTCGTCGTACTTGGACGCGGGAGCCGTGCCGAACCCGAACTATGACGATTGGCAGTTCCAAATATCGGAGGCGTTCTTCACCGCCGATTTTTGGTATCGCGGAAAGCTCGACATTAAAACCAAGTACGCGGAGCGCGTTTTCCTGAATTTCGACGCAATCAACTGGAAAGCGGACGTGTGGTTCAACGGGCATTTGCTGAAAAACGCGCTGCCGCACCGCGAGCACTCGATTGAGGGCGCGTTTACCCGCGCGAAATTCGACGTGACGGATTACACGGGCGACGAGAACGTAGTCGCGGTGTACATCTATAAGAACGACACGCCGGGAGAGGTTACGACGCAGGGACTTGCCGAGGGACCGGGACCGAACGGCGGCTTACTCGGCGCGGACAACCCGACGATGCACGCCGCCGTCGGTTGGGACTGGTTGCCGACGATTCGCGGGCGCGACATCGGCATTTACGGCGACGTGCGCGTTACCTACGGCGGCGACGTTGAACTGCTGAACCCGTGGGTTGAGACGAAGCTGAACCTAACGGAAACGGGCGTGACGCTCGCGGCGGAGAATTTGGTGCGCGACTTCTCGCCGTGGCGCGGCGCGGATGCGGACGGCGAAGGGTTTACGGTTGACTTCGGCGAGCCGAAAACGGTCGGCTCCGTGTCAATCATCTGGGGCACGGAAGCGGGCGGCGCGGCGGCTGAATTTGAGTCGCGCCACGCGGCGAAGTTCCGCCTTGAAACCTCGCTCGACGGTGAGACTTGGACGAATTTCGACGCGTACCCCGGCGGCGAGGTCAGCACGGGCTGGTTCGGTGTGCGCGCGGCGGAAGCACATGGCGGAACCGACGCGCTCGAGGGGCACTCAATTTCCGACACAATTCAGGGCGCGACGGCGCGACCCGTAATCGATATGGGCAGTTGGGGACCGGGCGAGCCCGTGCCGTTCCCCGTGTTCGCCCCGCAAAAGGCGCGGTTCGTGCGCTTCACAAGTCTGGAGCGGCGCGAGCTTAACGGCAAACGCTACGCGACGCGCGTCAGCGAGCTGCGCGCCTACGCCGAGTCGCCGCAACAGGTGGAGCAAAGTCTCAAGCGCAACTACACGCTGGACGATTCAAAAGCTGAAATTATCTTCCGCGCGGAGGTTCGCAATCGCTCGGACGAGCCTGTTATGGCGGAGGTGTCCGCGAACGTGAGCGGAGAGGGTCCAACATGCGGCTTTCAACTGCCCGTTACGCTCGCGCCGGGTGAGACGCGCTCAATTGCGGTGCCGAGCAGTATGATAAATCCGCGCTTGTGGTGGCCGAACACCTACGGCGAGCAGTACCTGTACACGGCGAAGTTCGCGGTCAGAATCTTCGGCGAGGAGAGCGACAGCAAAGCCGTAAAGTTCGGCGTGCGCGAGTTCGCGTACCCGATAGACGGCGGACTGCTGACGCTGTACTGCAACGGCGTGCGCATAGTGTGCAAGGGCGGCAACTGGGGCATGGACGACGGACTGAAGCGCGACACGCCGATTGTGTACGACCACAAGGTGCGCCTGCACGCGGAAGCGAATATGACGATGATTCGCAACTGGATTGGCATGACGAACCACGACGCGTTTTACGAGGCGTGCGACAAGTACGGCGTGCTCGTGTGGGACGACTTCTGGCTTGCGAACCCCGTTGACGGACCGCACCCGAACGACGTACCGCTGTTCCTTGAAAACGCGGAGGACAAGATTTTGCGTTATCGAAGTCACGCCGCCCTCGCGCTCTATTGCGGGCGCAACGAGGGCGACCCGCCGCCGGAGATTAACGAGCCGCTGCGTGAGCTGTGCGAGCGGCTTGACGGCTCGCGCACGTACTTCCCGTGCTCGGCAATGCCGCCCGTGGGCAGCGGCGGCGGTTACTCGCTCGCGACGCCGGGCGGTTCACGCGGCGTGAAGCAGTACTTTGACGACGTGTCGTCGCCAGTATTGCGCAGCGAGCGTGGTATTCCGAACGTGCCGGAGCTGCAATCTCTGCGCAAATTCGTCGCGCCCGAAAACCTTTGGCCTATCAGCGAGGTTTGGGCGCTGCACGACTGGACATACCACATGAACGGTCCCGCGAACAGTTACATGTACGCCGTGCAGTCGTATCTCGGCGGCGACTTTGAGATACCCGCCGACAACGTTCAGGGGCAGAAGCCCGACGTTAGC
The DNA here is from genome assembly GCA_031261325.1 of Oscillospiraceae bacterium. Taxonomy (GTDB): domain Bacteria; phylum Bacillota; class Clostridia; order Oscillospirales; family Oscillospiraceae; genus JAIRRO01. The sequence continues at coordinate 59,320 of JAISKH010000077.1, forward strand.
GACCCCGTGTTCGCGGCATACAAATCGGCGGTTTACAAGATGAACGCCGACGCTGCCGCCGCGTGGACGGTTGTGGACTTTTCGCGCGCGGCGCAGCTCATCAACTTCGAGAATCACCGCGGGCTTTACGACGCGCTCGCCGTGCGGCGCAGCAACGGGCTGCTGATGTGGATGTCGCAGTCGTCTTGGCCGAGCTTCATGTGGCAGACGTATGACTATTACCTCGACGTTAACGGCGGGTACTTCGGCGTTAAGTCGGGCAACCAACCGACGCGCGCCGTGTGGGACCCGCGCGACGACGGCATCTCGCTCGCGAACGCGACGCCGCGCCGCTATGAGCGCGTCACGACGACGATTGAGGTGTTCGACCTGACGGGCGCGCTCGCGTCCCGCGTTGAGGTCGCGACGGAGACGCTTGAACCCGACGCGTATGGCGTAACCATCGGCAAAGCCGACTTTGCGGCGGCGGCGACGGACACGGTGTTCCTGCGGCTGACGCTTCGCGACGCGAACGGCGCGGTGTTGGGCGAGAACACATACTGGCACAATCGGCGCGAGTATCAGGACTACCGCGCGCTCGGCGCGTTGCCCGCGCCGATGCTCGATGTGACAGTCGTCGCGGAGGAGCGCGCGGACGGCGAGACGAGAAAGACTGTGCGCGTGGCGAACGTCGGGCAGACGGTTGCCGTCGGCGCGCGCGTGCGAGTGGGGGAAACGCTGCCCGTGTTCTACAGCGACAATTATTTGACGCTTATGCCGGGCGAGACGCGGACGATTACCGCCGCGATACCCGACTGACGAAGTATTCGCACGGCAAAACGGGTGATGTCAACCCGTTTTGCCGTGCGGAAAAATTTTGCGATTTTGCTATTGCAATTTTAGCGGGCTTGTGCTATTATACTTTAGCGTCACGCGATAAGCGTTGCGCGGATACGCGCCCGTAGCTCAGCTGGATAGAGTACTTGGCTACGAACCAAGGGGTCGGGGGTTCAAATCCCTCCGGGCGTACCACAGCCGAAAAGCGACAGCTCACCATTAGGTGGGCTGTTTCTTTTTATTCGCAAGTAATGCCGCAATAAACCACCGCGCATTGCGAGAACTCGCCGTTCGGCACAACTTTCGCTCACGCGGCATATAATGCAGTATCCGAAGGGGCGGGGAAGTCCTTGTCCCACAATTATTGGAGGGGTACTATGTGCGGAATCGCGGGGCAAATCGGGCGGAACGAGGAAATAGTTACGGGCATGATGCCGGTCTACGAGAAGATGCAGAACGCGCTCAGGCGGCGCGGACCCGACCAACGAGGCATTACGATTGAGGGCGGCGCGGCGCTGATACACACGCGGCTTGCGGTTATAGACATCGAAAACGGCTTGCAGCCCATGGAAATTCGCCGCGGCGAGGACAGGTATATCCTCACATACAACGGCGAGCTTTATAACACCGACGAGCTTCGCGGCGAGCTTCGCGCGCTCGGGCACGAATTTAAGACGCGCTCCGACACGGAGGTGCTTGGGCGAGCATACGCCGAGTGGGGCGCGGCGTGCGTGCCGAAATTCAACGGGATATTCGCGTTCGCGGTATGGGACACGGCGCGGCGGCACCTGTTTCTCGCGCGGGACAGAATCGGCGTAAAGCCGCTGTTTTACGCGCTGAGGAGCAAAGCCGATTCAGGCGATACGCTCATTTTCGCGTCGGAGCTGAAGGCTCTGCTGTGTCACCCGGAGGTGAAGCCGGAGATTGACCGCGGCGGCATAGCGGAGCTGCTGTTTATCGGACCCGGGCGCACGCCGGGTTGCGGCGTTTTCAAGGGCGTTGAAGAGCTTGAGCCTGCGCATTGCGCGCTGTTCACGCCGAGAAATGACGGGCGTTCAAGCTTCCGCAAGTGGGCTTACTGGTCGCTGACTGACAGAGACAACAATGACACCTTTGAGCAGGCGGCGGAAAAGACGCGCTTCCTTGTAACGGACGCGATTGAGCGGCAGCTCGTCAGCGACGTGCCGATTTGCACATTTCTGTCGGGCGGACTGGATTCAAGCATCATCTCGTCCGTCGCGGACAGGTACCTGACGGCAAAGGGCGAGCGATTGCAGACGTTTACGGTCAGCTATCGCGACAACGACAAGCACTTTCGCGCGGGCAAGTTCCAGCCGAACAGCGACGACGAGTTTGTCCACTACATGAACGAGCACCTGAATGCCGAGCATCACCGCGTGACGCTCGACACCGAGGAGCTTGCGGACGCGCTGTACGAAGCGGTGCTAGCGCGCGACCTGCCGGGCATGGCGGACGTTGATTCGTCGCTCCTGCTGTTCTGCCGCGAGATTAAAAAGCACGCGACTGTCGCGCTTTCGGGTGAGTGCGCCGACGAGATTTTCGGCGGATACCCGTGGTATCGCGACCCCGAGGTGCGCGCGCGGGAGGGCTTCCCGTGGGCGCAATCGACGCGCTGGCGCAAGACATTTCTGCGCGACGAATACGAAATCGACGCCGAGGAATACATAGCTTCGCGTTACCGCGCAACGGTTGAAGCGTCGCACGTGCTTCCCGACGCGGACGCGGAGAACCGCCGCACGCGCGAAATGGTGAACCTGAATTTCAAGTGGTTTATGCAAACGCTGTTGGACCGCAAGGACCGCATGAGCATGTACTCGGGGCTTGAGGTTCGCGTCCCGTTCTGCGACTGGCGCATTGCGGAGTACCTGTACACCGTGCCGTGGGCGTTCAAGGACCGCAACAACACGGAAAAGGGATTGCTCCGCGCGGCAATGGGCGACTTTTTGCCAGAACCCGTGCGCAACCGCAAGAAAAGCCCTTACCCGAAAACGCACAATCCCGCGTACTTGAACGAGGTTACAAAGCGGCTGAACGCGGCATTGGACGACGACTCGCCGCTCCTGCAAATCGTGAAGCGCGAGGCGCTTGACACGCTGCTGTCGCGCACCGACAATACGCCGTGGTACGGGCAGCTCATGACCGCGCCGCAAACCGTTGCGTACTTCCTGCAAACGGACTATTGGCTGCGCGAATACAACGTCAGCGTGGTGCTGTAAAAATATGTTGCAATTCCGCCCCGCGCGTTGTAATCTATTTGGGTAAAAAACAAACGGGGCGGAGGTTGAATATGAGAGAAATTGAGCGCGTATCCATCATCGGACTGGGCGCAATCGGCGCGGCGTTCGCGGCGGAAGCCCGCGTGCCCGAGGGGACGCTGCGCGTTATCGCGGGTGGTGCGCGCGGCGAGAAACTGCGGCGCGACGGCATGGAGATTAACGGGCGACGGCGACGCTTCACGGTGGTTGACCCGTCAGAGACGGTCGAACCCGCCGATTTGCTTATAATCGCGGTGAAATTCGGGCAGCTCGCGCAAGCGATTGAGGATTCGCGCAACCACGTGGGAGACGACACCGTGATTCTGTCCGTGCTGAACGGCATTTCAAGCGAGGAGGTCGTCGGGCGCGCGTTCGGGCGAGAAAAGCTGCTGTACTCCTACTGCGTCGGCACCGACGCGATGAACAACGGCGACAGCCGAACGTACTCCGCGGTATACACAATACCTTTCGGCGAAGCGAAGAACACGCCGGGCGCGTACTCCGAAAACGTACTGCGCGTGCAGCGATTCTTTGAGCGCGCGAATATTAAGCACGAAATTCCCGAGGACATGCTGAAGAGCATGTGGTGGAAGTTTATGATGAATATGGGCGTGAACCAGTCGCTCGCCGTGACGCGCCAGCCTTACCGCGCGTTGCAGCACAAGGGGCGCGTCTACGCGCTCGCGCGTGACACGATGCTGGAAGCCGTCGCCGTCGCGCAGCGCGAGGGAATCGCGCTTGAGCCTGAGGACGCGGAGCGAGCGTTTGCCGTTATCGGCACGATTAGCCCCGACGGTAAGCCCTCAACGTTGCAGGACATTGAGGCAAAACGCCCGACGGAGATTGAAATTTTCTCCGGCGACCTGCTGCGTCTCGCGGAAAAGCACGGTATGAGCTTGCCCGTCAACGAAGTGCTGTACCGCGCGATTAAGGGCATAGAGCAGGAGTACACGGCTACCGAATGAATAACCAAGCGATTGCGCCTAGAAGCGCGGTCATGAACGCACCCGCTCCCGCGGCGAGCGGCGCGGATATGCGCGGGAAACGGCGCGGCGTGAAGTGACTTCGGACATAGTGGTTCGCAACCTCACGCGCTTGCTTGATAATATCCTCACTCGATACGCCCGCCATCGCGCTCTCGCGCACGATAAATATCGCCTCGTCGAACAGCTTTTTGTCGGGGGATTTAATGACAATCACCCGCTTTGTAACACCTTTAACCATGCTTCACACTCCATTATTATGCTGAATGAGTGAAGTTTAGCCGAACGCGCGCCCGTGTATACACAGGCGCGCGTTATTTGCGGCTATTTATCGGTTAAACCCGCCGATTTTCCCGCCGCGAGAAGCGCAATAAAGCGACGCCGCCCGTGAGAATCGACGCGCAGCACAGCGCGAACAGCCATACAAAATGGAAGTGGGTCAAAAACGCGAGCAAGTCGCCGCGCACCTCGATTGTGGTGTACGTGTTCATAGGGTATTCGGTTCCCTCCGCTTCGGGATACGGGGTTGCGAATGTGTGCACCTCCGCCACCGCTGTCGGCGGACCGTTCGACAAGCGCCTGACCGTTTTCCGCGCGGGGATTACGGACGACAGAATCCACAGCGTCAAAACTCCGATAAGCCCAAAGACGAGAATACAGCGGTAAACCGTCATTGACCGCTTGCTTTGCCGACTCTCGGTATTATCGCGGCTGACCTTGACCGCCGTTATATCCATGTCGCTCTCAAACTCGTCGTTCAGCAGAAAGTCCGTCGAAACACCGAACAGGCGACTGAGTTGAACGATATTTTCCGTGTCGGGCGACGATTCGCCGAGTTCCCATTTAGAAATCGCCTGTCTGGAAACGGTGAGCCGCGCCGCCAGCTGCTCCTGCGACATGCCGCGTTGCTTTCTCTGTTGCTGTATCTTACCGCCCAAAGTCATTGTCGAACCTCCCGATTATTTGTTGCCTTCATTATAGAGCCGACAGGCGGTTGCGGTCTACCAAGTTTGATTGGAACCTCCGCAACCGACGGTTGCATTAACTGCGATAACTGTAATAACAGCCGAGGTAAAAACCTCGGCTGTTTCCGTATTGCTTCTTTACAAGCCCTCCGCCCACGCGGCGAACTTTTCGAGTTGCGCGTCGCACTCATCGGCGGACGCGCCGCTTGCCAGTATATACACCTTGATTTTCGGCTCCGTGCCCGACGGACGGACAAGCACGGTCGTGCCGCCCTCCAAGTCGTAGCGCAGGACATTCGAGCCGCGCAGCTCCAACTCGGTGGTTTCGCCCGTTGCGACGACGAACTCCGTGCCCGCGTCATAGTCGCGGCGGGACACGACTGAAACGCCCGCAATCTCAAGCGGGGGAGTGCCGCGCAGCGACTGCATGAGAGCTTTCATGCGCGCCATGCCGTCAAGCCCGGGCATGACGAGATTCACCGTGCGCTCCGCGTAATAGCCGTACTTCTCGAATAACGCCGCGAGCGCGTCCTCGAGCGTCATTCCGCGCGAGCGGTACCACGCCGCCATCTCCGTCAGCAGCAGGGAAGCCGTCACAGCGTCCTTATCGCGCACGAAATCGCCGAGCATGTAGCCGTAGGACTCCTCATAGGAGAAAATCACGTTGCCCTCGCCGCTTGATTCCAGCGCGTTTTTGCGCTCCGCCATGAACTTAAAGCCCGTGAATGTGTCGATGCAGCACACGCCGTTCATCTCGGCGACGCGACGCGCCATCTCCGTCGTGACAATCGTCTTTAGCGCGACGGGGTTCGGCGGCATTGTGCCCGCGCGCCGTCTCGCGCCGATTAGGTAATCAAGCAGGAGCACGCCCGTGCGATTGCCGGAAAGCGGCGAATATTCGCCGTCCGCGCCGCGTAGCATGATACCCACGCGGTCGCAGTCGGGGTCGGTGCCGATGATGAAATCCGCGTCATGTTCGCGTGCGAGCTTGATTGCGAGCGCGAACCCGTCGGGATTCTCGGGGTTAGGCGACACGACGGTGGGGAAGTCGCCGTCAATTACCATCTGCTCGGGCACGCAGAACACGCGCTTCACCCCAAGACGGCGCAATGCCTCCGGCACGAGCTTGTAGCCCGCGCCGTGAAACGGGGTGTATACGACGGAAAACTCGTCGGCAACGCTCGCGACGGCGGCAAAGTCGTTTGCCTGCGCCATGACGCGCGACAGGAACAGCTCGTCGGTGTCCGCGCCCATGACGGTTATCAGGTCGTCCGCAAGCGCGGTTATGGGGTTCAGACTACGCACGCACGCGAACACGTCAAGCTCCGCCATGCGCGCCGCAACCTCGGCGGCGCGGTGTGGCGGCAGTTGCGCACCGTCCGACCAATAGACCTTGTAGCCGTTGTATTCCTTGGTGTTGTGGCTCGCAGTGATGTTAATCCCCGCGACGCAACCGTATTCGCGAATGGCGAACGACAGCTCCGGCGTGGGACGCAGCCCGTCAAATATCAGCGCGTGAATACCGTTGCCCGCAAGCACGCACGCCGCTTCGCGCGCGAAACGCGCGCTGTTGTTGCGCGAATCGTAACAGATTGCAACAGACGGATTTTCGACAGACGGGTTTTCGCGCGTCCCGTCGGCAAGAATTACCTCGGCGAATGCCTGCGTCGCGTGGCGCACGGTGTAGACGTTGATGCGCGCGGTGCCGAGTCCCATGATACCGCGCAATCCCGCCGTGCCGAACTCAAGCGAGCCGTAAAAGCGGCTCTCAATCTCCGCCGCGTCGTCCGCAATCGCCAAAAGCTCGTCGCGCTCACCGCTTCTTATAAGCTCCGGCTGTTGCAACCATTTGTTATATGTTTCAATTGCGCTCATAATACGCTCCTGTTGTTCAACTCTATTTGTGGTAACTGCCGCCCTCGGCGATTTTGAAAGCTCTGTACAGCTGCTCCAGTAGCATTACGCGCGCCAAGCCGTGCGGAAACGTCATGCGCGACAGCGAAAGCTTGAGCACGGCGGCGGACTTTACGGTGTCCGACAGCCCGTGCGACGAGCCGATTACGAAGCACAGCCGCGAAACGCCGCGCCCCGCGAAGTCCGAAATTGTGCGCGACAGCTCCGCGCTGTCCGACTCCCGCCCCTCGACGCACATCGCGACGACGCTCGCGCCCTTGGGCACGCGCTCCGATATTGCGGCGGCTTCCCGCGCTAGGGCTTGCGCGATTTGCGCGGGGGAGGGCGCGTCGGGCAGACGCTGCTCCGACAGCTCGATAACCTCCGCGTTACAATAACCCGAAAGCCGCTTCAGATATTCGGCGGCGGCTTGCGTGTAATAGCTCTCCTTAACGCGCCCGACGCAAATCAGCGTAATGCTAATCAAAACATATACTCCGTCTCACAGCGTGTATTCCGTCCCGATACAGTCGGCGGGCGCGGTCTCAAGCGCGAAATCCGCTTCCAACTCGCGAGATACGGTTTCGAGCGCGAGACGCGGCGTATTGTTGTTGCGGCTGAGGTGGGCGAGAAGTATACGCTCGGTGCCGGAATCGGCGAGCGCGGCGGCGAATTTGCCGCTCGCTTCGTTGGAGAGGTGCCCGTGCTCGGACAAAATGCGCTGCTTGACGTGATACGGATAGTCGCCGTAACGCAGCATATCAACGTCATATTCGGCTTCGATAATCGCAAAATCCGCACCGAGCGTTCCGTCCAGCACGTCCTTTGTGACGCGCCCGAGGTCGGTTGCGAACGCGAGAATTTTACCGCTCGCCGTCAGGCGATAGCCGACGCTGCCGGGCGCGTCGTGAAGCGTCGAGAAAGCGCGAACCTCAATATCGCCGACCGTGAAAGGCTCGTTCGCGCGGAATTGCGAGAGCTTTGGGTCAAGCCCGTCCAGCGCGTTCGAGATTGCGGGCATTGCGATATTACTGGCAAACACCTCGGTGCGGTGCCGCTTTGTAAGCGTTTTAAGACCGCCGATGTGGTCGGAATGGTCATGCGTAACAAGAACGCCCGACAAATCGACGGGCGTCAGTCCAAGCGCCGCGAGAGAAATCGCGACGCGCTTATATGATATGCCTATGTCAATGAGGATATGCGTATCCCCCTGCGATACAAGCGTCGCGTTGCCCGACGACGAACTGGCAAGTGTGATGACTCTCATCAAGTCAACCCGCGGACTTTGCCGTCTGCTCGTCCTCGTCGTCGTCGCCCGGGTCCTCAATGCAGGTGATGTCGGCGCCGATAGCGCGCAGCTTGTCAATCATGTCCTCATACCCGCGCTCAATATAGCTCACGCCCTCAATTTCCGACGTGCCGCGCGCGCACAGAGCGGCAATAACGAGAGCCGCGCCCGCGCGCAGGTCGCACGCCTTCAGTGGCGAACCCGTCAGGTACGGCACGCCCGAAATGGACGCGGTTTGACCGTTAACGGTGATGTTACCGCCCATTTTGGACAGCTCGTCAACGTACTTGAAGCGGTTGTCCCATACACCCTCGGTTATATTGCTCGTACCCTTTGCGATACAGAGAATCGCGGCAATCTGCGGCTGCATATCAGTCGGGAAACCCGGGTAAGGCATCGTCTTAATGTTGGCGCGCTTTAGGTCGCGCGTGCGCTTGACGGTAACGGAGGTGTCGCCCTCCGTGACGGTAACGCCTATTTCGCGCAGCTTTACGGAGATGCACTCCAAGTGGCGCGGGATAACATTTTTAATGACGACCTCGCCGCCCGTGCCCGCGACAGCCGCCATGTATGTGCCCGCCTCAATCTGGTCGGGAATTATGGAATAGAACCCGCCGACAAGCTTCTTAACGCCGTTTACCTTGATAACGTTCGTGCCAGCGCCCTTAATGTCCGCGCCCATCGAGTTCAGGAAGTTCGCCAAATCGACGATGTGCGGCTCCTTTGCGGCATTCTCAATGAATGTGCGCCCATCGGCAAGCGTCGCGGCGAGCATGGTGTTAATAGTCGCGCCGACGGACACAACGTCGAGATACACGGTCGTGCCGCGCATACCGCCGTCGGTCGTGGCGGAGACTATGCCGTTCTTGATGTCAACCGTCGCGCCCATCGCGGTGAAGCCCTTGACGTGCTGGTCAATCGGGCGAACGCCGCCGAAGTTACAGCCGCCGGGCATAGCGACGTCAGCGTGCCCGAATCGGGACAGCAACGCGCCGATAAGGTAATACGAAGCGCGAATACGGCGCATCGCGTCAAACGTCGCGCGGGACGTGCGAACGCCGGTGCAGTCAATGTCAACTGTGTTGCGATTGACCGTGCGCACCTCCGCGCCCATTTTTTTGAGGATATTAAGCAGCATGGTAACGTCGGATATTTGCGGTATGTTTTCGATGCGGCAAACGCCGTCAATCATCAGGGCGGCGGGGATAATCGCGACGGCGGCATTCTTCGCGCCGCTGACCGTAACCTCGCCGTTCAGCGGATTCCCGCCGGTGACTGCGTATTTTTTCATGGGTACACCTCTCTCAAGGCGGAAGCCCGTTTCGCTCGCGGCTCCCGCAGTGCCAATCTTCCTATCTAAGAGTATTTCCCGTTCTTGCATAAATCTACCCGATATAGTACCACATCTTGCAGAAAAAATCAAGAAAAATTAAACAATGTGTTAACGTGTCATGAACTCGCGGAAATCACCGCGTCACGCCGCGCAAATAACCAAAAACAAAGCCGCCCCGAAAGGCGGCCTCACTATTTAACGCTTTCTGTAACCAATCCCGTTGCCGCGCGCTATTCCCACGTTTTCCACACGTCGGGCTGATACCCGACCGTCGCCTGTCTGCCGTTGCGGACAATGGGGGTTTTCAGCCATTGCGGGTTGTCGAACAGCTTTGCCTCGCGGTCCGCGTCATGCGCGAGGTAGCGAAGAATCTCCGCGTCCTTCGCGCCGCCGTCAATCATCGCGTCCAGCCCGACGGCGGACTTCACGCTCGTAAATTCGCCGCGCGACAGCCCGTAGCGCAGAACGTCAACGCTCTGGAACCGCACGTGCCGCTCCTTGAAGTAGCGTTCCGCCTTTTTCGTGTCAAAGCACTTGGATTTACCGAAAATCTGGATATTCACAGGCAAGCTCCTATATCGTTATATCTCGGTTACAACGGGAAGAATCATCGGGTTGCGCTTCGCTTTTTTGTACAGGTACGTGGACAAATCCGCCTTAATCGCGCTCTTGAGAGCCGTCCAATCGGCAATCTTGCGCGGGGCAAAGTCCGCAAGCGTCGCAAGCACAACCTCGCGCAGCTCGCGCATAAGTTCCTCGGACTCCTTGACGTAGATGAAACCGCGCGTGATAATGTCGGGACCCGAAATCAGCCCGCCGTCCTCACTTGACAGCGTGACGATAACGACGAGCATACCGTCCTGCGCGAGATGCTTGCGGTCACGCAGCACGACCGCGCCGACGTCACCGATGCCGCTGCCGTCAACAAGCACATGCCCGGACGGAACTGTACCGGCTTTGGCGATACTGCGACCCGTAAGCTCGATGACGCGCCCTATTTCGCTGATTACAATCTTGCTCTGCTCAATGCCCATCTGCGCCGCGATTTTTGCGTGCGTCGCAAGGTGGCGGTGCTCGCCGTGGAGCGGGATAAAGAACTTCGGCTTCGTGAGCGCAATCATCATCTTAAGCTCTTCCTGATACGCGTGCCCCGAGACGTGCAGGTCCGCGCTCTTGTCGTAAATGACCTCCGCGCCGCGGCGGAACAGCTCGTCAATTACCTTGGAAACCGCGTTCTCGTTGCCGGGAACGGCGGAAGCTGAAATGATAATGCGGTCGCCGGGCTTAATATCGACCTGCTTGTGCGAGCCAAAAGCCATGCGGTGCAGCGCGGACATCGTTTCGCCCTGACTGCCCGTCGTGATGATAACCGTCTTTTCGGGCGGCATGTTTTTGACCTGATTCAGCTCAACCAGAACGCCCTTGGGCACGTCCATCGCGCCAAGCTCCGTGGACACGCGGAGAATGTTCTCCATGCTGCGCCCCGTGACGGCGACGCGGCGGTCATACTTTGCGGCGCAATTGATAACCTGCTGTATGCGGTGCACGTTGGACGCGAACGTCGTAACGAGTATGCGCTGTGTGCAACCGCGAAACAGCGCGTCAAACTTCTCGCCGACCTTGCGCTCCGACGTTGAGTAGCCGGGCTTTTCGACGTTTGTGGAGTCGGGCAGCAGCGCGAGAACGCCGCGATTGCCAAGTTCGCCGAAGCGCGCGAGGTCAATCATGTCGCCCGAAATCGGCGTTGTGTCCACCTTGAAGTCGCCCGTGTGCACAAGCGTGCCGATTGGGGTTTTAATCGCGAACGACACCGCGTCGGGTATGCTGTGGTTGATGTGAATCGGCTCGACCTTGAAGCAGCCGAGCTTAATAATGTCGCCGGGCTTCATCGTTATAAGCTCCGTCGTCGCGGTAAGTCCGTGCTCCTGCAATTTGAGCGCGATAAGACCCGCCGTCAGCGGCGTTGCGTAGATAGGCGCGGAAACCTCGCGCATGAGGTAGGGGATTGCGCCGATATGGTCCTCGTGCCCGTGGGTGAGGAATATGCCGCGCAGCTTGCTCTGATTTTTTACGAGATAGGTGAAGTCGGGAATAACGATGTCAACGCCGTACATGTCGTCGTCGGGGAAGCCAAGCCCGCAATCAACGACAATCATGTCCGCGCCGAACTCATAGACGGTGAGATTTTTTCCAATCTCGTTAAGACCGCCCAGTGCGATAATCTTCAGTTTTTCTGCCATGAAATAATAAGTCTCCTTAAATAATAAATTTTGCGTTATGTAGAAATCCGCGTAATGCGGGCAAAAAGATAACACAGCCACGAGGGCAAGCCGCCGACCCTGAATCGTCCTTGGCGTAACCCCATGTGACATAATGTTTCTATTGCCGAGGTATAAAAAGTACATCTGTACATAATGCCGTAATTATGCCGTAAGTTGTTGCAATAAATATGCCGTGCCGAGAAATGTTGCCGTTAATGTCTGCCAAAATTATCCGCCGACGCGACGAAATGAATCAGTCCGCTCGGGAACCGCATTATAGCTCAATCCGTACTATACCATTATATTGCCACGTTTGTCAAATGTTTAAGCAGAAAATTTACAATTTGAATTGCGAATGTCACATAAAGATAGTAGAATGACTGAAAGGCGAAAGATTGGAAGGTAACATATGGATAACAGACTGGAGAGAATATTGCCGCGCGTGCAAAAGCCCGCGCGATATACGGGCGGCGAGTACGGCGCGGTGTATAAGGACGCGGCGGACGTTAACCTGCGCGTCGCGCTGTGCTTCCCCGACACGTATGAAATCGGCATGTCAAATCTCGGACTTAGGATTTTATACGGGCTTGCCAACGCCATGCCGGGCGTGTGGTGTGAGCGCGTGTTTGCCCCGTGGGGCGACATGGAGGACGAGATGCGCGCGGCGGGACTGCCGCTGTTCGCGATTGAGAGCGGAGAGCCTGTCGGCGCGTTCGACGTTATTGCGTTCTCGCTTGGCTATGAAATGGCGTACACGGCGGCGCTGAACATGCTGAACCTAGCGGGTTTGCCGCTGCGTTCCGATGAGCGCGAGGGACTTACGCCGCTCGTCATTGCGGGCGGCACGTGCTGCTATAACCCCGAGCCGATGGCGGAGTTTATCGACCTTTTCCTAATCGGCGAGGGCGAAGAGCTGAACGGCGAGGTCTACAACGCTCTGCGCGCGGCAAAGGCGGCGGGAACCACAAAGCGTGAGTTCCTGCGCGAAGCGGCGAAAATCCCGGGCGTATACGTGCCGTCGCTGTACGACGTGAGCTACAACGACGACGGAACGGTTTCGCGCGTTGCGGCAACGGACGGCGCGGCGTTGCCCGTCGTCAAGCGCGTTGCGCGCGACTTCGCGGCGGCGTATTTCCCGTCGGAGACGCTTATCCCCTCAACCGAGATTGTGCACGACCGCGTTGCGCTGGAGGTAATGCGCGGTTGCGTGCGCGGTTGCCGATTCTGTCAGGCGGGTTACGCGTATCGCCCCGCGCGAGAGCGCGACCCCGAGCGTCTGCGAGACCTCGCGGTGCAGGCATTGCAAGCTTCCGGCTACGAGGAGGTCACGCTGTCCTCGCTGTCCACGAGCGACTATACTGGGCTGCTCGACCTGTGCGACGGGCTGCTCGATTGGTGCGAGCCGAGACGCGTGAGCCTGTCGCTCCCGTCGCTGCGCGCGGACAACTTTTCAATTGAATTGATGCAGCGCGTACAGCGCGTGCGCAAGACGGGGCTGACCTTCGCGCCCGAAGCGGGCAGCCAGAGATTGCGCGACGTTATCAACAAAAACGTCACGGAGGACGACCTGCTGACAACGTGCCGCACGGCTTTTGAGGGCGGTTGGGGCGCGGTTAAGCTCTACTTCATGCTCGGACTGCCGACAGAGACGGACGAGGACGTGCTTGCCATCGCGGAGCTTGCGAACCGCGTGCTCTTCACGTGGCGCACATACGCGAAGAACAAGAATCGCGGCGTTAAAATCACGGTCAGCACGGCGTGCTTCGTGCCGAAGCCGCACACGGCGTTCCAATGGGAGCCGCAGGTTACGGAGCGCGAGTACGAGCGGCGCGTCGCGCTGTTGCGGGAGGCGATGCCGTCAAAATCCATCAGCTACAGCTGGCACGACGCGCACACAAGCCGCATTGAGGCGGTTCTCGCGCGCGGCGACCGCCGAATCGGACGCGTGCTGGAGGAAGTGTGGCGCGGCGGGGGACGGCTTGACGCTTGGGGCGAGTATTTCGACTACGGGCGGTGGCTCGCGGCGTTCGAGCGGTGCGGCATTGAACCCGACTTTTACGCAACGCGTGAGCGCGAGGTCGGCGAGACGCTGCCGTGGAGCGCGGTTTCCACGGGCGTGAGCGAGTCGTTCCTGCTCCGCGAACGGGAAAAGTCGCGGGCGGGCACGGTAACGCCGTCCTGCCGCGAGGAATGCTCCGCCTGCGGAGCGAACGCGTTGTGCGACGGAGGTGTTTGCTATGAAATATAGACTGCAATTCCGCAAGGAGGGCGCGTCGCGGTATATCTCGCACCTTGACACGATGCGCACGATGCAGCGCGCGTTTTTGCGGGCGGGCATAAAATTCCGCCACTCCGAGGGGTTTAATCCGCACCCCGTTATGGCGCTTGCGCTGCCGCTGTCGGTCGGGCAGGAGAGCGAGTGCGAGCTGATGGACTTCGAGACGACGGACGCGCCCGAGACGGAAGAATTACTGCGCCGAATGGACGGCGTGTTCCCGCGCGGCATTTCGGCGGCGCGCGTATATGTGCCCGCGCGCAAGGTCGGCGAGATACGTTGGCTTGAGACGCGCGGACTGCTCGAATACGACGGCGGCGTGTCCGACGAGAAAATATCCGCGCTGAACGGCTATTTTGCGGAGAAAAGTATAATAATACGCAAGAAAACAAAAAGCGGCGACGCGGATATTGACGTCGCGCCGATGATTGTCGGGACTAAGCTGACGCGGCTGGACGACACGCGCGTCGAACTCCGCTCGGTAATCGCGGCACAGAACCCGACGATGAACCCCGACGGATTTGTGCGCGCGCTGGAGACGCACAGGGCGGAGCTGAAGCCCGATTTCGCGGTGTTCCGTCGGCTTGCGCTGTTTGACGCGGAGATGAAGCCGTTCGAGTAGAGGTTGGTACAAAATGGAGACAGTTAAGCGCATTGGCATACTCACGTCCGGCGGGGACGCGCCCGGAATGAACGCGGCAATCCGCGCGGCGGTGCTTACGGCGCATGGCGCGGGCGTTGAGTGCGTCGGTATTCGGCGCGGCTACAACGGGCTGATTGCGGGGGACACGACACCGCTCACGCCCGAACGCGTTGAGGGCATAATCACGCAGGGCGGCACAATGCTGTACACGGCGCGCAGCCCCGAATTTATGACGAAGCGCGGGCAGAAGCGCGCGGCGGAAAACGTGCGCTTTATGGGCGTGGACGCGCTCGTCATTATCGGCGGCGACGGCACGTTCCGCGGCGCGCGGATTCTCGCGGACATGGGCGTTGCCGTCGCCTGCATACCCGGGACGATTGACAACGACATCGGTTCCACGAGTTACACAATCGGGTTTGACACCGCGTGTAACACCGCCGTCGAAGCGATGGACAAACTGAACGACACGATGAAGTCGCACGAACGTTGCTCCGTACTTGAGGTTATGGGGCACAAGACGGGCTACATTGCGGTCAACGTCGCGATTTCGACGAGCGCGACGGCGACGCTGATTCCCGAGTTTCCGATTGACCTGCGGCGCGACGTGATTGAGCCGATACGCGAAGCGCGGTTGCGCGGCGACACGCACTTCACCGTGATAGTCGCGGAGGGCGCGTACAGCGCGTCGGAGGTTGCGAAATGCATACGCGAGGAGACGGGGATTGAGACGCGCGTAACAACGCTCGGTCACATTCAGCGCGGCGGGATTCCGCTCGTGCGTGACCGCGTGACGGCGACGCGAATGGGCAGCATGGCGGCGCGGCTGCTGATTGAGGGCGAGCGCAACAAGGTCGTCGTCATGGGCGGCGAGTGCGGCGACTGCTGCGAAAGCGTGGAGCTGGACGCGGCGCTCGCCATGAAGAAAACGCTCGACTCGGACATGCGCCGCATGTTGCGGTTGCCTGATGATGGTGGCAGAACCGCTACGGTATAAGTAAACGCCCCGACCGTGAGGTCAGGGCGTTTGTGTGATTATTCATAGTCTGATTCATCGACTTCATAGTCAAAGCTTACAAGACAATAAGAGCAGCGGGTGGGGTAAAAATCCTCAAACGAACCGCATATAGGACACGTTACAGTACCGTTATCTGCGGTAACGGATACTGTTTCATCGGTATGCTGTTTTCGCTCTGATTTCTTTAGCTCAGGTACGCTTTTTTTGTGTATCGTTTGCCAATTTGATTTGTCTTGGCGTTGGAGTAATTCTGTCAACAAATCACGATTTGCACTCGAATTATCCGCCGCTTCGCCGATTGCGTATAGCGACCACGAGCCGAGCCATGACACGAGTGAACCAACGCCTGCATAGAGAAGAAACATCAGGAAGCCGCTTCCGGAACTGAACCGACCCACGGTATAGCCAACAACGGCACCGGCTATGATTGAACCAACTATGCCGAGAACGGCAATGACTTTTGCCAGAGTCTTGCACTTTTGCCCGATGTTTTCAAACATAAAACTACCCCCTTAATATTTGCGCGGAACACTCGAGTGTTCCATGAAGAAACGCGTTTCTTCATGATGTGTCTTTACAAACAAATAATAACACAAATTGCGCGGCATTGCAAGAAAATGTTCCACTATTTCCGCACAATAATCGACTGCGTGCACACCGTGTATGGTTCTGTGAAGTCCACAAGCTCCGCGTCGGCTTCCGTCGCGTACAGTCCGCCCGACGCGAAATCGACCTTGCCGAACCGCACGTTCGTGATGAGCTTGTCCGACGCCGTCGGCACGAAGGTCACGTCCACGCCCAAAAGGTCGCACACCGCGCGCGCAACCTCAACGTCCAGACCGTAAGGCGCGCCGTCCGCGCCGAAGTAGGAGTAAGGCGAAAAGCTCTCGTCAATGGCGAGCGTGATGGTGCCCGCAGAGCGATCCACGTCCTCGGGCGACACATAGCTGTAGCCCGAGCCGGTGATGTATCGGCTGACGACCTGTTGCAGCGTTTCGCTCTCGCGGAGCTTTGCAAGCGCGGCGTTTATCGCGAGCTTCAGGTCGCGGTCCTCTTTGGCGACGGCGAACGCGAAGCTGTGCGAAAGCAGCGGCTCCGACAGCGTTCTAACGCCGCGCTGACCTTTCAGCACGGTGGACACGACCTCGGAATCCGCAATTGCGCAGTCGATTACGCCCGACCGCAGGTCGCCGAGCATCGCGTCGTAGGACTGATAAACGCGCGCGTCGCCGTAAGCCGCGGCGTAAGTTTCGCCCGCCGTGCCTGATACCGCGCCGATAACGCGCCCGGCAGCGTCAGCGGAAGAATTTACCAAATTATCGGGTTGACCGCTGTTACACGCGGACAGTAACGCTATGTTCAATATTACAATCGCCGTAACGGCGAGAATTTTCCTTTTCATGCGTACCTCATTATTATATCTGTAAATTACATCACGCGAACAGCGCAAACAGCTCGCGAGGGTCGTCGATAAGCAGCTTTGCGCCGCCCTCGGTAAGTTCCTCCGCCGTGCGGAAGCCCCATTTTGCGCCGACGGCGAACATACCCGCGCGCGTCGCGGTCTGCATGTCCACGCCCGTGTCGCCGACGTAGACGACGCGCTGCGCCGCAAGGTTAACCGCCGCCGCGAACTCAAGCGCGCCTACGGGGTCGGGCTTAATCGGCACGCCCTCGCGCTGCCCGATGACGCGCGCGAACGGGTAATCGGGGAAGTGACGCGCGACTGTCGCGACAGTATGCGTGTGCGGCTTGTTCGACAGAACGCCGACCGCAATGTTGCGCCTTTGCAGGTATTCGAGCAGCTCCGCGATGCCGTCATAAGGTCGCGTCTGCGTCTCGGCCAGGTTTTCGTAAATGCCGCGATATTCGGCGAGAATCGCGGCGACGTCGGCTTCGGGCGCGTCCGCTCCCGCCGCCTGATGCGCGAGAATAGCCGCGCCGCGACCGACGAAGAAGCGATAATCGTCCGTCGGGTGCTGCGGGTAATTGAACCGCGCGAGCGCAGCGTTCATCGAGTCAGCAAGGTCGGCAAGCGTGTTCAGCAGCGTGCCGTCGAGGTCGAACAGTACTGCGGCGTAATTGGTATTAGGCATAAAATCTCCTTGACGCGGCGTTGTATTTTTCGCGCGGAAAACAGGGGCGCGTATCGCGCGCCCCTGCAAACGCATATGTTTCCTAGAATTTCAGAATCGCCTTAACGGTGATGCCCTTGTGCGAATCCTCAAACGCCTGATTGATGTCCTCATACTTGTAAACCGTGTTCAGACGGTTAACGGGCAGACGACCCTCCTTGTAGAAGCGCACCAGCTCGGGGATAAAGACCTTCGGGTTGGAGCAACCCTCAACCGCGCCGGCGAGAGTGACGCTCGGGTTCATAATCTGCGGCTCGAGCTTAATGGGAACTTCGGTTTCGCCCGTTACGCTGACGAGTATCGCGGTGCCCTCTTTCGCCATTGAGTTGAGCATTGTCGTAACGATATTCGGCTGTCCCGCGCTCTCAAGCGCGTAGTTCACGCCCTTGCCGTTTGTGATTTCCTTGATGCGCGCCTCAACGTCCTCCGTGCGCCCGTCAATTACGTGCGTCGCGCCGAACTCAAGCGCGAGGTCGCGTCCGCGGCGTGAGTGCACGGCGATAATCGTGGAGCAACCGGCGATTTTTGCCGCCATGATGCCCGCAAGACCGACGGTGCCCATGCCGAACACGGCGATTGAGGAACCGGCGCGCGGCTTCATGCGGTTGAGGACCGCGCCCGCGCCCGTCTGAATACCGCAGCCGAGCGAGCAGAGCTGCGCAAGCTCGTCGTCGCTGTCCACGTCTACCTTAATGGTATTGCGCTGGTCGGCGATGGCGTATGTCGCGAATGAGCCTTGACCGAACATGATGCCGACCTCTTGCCCGTCCGAAGTTGTGAGACGCTTTGTGCCGTCCGCGTAATTGCCGCCGAAGAACAGCGTGAAGTTATCCTCACACGCATGCGGGTGTCCCTCTTTACAGTGCTCGCACACGCCGCAGCTCGGATACGTCATGATTACGCGGTTGCCCGGTGCGATGTCGCGCACGCCGGGACCGACCTGCTCGACGATGCCGACGCCCTCGTGCCCCGCGACCATCGGGAACGTTACGGGCAGGAACTGCTCGATAACCGCCGTGTCCGTGTGGCAGATGCCGCTCGCAATCAGCTTGACCAATACCTCGCCTGATTTTGGCGGAGCCAGCTCCACCGTCTCAATGTTGAATTTGCCCTTTTCGCGGATAACCGCAGCCTGAATTTGCATATACAAGACCTCCTTATCATGTTTGGTGTTCTCTGTTAGGTATTATACGGGAATCGCGGGGAAATTTCAAGTCAAAGTTTGCGGGCGGGCGGCGAATTACATGAGTGCGCGGCGGTACATTATAATGTATACGCACGCACCAAGCAAGCCGCCCGAGCGCGCACATAAGGAACTCCCGACCGACAGGCGGGGAGTTCCTTATGTATTTTCGGGGTTACTTACTGTAATTGATGCGCGACTGCTTATACAGCTCCTCGCGATACGCGGGGGTGAACACGGAACTGCCGTAGGTGTTGACGTAAGACGGCTTGTCGGGGTTTGCGAACTTGTCGGCAAACGTCTTGGCGGCGGCGCGCTGGTCGGCTTCGCTCGTCGTGGCGGGGTCAAAGCTGTCGGGAATGACGCCGATGAGTATCTTGTCGCCGTACAGCTCGTAAATCTTCTGCGTGTCGTTCATTGTCTGACCGCTCCAGCTGTCCCAACCGGCGGCGATGAAGTTCGGAATCTGTTTGAGAGCCTGCCCGCAGGAATGCAGGTCGCAGTACTTGCCGCGTGAGTGCAGGTAATCCGTAACCTTGCGCATTGCGGGGACAATCATCTCCTTGGCGAGCGCGGGGGAGAAGAATGTCTCCTTCTGGCTGCCCCAGTCGTCATGAATGCAGAAGCCGTCAATGGCGGGGAAGTAGGTGATGTACTTGTCGAATATTCTAATGTATAGGTCGGACAGCTTGTCGAACAGTTCTTTAACCGCGTCCTGCTGCTCGTCGTCCGCGAGAGCCATAATCGCGCCCTCGAAATCCATGAACGAGATAAGACGCTCGTACCACCCGTTAAGGAACCAGCATACGTTGGACTTATCGGGCGAGAGGTAGGACGCGTTCGCTTTCGCCGCGCCTTCCCAGTCCCACGTGTCAATGTCCGGCCAGACGAGCTTCTCGTGCCACTCGTTCGCGTCCTCCAGGAACGGTTTGCCGGGGCGCACCATGCTGCCGCCGACCTGCGCGATGTACTCCCACTCGATGCCGAACATGTCGGGTCCGCCGCCGGAGCCGAACGGGAAGCCGCTGCCGTCAAAGACGAATGCGCGCGCGATGTTGTCGGGGTTAACCTTCGGGCTGAACATGGTTGACTCTCCGCCGGTCAGCTGCCAGACGGGTTTGCGGCTGTACAGGGCGGCGGTTGCCTCCTTCGGAGACACGGGGTAATCGTAGTTCGGAGTGCCGGGTCCCGCGAATCCGGGGGTTGTGCTGACGACTTTCAGCTCTTTTTCATCAAACTTTGGTATTGCCATTAAATAAATCCTCCCAAAAATTTAGTCTATTCGCACGCTGCGATTTGTGTACATTATACATAACATTTTTGGGTAGGTCAAGAGGTAGTTCAAATGTGTAACTTTTTTTTCTGATTGGAAAAAGCACCAAAGTGCAGAAAGCGCAATGGGTAAAGTTGCGTTTTTCTGGTGATTTAGTGCCATGAGCAATGGAAAAAAGGTTTCAAATTTGTAACCGCTCGTAAACGAAATAACACCGAATCTGACATAAAGGAGCGCGAAAAACAGTTGCAATTCTAGCAAAGTGGGGATACAATGGCTTCAGGTAACATAAAGATGCCAGAGCGGAAAATGGCGGCAGAGGTGTTACCCGACCAAAAAGCGGCGCGGCGGTCAGCGTCGGTTCGAAGGAAGCCAATGACTGCAAACAGGGAGAAAAAGGAAGTAAACACTTGTTGGTAAGGGCGCTTGCCGCTCGAAGAAAGATGGGGGTATTCACATGGAGAACATTAAACTAAGGCGAACGAAACGCGGGATTATGGCGGTGCTGTTGACGCTGCTGATTATCCTGCCAATGGCGCTGGTAGTAATACCGGGTCTGATGGCGGAGCCTGTCGATATCGTTTGGGCGGACTCGACGAATCTTACGTATGGGCATTCTGGAGTTTTTGCGGAGCTTATTAACGGGGAAGACGGACTCTTTTTTACCATATTAGGTGCGTTTTTGCAAAACCCAGAAAAAGTACAGTACTTCTTAGCCGCCAACAAGTTGCCGGAAGAGCCGGAAGAGCCGGAAGAGCAGCCTGTACAGAGTTGGCACATAACATATTGCCTTGACCCAATGGCTGTCCCAGGCACGAGTGGCGGAGCGGGTAATGTGGGAGACGATGAATTTGGACATCGTGAAAACGAGAATGAATTTGTTGGCGAATACTCTGAGAGTAAAATATTGAATATGCTGAATTCTCCAAGCAATAGTCTATACAAGTATATGCTTGCGACGCTTCTCGCAACCGGTCCACAAACAACAGCGATTACCTCCGCAGCCACAACTGCTGCGAGTGACGAACCGGAGCGTGTCGCGACGCAAATGGCGATTTGGGCGACAGTCGTAAGTATGATTGGAAATGATGCCGAGTTGACGGCGGCTGACGAGCTGGCGCGTGGAGACCTGAAAGTGTTCCTCAACGGCGAAATACTTAACCCTGACTATGTGTTTCCTGCTGACTACGACACCAATGGGATTCTTGACTGGGCGCCGACTACCGGAATAAACGCCACGGCGAATCAGTTGTACTGGCAGGCATATAACTCTGCGAAAAATAAAATAGACCCGAAGCCGACGTTTGAACCCTCCGAGCCTCCCGGCGGATATGTCATGAATTATGACGACGGTACATATTCAATTATGCTGACGAGCGTTGGAGATGTGTCCCTGCTTAAATCAGACGGCGAACCGACATACTGGGCGAACCTGATTAAGACAGAGCTTGAAGCTGCGTTTGGTGTTGGTTCCGTTGAAATTTCCGATGACGGTTTAACCATCACCATAACCGGCGACCCGACTACGGCGGGTAAGGGCATCACGATTGATATTGTGACTGTACCGGTGGACGCTTCGGTTTTTTACATTGACCCAGATGCGCTTGAGCCTGATGGACAGGCAATGGCATACTTTGATGAGCACTACGGCTTCTCGCCGGACAATCTCGAACTCAAATTCATTCGCCCAGAGGGCGACCTCAAGGTTGACAAGCTGCTGACGGGCGACGCTGCTGACGATGCCGACATCTTTGTCATTCACGTGACGGGCACATTCAGGGACAACGGGATTGTCTCGGACAAAACCAAGCACTTCTACTTTAATAGTAGTGGAACGATTACATCTGGTTACAAATATAAGCTTCTCCCGAGCGGTAACGCGACAATCGATGCTATCAACAAGCAGTGGAGCGTCGATACCTCGACCTCACCCGTGCCCGTGCCGGGCGTTATCGTTGGCGAGAGCTATACTATAACTGAGGGCGTTATTAAGACTTATAAGGTAGTCACCGATACGTACAACGGCGAGGAGTTCGCAGTTAGCTCGGAATACACCGCCAAGATTGGCAACACCGATATCCCGGCAGGCGGCTATGTCGCGGGTCCGCTTTCGGCGACGACTGGTACTACGACTCCCATAGCAGTTGTCGTGGTTGTCGAGAACGAAGCTATCAGCGGGCTGCTCAAGGTCAACAAGCTGTTCAAAGAAAGCGACAGCACGCCTGACACCAACCTAGTTGTCGCTATCCATGTTAAAGGCGAGTTTGACGAAGCGGGAAGCGGCGAAAAGACAAAAATTGTCTACTTCACCTCTGACGGTCTGTTGCGCGACTTTGTTGCGGGCGCGACCTCTATTGACGGCGACACAGCTGAAATGTTTATCGGCGAATGGAAGCAATGGGGACTGGGCGGCATTGAGATTCCCGGCGCGATTCCCGGAACGTCGTATGAGATTTGGGAAACGCTGATTGTGCCTGATGGCATCGACACATACAAGGAAATCGCCATTGCGGATTCGGAATATGTGGCGGCGGCACCCGCGCTTGTCGGCGGGAAACACACGGTTGTGATTGCGCAGAACGAAACCGCGACGGCTACCGTGACCTTTGAGAACGAGGCGAAGAAGCCTGAACTCGGCGTTGACAAGGTGTTTGTCGGTTCCGCCGGGACCGCGCAGGTCGTCGCGATTCACGTTGAGCCTGTTGACCCCGCGCAAGGCTTTACAACAGACCCGGGAAAAACCAGAATCGTGTACTTCACGGCGACGGGCGTACTTCCCAATGATTTTGCAACATTTACAAGCAGTATTCCTTTTGACGTTCACGCAAACGCCGTTATTGACCCCATCGCGCATGCTTGGGGCATCGAGGGCGTGGGCGGAGCGCGCGTTCCCGTGCTCATTCCGGACGTAGTCGCGGGTCAATCGTACTACATCTGGGAGACTGTTTACATCAACGGCGTGGAGACAGCCGTAAATATTGACGACAACGGCTTCATCCCGGACGCTCGCTACACGGTGACCGTCAGCGGTAGCGCGCATACACCAGACAGCGGCATTGCGATTTTAACAGATACAACAGCAGTAAACGCACCGTTGAGCTATACCTTTACGAACGAAGCTAAATCCCTGCTTCAGGTTGACAAGAAGTTCCCCAACGGGAACAAATACGGTACGAATGAAGTCATCGCAATCCACGTGACGGGCGATTTCAGCGACACACCAGCCAAGGAAAAAATCTATTACTTCACATCTAACGGTTTAGTACCATTCCCGAATACGTATAAACCATATACTGCTGCACCTGAAATTCCCGCGCTAATCACTATAACAAAGGAGTATACGCACAAGTGGGGCGGAACCGACCCCGCGAACGTTGAGGGTGTTATCCTCGGCAAACCATACACGATTAAAGAAACCTTGATTACCGTTGACAATGATGAAGGTGGCGTTGAGCAAGCGGATATTACTGATGACTACACCGTAATCAAGATTTCGGTCGATGGAGCTGTAAGCGTTGAAGATGATGACGGTATCTACACGATTCCCGAACTCGAAGCGTCTGACCCTCCGGCTTCGGTCGTGTTTGAGAACTATAAGCCGGAAGTGAAAAAAACCGAGCTGCGTGTCGACAAGGTGTTTGCCGAAAATGATGACAGCAAAGCATTGTCGCACATAATTGTCATTCACGTTAAAGGCAAGTTCGGCGCTAGTGTAACGGATACGGAGCAAAGATTCTACTTCACGGCGACTGGTAACGGGCTATCGAACTATAACTACACGAATATTGCAAAAGCAAACGTAAACCTCGGAAGTTATCGCTCTACAAATAAGTGGGGCGGAACCAACAACGCACTTGTCCCCGACGTTGTTGCCGGACGCGAGTACGAGGTCTGGGAGACAGTAATAGTTGACGAGCAAGAGTATGCCGTTAACGAATACTACAACACTTCCGGATACGAAATCACACCGGCGGGCAATCCCTCGGTGGCACAATCCGGCAAGGTTACGGTCGTTCAGGACACCGTCGTGACGTTCACCTACGAGAACGAGACAAAAGAAGACGGCGAGCTGCTTGTCAAGAAAGTCGTTGACGCGGCGTATGCCGACCAAAGTGACACCGACATCGTTGCAATCCATGTGACGGGCAAGTTCTTTGACGGCGTTAAGACCAAGACATACTATTTCTCGAAAACTGTCATGACGTCGCCTGTGCAACTGCCTGACATTTACGTGGACGTTACGCCAGTTAAGTGGAACGACGCAGCGCAAGCGGTTGACGGCGTTATCGTCGGCGAAGAGTACGAGATAACCGAGACTGTGTACGTTAAGACCGGCAACGCATATGTCAGTAACGCTAAGTCACCGGCAGCGGCGAACTATGCCGTGCTGGTAGAGGTGCAAGAGGACCAAGAGCCAGCGCAACCGCTTACCTCTGCTAACGGCAAGTATCCTGTAACAGTAGAGGACGGCGAAACCACGGTTACGGTTACGATTAAGAATACGCCTATACCGGAACCGGGCACGCCTGTGCTGAAGGTCAACAAAAAGTTCGGCGCGAGCGGGATATTTACCGAAACGGATATTATTATGATAACCGTTGAGGGTGAGTTTGACGAGCCTTACGATGACGAGACTGAGCAGTATTTCTACTTCGCAAAGACAGCGGTGCAAGACACGCCGGGACCGAACGGTGGGTATGTTGACATTAACGAATGGAACACCGACATTGCGGTATCGGTTCCGGGCGTTAAGGACGGCAAAACCTACAAGATAACGGAGCAGATTTTTAGCGCAGGTGGAATCCTGAAGTCCTCGACCGACGCGGGTTATCTGGCTCCGACATACAGCAGCGACCCGACGGGTTTGATTAACGATGCCCATGAAGTGACGATAGACCTTGACGAACAGGTAATAATCACCGTCACCGTGACGAATACGAAGATTCCTGTTGTGCCGAAGCTCGAAATCGAAAAGACCTTCACGAACGCCTACCGCGTGTACAACGGCAACGAGATTATCGCCGTCCACGTAAACGGCGACTTCAAGGACGGCACGGAGACGACCGCAACGAATAAGACAAAGATTGTCTACTTCACCAAGAACGGCACGCTGCCTGATTTGACCACGGCGACGCTGCTCGGCGGTCACAACCACGCACTCGTGGTTGGCACCAAGCAATGGGGCACGGGCGCGGTGAATATCCCGGGCGTGGTCGCGGGTGATTACACAATCACAGAAACCGTAATCGTCAAGAACGCTGACGGCTCGTACACCGAGCAAGCGGAAATCAACGCAGCCTATTCGTATACGGTTAAGGTCGCGAACGGCGCGGACAGCAACACAGTAACCCTGCCGGACTCGAACGCCACGACTACCGTGACGGTTAATAACACGGCGGTCAAGGAGTACGACGCGGCGCTGAAAAAGTGGATTAGCTTGGTGGTGCACGGTACCGAAACGGTGTACAACTCCGAAGTTGAGTACGCAGAAAACGCGCGCAAGGAGCCGCTGAATCCTGAATTGGTTCCGACAGTTGTGCGCCGCGGCGACACGGTAAAGTTCGCCATACGCGTGTACAACCAATGCGCGTATGACATGTATGTTGAAGAAGTTGTGGACTATGTGCCGCAAGGCTTCATCTTCGACAAGGCAAAGAACACAGCGGACTGGTCGATAGTCGGATACGAGAGCGAATGGAATGAATACGAAACAGGGAAATTCAAACCTGTAGGCGATGTTGCCAGAATTAAGTACACACGTGCTTCGGGCAACGCGCTTGACCAAAAGCTAACGAAACATATCCAAACGCCGAACGTATGGCCTGACGAAACCAATACCACTTACGAACTGTCAGAATACACAACGCTGTACTTGAACCTTATAGTCAGCGACAGCGCGACGGACTTCCCGACCGGCGGCGTTAAAATCAACTTTGCGGAAATCGCAAAGGAGACGGACGCGGACGGCAGAGAGGTTGACGACCGCGACTCCACGCCGGACAGCGACGACGGAAACGACAATTTCCCGAGTGATTACAGCGACGACAATAAGATTGACGAACACGACAGCACCCCCGATTATGGTACGCCCGCGCGCAACGACGAGGACGACCATGACCCGGCGAAAGTGACGCTCGTGGAGGACGGCAACCTTGAGGTTAAAAAAGTCGTTGCGGGCGACGACACAAAGGCGGCGGACCACATCGTGGCAATCCACGTTGAGGGCGACTACCTTGTCGGCGCGGCAATCGTGCACGACACAAAGACGTTCTACTTCTCGAAAACCGCGCAGACAGGCGTGACACTACCCGATGTTACCGCTAAGGTCGGTACCACCGCTTGGGGAACGACTGCGGTAACGGTTCCCGGCGTTATCGTCGGCAAGTCGTACACAGTAACCGAGACAATTTACGTGTACAACGGCACCACTAGCTACGAATATAGCGACGAGGGTCATTTAAGAGCAATTAGAAACTACGAAGTGAAAACACCGACCGAAGCGGGTTATGTAAGTGTAACCATAGTGCCAACATCTCCCGTCGCACTCACCGACAGCACTAAGGTGACAGTTACCGTTACGAACACACTCAAGGATTCGCCCGTGCTGACAGTCAACAAGCTGTTCGCGGGCGGCGCGAGCGGCGTGGTCGTCGCAACAGACATCGTTGCGATTGACGTGTACGGCGTGTTTGAGGGTAGTGAGCAACCGCAGACAAAGACAGTCTACTTTGCGGCGAGCGACAATACCTACGTAGTGGTGACCGCAGATGGTACGAAAACGCCTGTTGAATGGAACGTACCCGCCAACGCCGTGCCTGTTGAGGGCGTGATTGACGGCGAAACCTATGTCATCTCCGAGAGAATACTCAGCAAAAACGGTGATGTCTATACCCCGCGCACAGACAACACCATGTACGGCGACGCGCAGTACAGCGGCACAATAAAGAACGCTGTCACAGGAAAGCAAGAAGTTACGGTACACGTCGGCGCAGATAACGCCGCCACGGTTGCCATAACCAACACCAAAGCCCCGACAACGCCTGAACTGTGGGTGGAAAAGACATTCACCAACGAGTACCGCGTGTACAACGGCAACGAGATAATCAAAATCCACGTGCAGGGCTTGTTCGATGACGTTGGTAACGGGCAAACGCTCGGAGTTAAGACTTACTACTTCATGGCGGACGCAGTACCGTCGCTCAAACTGCCTATCACGTACAATCTGATAGGCACAGGCACCGCGCAAATAACAACAGCGAGCCAATGGGGTTCCGGTCACGCGGTTCAGGTTCTCGGAGTGAAACCCGGCAACTACACAATCTGGGAAACCGTAATCGTCAAGAACGTTGACGCTACGGGTAAAGTCACCTACACCGAGCAATCGGTAAGCGACGCGGGCTATAAGTACACGGTTAATCTTGGAACCAGCGGTGTAGTAAACGTGCCCGACGTGACGGGCGCAACAACCGCGACAGTTGCGAACACAGCGGTCAAAGAGTACGACGCCGCGCTGAAAAAGTGGATTGGCAAGGTGTCCCGCATTGACGCAAAGGGCGAGACTTACTACCCGTATGACGCTGATGTTACATACAAGGATAACGCGCGCAAGGAACCGCTTGACCCTGAACTGGTTCCGACGACAGTACGTCGCGGCGACGTTGTGACGTTCCTGATTCGCGTGTACAACCAGTGCGCGTATGACATGTTCGTAGACGAAGTTGTGGACTACGTACCGCAGGGCTTCATCTATGACGGCAGCTCGACGGGTCCGAACCCGGGTTGGTCGATAGCCGATTACGAGAACGAGTGGACGGCACTCGGCGGAGGGAAATACAAGCCGACGGGCACGGTTGCGAGAATCAAGTATGTGCGCAACGCGCTTGTGGAGGGCAACGCGCTGAACCGTATACTCAAAGCACACATTACGGGCGGTCAACCTTGGCCGTATGGCGATAACTTGGCGTACTCAACAGAACAGTACGCAACGCTGGAGCTTAAGCTGACGGTCAGCGACAACGCGACGGACTTCCCCGTGGGCGGAATCAAAATCAACTTTGCTGAAATCGCCAAGGAATCGGACAAGGACGGCAAAGAGGTTGACGACCGCGACTCCACGCCGGACAGCGACGACGGAAACGACGGGTTCCCCGATGACTACAGCGACGACAACAAGATAAACGAGCACGATAACACCCCGGGTTATCAAGATGAGTTCCCTGACGACCACGACGACGAGGACGACCACGACCCGGCGAAAGTGAAGCTGGAGGAAACTCCGATTTACGACGCCGCGCTGAAAAAGTGGGTATCTGAGGTTGCAGCGGTCAACGTGCAGACAAACGAGCCGACAGACCCCGTCGGACACAAGGAAGCGGCGGTTGGCAACGAGGTTAAGTTCGCGATTCGCCTGTACAACCAGTGCGCGTATGACCTCAAGATAACGGAAGTCACAGACTACGTGCCGCATCACTTGGAGTTTGATACAACCAAGCCGTACACAGGCGGCACATGGACGCTTGTGAATCAGGCTACAGATTGGATTGCGGTTGACGGTAAGCCGGGCGTATACACGCCGAAGAATGAGTACGCGGCAATCAAGTACACGCCGACCTCCCCTATACTGCTGACACGCGGTTTGGCAGAGGGCGAGAAATGGACGGAAACGTCAAAACCGGCTTCATACGAAGATGGCAAAAATGCCATGACGCTGTACGTGTACCTGACAATCGCGGCTGACGCGCCGGAGGGAGAGCCGTTCATCAACTTCGCGGAAATCTCCGGCCTTACAGACAAAGACAATCACGCGGTTGATGATGTTGACTCCACGCCGGACAGCGACAAGCTGAACGACAAGTTCGATGAAGATGAGTATGTTGACTATAACGGAAACAGCAACGACAACGAGATTGACGAGCACAAGAAGAAAGCTGACGGAACCGACGACGATACAAAGGACGAGGACGACCATGACCCCGCAAGCGTCATCGTACCCAAAACGCCATACGACGCAGCCCTGAAGAAGTGGATTGTCAAAGTCTCACCGAGCAAGAATGTTTTCTCATACGAATGGCCGATGGATGAAAACGCAATCATCAAAGACGCCAACGCTTATGTTGACCCCGTAGGACCGATTCCGCCCGTCATAGTGCAACGCAGTGATACAGTAACATTCGCCATACGCGTGTACAACCAAGGTGCGTCGCCGCTGAAAGTTAAGGAGGTAGTAGATTACCTGCCTGAAGGGTTCCTGTTCAATAAGTATATTAGCACTAACATCGGCTGGGACCAGATTGATGACAAGACGCTAGTGTACACAGGCGCCGCGCTGAACAAGACGCTCGCACCGCACATTCCGACACCTCCCGGTTGGGACATTAGTTTGGGCGGTTGGCCGCTGTATAACATTACCCACCCCGAATATGACTCAACTCAGTACGCGACAATACTGCTGACGCTCATCGTTGACCCGAATCTCAAGATTGACAAAACAATCACGAACCCCGCCGAAATCTCCAAGATTACCGACCCGAGCGGGAAAGAGGTCAAGGACTTGGATTCCGACCCCGACAGAATTAATGACGAAGGATTCACGAAGGACAACGAAATCAACGAACAGTATCTGAACCCCGACGGCTCGAAGAACCTCGGCCAAGACGAGGACGACTACGACATAGCGACGGCGCAAGTCCGCTCCTATGACGCGGCACTCAAAAAGTGGGTATCGCAGGTGCGTCAGACGCTGAACGGACCGGCAGAACAAACGTTCCTCGAACCGATTAACGGAGAGCCGAAAAGCGCGGTAGAACTCCACGCGGGAGACTTCGTTGAGTACACCATTAAGGTCTACAATCAGGGACCGAACCCGCTCTACGTGACGAAAATTTCGGATTACCTGCCTGATTCGGGACTTGTGTTTAACAACGCGTGGAACCCGGGTTGGACGCAGACATCTGCAAATGTGTTGACCTACGAAGCGAGCGCGAACCCCGCTACGCCGAACGAGCTGAACAAGAAGCTTGCGGCAGCCACATGGACGTGGGGTACGCCGCCGACAGACGGGTATGACGACACTCAAGTTACATCTATAAAGTTGATTCTGCAAGTGCAGGCGAACGCGCCCGTAAACCAGGCGTTCGACAATCTTGCCGAGATTACGGA
Source organism: Oscillospiraceae bacterium (assembly GCA_031261325.1). GTDB lineage: Bacteria > Bacillota > Clostridia > Oscillospirales > Oscillospiraceae > JAIRRO01. The sequence goes on from JAISKH010000077.1 coordinate 89,814, forward strand.
AATCAAAGCGGAGTTCCCGGACTACATCGCAGCCGGTAAAAACGTCGCGGTACCGGGATTCCAGTTCGCAACGATACTGCGCAACGTCGTTGACATGGATTCAATACCGGACAACAATTCCTCCAACGACTACACGCCGGATGGTATACTCAAGGACAACCAAATCGAAGAGCACCACATCAATAAGTATGGTGTCGGTATCTCGAGCGACAACGAGGACTATGAAGTTCTGCCTGAGTTCGGCGCCGACAAGGATGAGGACGACCACGACATCGCGTCCGTAATCATTGCGCCGTTGGTAGTTACAACGACACCGCCGATAATTGTGACAACGCCACCGATAATAATCATTACAACACCGCCCGTTGTAGTCACAACGCCGCCTGTTGAAACGACACCGCCGGTTGAGACAACGCCACCGGTTGAGACAACGCCGCCTGTGACGCTCACACCGACGCCGGCGACGGAAACGCCGCCCGTTACAACCACGCCCACGCCGACGCCGCCGACGCGCGACGTATCGCTGCCGCCTCCTCCGTCAAGCGCGATTTACACACTGGTGCCGTCCGGCGACGTGTGGCTCGAAATTGACGACGAAGGCACGCCGCGCGGCGAGTGGGTCTGGAACGAACCCGAACAGGAATGGGAGTTCGTCGAGTATGTTCCGAGCGGTCCCGCAAACCCGCCGAGAACGGGCGACGAAACAGCCTACCTCCTGCCCGCGCTGTTGCTACTGACCGCGGGAGCCGGAGCCGCAACCATTGTGATTCAGAACAGAAAGAAGAAAAAGCAAGACTAGAGATGAATAGCGCGAGGGGACGTCTCGCAGAACCGTGAGACGTCCTCTCAAACCGCATAAAAAATCAAGGCGTACAGATTACTCGAATGAGTTACAAAAGCAGTTACTAACGAAACGTGTCACTTAAACTGAACACTAAAGCAAGACGCGAGGGTGACGCGGTTTAACCGCGCAACACACAATAACCCGCAGATGTCGGCGCAAAGCGAGCGCGCATCATAGGGAGGACGAGCGGCGGAGCGGATTAGTCCGCAGCCCGCATTTATGAGGGGGACATAACATGAAAATTCTGAATATTAAGCATAGGCGCAAGCTCTGGGCAGCGCTCGTCGCAATTGTGCTGATAATCCCGATATTGCTGGTATTGCTGCCTGCCGCGGCGCTTTACGACGGACAAGAAGTTACGCTGGAATGGCACGCATCTCTCTATCAGCGTTACCGTAAGCCGACGCAAAGCGAATCCGACGCTTACGGTGGTATATTTAACGAACTCGTCGGTCACGGTATAATGGGTAACTATTACAGCATCGCGGCGGACGGTACGCATTACGTCACATACTGCATTGACCCGGGTACAAGTCCGATTAGCGGTGGTCATATATTGGCTGACAATATACGGCATGGTTCTCTGGACGCGAAACAAAAGATAATGCTCAGCTACGTTCTGGGGCATGGTCAACAAAATTATAAACAGGACAATTATGACGATGCCGAGGGCATACTCCGTACCGCGACGCAGGTCGCCTGCTGGATGATTGGTATGCGCGTGTACAATAATACGGCTGCGCTAGATTATCTGGTACCCGCCGACGGCGTTTCAGGCAACCCGTTTGCCGTGCAACCTGAAGTAACAAGAAAAGCGCGCGAGCTGCTTGACGGCGGCTTAGCGGCTGCGTCAATGGAAAACGTGAACCTCGGCTTAAGAACGATGACGTGGGTTGAAGGCGGAACGCCGTACCCGCAATTCAGAGCTACGTTTAATAACCCGAACATCGGCGCGTGGCTTAACAATACTGCCCTCGAAAGCAAAATCAACGCCGCGGGATTTACAATCACCAACCGCAACAGCGGTTCGATGACGCTTCAAGGCGTTCCCAATGGGTATCCTACAACAACCACCGCGAGCATTCACGAGACATATAACCTCGGACTGGAGTTCATGGCATCGTATTTCTGCGTCATTGGTAAAAATGAAGAACTCCAGAATATGGTTACGATTTCGCATAACGAAACTCATAATGCTACGTTCGACCTTCAGCTTGAAGTTCCCGTTCCGAATTTGGAAGTGCAAAAGAGAGTCAGCGACCCCGCCTACACGGGCGACACAAGCTTTAAGGATTTATTCCGCATAACCGTGACGGGCGACATAAACGACAAAACACAGAAATATGTATATTTCCAAGACGGAAAAAGCGGTACCGGCGCCACCCGGAACGACCCTGCGGGGCTGGACACGTTTGTTAAAATACCTAATCCCGTATTTGGAGACACGTATACTGTGACAGAAGCGGTATGGCGTGATGGCGATTGGCGAAATATTACGACATATCCGATATACAGAAACGCCGTTAGCGGTACGCGTACCGTCTCACCGAGTACTGAGGGCAAAATCACCGTCGATAACAACGCGACGCATCTGAAAGTCACAAAGGTGCTGGAGCCGGGCACAACGCAGGACTACACCTCGGATATTTTCCGCATTGAGGTAACTCCTGCAAGCAGGTCGGCGTTCGCGCCGGGTTCGTCCTCGCCAAAAAGTTACTTCTTCTCGGCAACCGGCACCGGAAACGGCTTAGACAAAACAACTCCCGCCGCCTTTGGCACACTGGTTGAAGTGCCGGATGTGATGATAGGTCACACTTACGAAGCGACAGAGTACGTGACTCGTCTTAGCACGGGCGTAGAAACCCCGACGGGCAGACTTTATAAAGCTACGGTCTCGAAGTCCGGCTCAACAGCGTATAACAGCCAGCAGATTATCACCGTATCGAACAGCGCGCCGCATTTGGAGCTGACGAAAAACGTCTTACCACGCGGCAGCGAATACACCGACACGGATATTATCCATATCCAACTAAAAGGAATATTCATTGACCCGGACGGCGAGAAAGACCACAAGGACTTCTACATACGCCCGAGAGAGAGCGGCTCAAGCCCCGCGAAGTACACAGGCGCGAACACAGCGGCAGACCCGTACAACCCGGGCGTGCCGATTGACGTGCAAGGCGTGCTGTACAATCAGGAGTACGAGATTATCGAGTCCGTCATTCGCGGTACAATTGACTACCCGATTAACGACTCGAACCTGATGTACAGACAAGGCGCGATAACGGTTAGCGGCACGACGCTCACACCCGATAAAAAGTTCACGATTCCCGACGCGGCAAACGCGCTTATACCGACTAAAGTGACGGTAGCCATCGCCAACTCTACGCCGCTGCTTGAGCTGAACAAGGTTGCGACCCTGCGCGGCAGCGAATACGACACCTCGGACATCGTGCATATCCGCATCTCGGGCGACTTCATTGACGACAGCACGATAGCGCCCAGACCGGCTTTCCACGACTACTACTTCAAGTCGGCGGCGAACACAAATCCGAACTTGACATACAACAACGGGACGATTGACCCGGCGTTCCTGCATAACTTCAGCCCTGCGGGAACCGACACAAACAAGTTCGTCGTCAAAGGCGCGCTGTTTGACACGGAGTACACCGTAACGGAAACAATCATTCGCGGCGGAATAGAGTACGCAGGCGATGATGCAACGTCACTTTACGGTCCGATTGTTAAAACCCCGGCAGCACCGTTTACCATATCGGAGCCGATAATACCCGGTACGCAACCCGTCGCGGGCACCGTGAAGATTGAGATTGCGAACGAAACCCCGCTGTTGACGCTGCTGAAAGTGTTTGACACAAAGGGCAGCGAGTACCTGCCGGACGACATTATCCATATCCGTCTGTACGGCGACTACATCGACACAAACGGCAAGAAAACTAACAGCTACCACGACTACTACATTCAGGCGGGAACAGCCGTAACAGATAAATACACCGACAAAGACGGCAACCCCAATCAGCCAATCCCGAACCATACAACTACACCCGAATCCAAGCAGTTGTACGCACGCGGTGAAGTAATCATCGTCGAGGGCGTTCAGTTCGGCAAGACATACAGAATCGAAGAGACAGTCATACGCCGTATCTCCGCGACGGAGTTTAAGGAGTACAGCGTTGCCGACTCCAAAAAGCTGTACAATCTCGACCCGGAAAAAGACATAACAACAAATCCGACTTTGGCGAAAGAAAACCCGTCAAGCGTAAAAGTTGATGTTGGCGCGAACGCGAGCGTCGCGGTGGAGATTAAGAACGAAACGCCGCTGTTGCAGCTTGTGAAGAACTTCACGCTCGCGGACGGCGAATACGCAGAAACCGACATTATCCACATTCGCCTGACAGGTCGCTTTATCGACACGAACGGCGACAAGGGCGCAACAGGCTACCACGACTACTTCATCAAAGCACCGGGTAGTACGGTGGGCGATAGCATAACCTACACGGCTAACGCGGTTTACGGCGGCGGTTCACAACCCGCGCCGAACTCGAACACAACGCCGCAGTCCGCTCCGTATGTATCGAAGATTTACGCGGCTGACGAAACAATTACGGTTCAGGGCGCGATGTTCGATGAGATTTACACGATAACAGAGACTGTCATTCGCGGTCGGGACGGCACCTATGTGGAGTACAGCGAAGCCGACTCGCACAAGATGTACGCTCTGGACGATATGACAATCGTTCCCGCTGCCGGTGACGTTAGCACAGGCACGGGCGACGCAAAGGTCTACAAAGTAAAGGTTAACCCGGGCACGCAGAACAGCGTCATGATAACGGTGCACAACACCACGCCCAAGCTTGAACTGATTAAGACGTTCGAGCGCGTCGGCGACCAGTACAAGCAGACGGACATAGTGCACATCGTGCTGCACGGTCGTTTCATCGACGACAACAACGGTAATGGCGCGAACGGTGCGCTACTCGAAAAGAGCGAAAAGCACTACTACTTCCGCGCAACGCCGGGTACATGGGGAACTTCGACGTATGCCCCGATAGGCAGCACGACGGAATCGGTTGCAATACCCGACCCGAGATACCCCGAGACGGAATTGTACAATCCCGACACGTTAGTAAACGTGCTGGGCGTGCTGTTCGACACGAATTATACGGTGTCGGAGACGGTGATTCGCTTTGTTCAGGACGAGATAACACCGAACGGCAGATGGCAGGAGTTCGAGGACGAAGTGCTGTACCATTTCGATGTGTACAACACAGTTAAAGGGCAAAATGTGCCCGCGTCGCCCGTTCCTTTGAAGAACAATCTGCTCAACATACCTCACCCGACGGAATTAACTGCCACGACTAACAAGATAGCGGTTTCGGGCAAGATTACGATGGTAAACACGCCGCGACCCGAGCTGTACGTCAACAAAGTCGTCGCGCGCACGGTTCCCGCGGAGTACAGCCCTGTGTTTGTAATAAACGTAACGGGCAAATTCGCCGTGAGCGAGATTGACGAAAATATCTATATCAACAATATCAACAATATCAACAATAAAAAAGAAGATGGCATTACATGGAATTACCCCGGTCAATACGGCAGAGACCCGATTCCGCACTTCTACGACGACCAATGGTGGAACGGTACTAAAGTAGAAAGAACCGAGAAGTTCTACTTCACGGTTAACGGCGAATACGTTGAACTGAAAGACGCAAATGACAACATTATCTACGAGGGCAACACATACCTGTGGGGCGCGGTAGGCGACATTCTTGCCGCCGCGAATCAGACGGCGGGCGACAAGGCTTATGTGCCGCACACGGTGTACGAAGAGGAATACGAGATTACCGAGGACGTGATATGGCACCGCAACGACAACGCAGGCGGCGCGTGGGAGCTGCACCCGGCGAAAGACTTCTACAAGATGACGATGACGGGCGACGACGTTACGACAGTAGTGGACGGTAACGGAACGAAAGTGAGCAGCGAAGGTCATAATGCGGTCGCGACGGATGGCGCGAAGTATGTAGTAAAGCCGCAGATGCCCACAAAGGGCAACGGAGTTGCGTATCCCGTGTACGACCATGTGCGTAACGCGGCGAGAGAGTATGACGCGGCGCTGCGCAAGTGGATTTCAAAGATTGAGCCGAAGCTCGGCGGTACACTACCGGCGACAGGCGAGTTCCCGGAGCCTGAAAACGGCGTGTTCATTCCGATGCCGTGGGTAGTGCGCGGCGACACGATTGAGTTCAAGGTCAAGGTGTACAACCAGAGCGCGTATGACACAATCGTCACAGAGGTAACGGACTACGTACCAGTAGGGTTTACATTTGACCCGAGTGACCCGCAGAACGCCTATTGGTCGATTGAGGACTTTAGGGACGAGTGGACAGCACTTAGTGACGGTTCATACAAGCCGAAGTCGGACAATAAAACCAATGGTAACGGCGGCACCGACGGCGCGGCGAGAATTAAGTACGCATGGGCACTAAACAACGACCTCGACCACGTGCTCGCGCCGCACCTCGACTACGAGGGCGAGTGGGGTACAGAAGCCGGCGAGAGCAAGTCGTATACGGGTGTAGATGCAAACGGTAACTATCAGTACACAACGCTGACCATCAGGCTGAAAATCGGCACCGCCGTTAAGAGCAATATGCACATCATAAACTTTGCGGAAATCACAGACATGACGGACGGCTTCCGCCAAGGTGGCACAGGCAAGGGCTTCCCTGTAATAGACAAGGACTCCTACGCCGACAACAGCTTCGACAATGACGGAACAATAAAGAAAGCGAACCGCGACAACGATGGAACGTTCTGGGTTAAAGAGGAGGGCGTGGAGCCGCTGGTTATATATGACGAGAACGACCCGGAGTATGACGCGAACGACCCGGATAAGCTCGGCAAGCCAGCCAATCCGGAGTTCGGTGCACCGCTGGACAACAACACGGTTGAGGACAACGAGATTGAAGAGCACCGTTTTGTTAAGGACGTAACGAAGTCCGATACCCCTGCGGACGGAAGCAGCACGAGTGGTAAAGCTGCCAACAAGGAAGAGGACGACCACGACGTAGCGGGCGTATACGTAACCGCATACGACGTAGCCCTCCGCAAGTGGATTGCAGAGGTGCGGCGGTCCAAGGGTGAAGCCCCTGTGTATCAATGGTATAACGAGGGCGGAAGTCTCAACGACATTTACACGATAGATGCGCCTGAAGAGCAGGTTGACCTGATAGAGACGCACAGCGACGATGTGGTTATATTCGCGATACGCGTGTACAATCAGAGCGAGAACCCGCTGTACGTCACAAGTATAGTGGACTATCTGCCGGAAGGTATGTCGTTCAACCCGTATGATGTCAGAAATATTGGATGGACAATCGACAGAGCGACGGGAAAAATGACCTACAATCGAGTTGCTGGCTTAAAGAGCAATCGTCTCAACGATGTACTCTACAGGCACGTACCGCCGCAAAAGAGCGACCCGTCGAAGGCAGACATGTATCTGGACGAGAAGATGGGAGCCGCATACTATGAGCTGCCCTACGAAACTGAACAGTTTGTAACGGTAATACTCGCGCTTACCGTCAACAAGGACATTGTGGACAACACGCCGATAATTAACGGCGCGGAGGTCGGCGGTATCGCGGCAAACCTGCCGGATTACACGAACGGAATCAACCCCGACCCGTCCAAACAGGAGAGAACGTTCAGACCTGTGGAAGACGTTGACTCGACAGCAGACGACAGCATTAGAGTCCCTGTCGAACCGACGACAAAGATGCCACCCCAAGACGAAAACGGGTACTATGTGTTCAACTTCGGCAACGGCACGTATGTGATAGACCCGCTGACAGGTCACAACCCGAATGCCATCCCGCCGCAAGAACAGCCGGAAGAGTCAACTGCGGCGGACAACACAATCGAGCAGCACGGCGTGTACCGCGACAACTATGTTGCGCCGATAACATCGGTTGGTCCGCAGAAGTTCAAAGCGCCGGGATTGCGTCTGCTGGAGACGGTAAACGACGACATGAAGGCTGATGACAACCCGGACGACAGCGGCAAGCGTTGGGACGACGTGGACGACCACGACGTAGCGGGCATCTATGTGCGCGTGTTCGACGCGGCGCAGATACATTGGATATCCGAGACGAGACGCGGACCGTACACTCCGTTCAAGTTGGACGGAGAGCCGGACAACGGCATAGCGTCGGAGGTTGTCCCCCTGCACCATGACGACAGAGTAACGTTCAAAATCAAGGTCATGAACCAGGGCGAGAACGACATCATGATAACGGAACTGACGGACTACATGCCGAACTACTACGTGTTCGAGCCTGAGTTCAACCTGCCGGGCTGGAAAGACAACGGAGACGGCACGCTGACGTACACACTCGACAAGAGCAATGCCGAGGACCCGCTGAACAAGGTGCTCAGCAAGCACATTGAACCGCAGCACCTGAGAATGTACGAATATCCGAACGAGTATCTCAAACCGTACAGCTATCACTACCCGTCGTCGGAATACACGATAGTGGAGCTGAAGCTGAGAGTAACCTCGGCGGCACATTACACAACGATATATGTGAACGAAACGGAAATTTCAGCAATGGAAGGCGAGTATCCCGATTATCCGGCAGGTTGGATGAGCGTCGAGAAAGACGGTGAGACAGACGTTAAGTGGGTATCCGTGTACGATGTGGACTCAACGCCCGATAACGCAAAGGCGAACGACGGCGCGATTCGCGACAACGAGCGCGAGCAGCATGTCCACCCGCTGAAGAGCAACGTCAACAACAACGACGAGGACGACCACGACATCTCGCGCATGACGCTTGAGTATCAACCGCCCGAGAAAACAACGGAACCGCCCCCGTCAGAAACCCCGCCAAACGAGAATCCTCCGGGGTCAGAGACGCCGCCACCTTCGGAAACCCCGACCCTGACAATCACAAGCACACCTAACATCACAACAACCACGCCGACGGTAACGGCAACGCCAAACATCAGAGTGCCCGAGACGACGCCGCCCCCGGGAGACTACGAATCCTACGAAGTGTTCGACGAGGACGGCACGCCGCTGGGACGGTGGGTGTGGTCGGAGCCTGACCAAGAGTGGATATTCGAGGAATACGTACCGCTCGCGGCAACGGGCGACAGCCCGACGCTGCTCATCTGGAGCGGCATAGCGGTTGCGGCAGCGCTGGTTGCGGTAGTGACACGCAAACGCAGGAAGAAAGCAGACTAAAAAGCGGGATTAAAAGGGGAATACCCCAAGGGCACGTGCATATCGCGCGTGCCCTGTTTCCCGTTGACAACGCGACTCATCAACGGCGCGAAACACCGAGGTTACATGTTTAGTTACGCGACGGCTTCATAATTTACAGGCTAAATATGCCAAATACAACCGAGGTGTCATGAAATAGGGCAAAATGCCACAAAAAGTTGTTAATAAACCGTCCTTTTTTGCAAAAAAAGCTTGTTAATTGGAACTATATGTGTTAATATTTTGAAATAGGAAAGCACAAGTTGCGCTGAAAAAGCATAAAAGCAAAAAAGGTTACACGCGGGGTTACACAAAATATGGCAGAGGAGCCGCGAATTGTAATTGTATTGAGTTCAAAAAAACGCAATGCGGAAGCAATTCGGACGGCGAGACGTTGATGCAGTTCATGGGAGGTAGAGAGAATGCAAAAAGCACGACCAATCGGAAAGAAGATGCGATTACTAATCGGCATCTCGTTTTTGCTTGTCGCCGCCATAATAGTCACGATATTTTCGCTGACGGCGCAAGCGGAAAAAACATTGATAGACCAAAGGGCAGCGGAATCCAGTCAGTACAGATACAGATTCGCGGAGATGCAAGCCTATCTGGCGGGTGTGTCCGGTTTTGAATTTTATGATTATGATTCCGCCGGGAATATAATCCCGAGTACCCGCGATGTCGATAAGGTACTATACTATTATGACAGAGACGATAATATTGCGGTTTATTGCGTAGAGCCGGAGAAGCCGGACGTTACATTCGCGGAGTTTGGCGTATTGCCGTTGCCGGAACCCGGCAATTCCGATGGGCATGTGGTCACTTTTACGGAATTGCAAAAAAAGTTACTTGCCTATGTATTGGCATACGGCGTGCGCGAGTGGAACGGCAGCCAAGACATTAACAATATGGCGACAATCGAGAAACCAGACCAGATTGCAACGCAGATTGCAGTTTGGATGGTTTCCACGGGGCATTTCAATTATTCAAAAGACCCAACAGACTCCGATGACCCTATTGACCCCAAAAACAATCCAAGCAACCCCGACTATCCCAGCTATCCATATAAAGATTATTTTGACCCCTACTATGATATATTGCTGCCGCCGGGTGGTGCGGGTATCGCACCTGATTATGTGTATGAGGATGAGTATGAAGGCGAGATATCGATATGCGAGAAAGCGCGCTCGCTCATTCGGCGTGCGGGAAAAGCGATTCGTATTAGTCAAACCCTACCGGATTTCGCGGGGCATGATTTTCAGATGACATGGAACGACACATATAACACCTATGCTGTCACAATTCATGACGAATCAGGCATGCTCAGTTACTGGGAGAAATCGCTTGATGAAGGTATAAAGGAAGCTAACAAGAAACTGACGAATCCACTCAAGATAGAATTTGATTTACCGAACGGCAACATCACGATAATCGGAGACCCGTGTTCGGATAATGATAATACTGTCAGCATAAAAGCGCAGAAAACGGACGACCTCGTTCCTGAAGCGACGTTGATATATCTAAGTCACGAATACCCGGCTAAAATAGGTCCCGATTACCAAGACATGCTGTCCGTCGAAACGTCGGACCTCAAAATGGAGCTTGACCTCGGTTTAACGCTACGGCGCGCGTATGACGCGGCGTTGCAGAAGTGGGTTTCCGACGTTAAGCGGCTGAACGTCTCGGCTGTGCTCGATGATGAAGGCGGCGTTATTGAAACTCAATCGTATGACAGCATTTACCCGTCGCCGATACCTGACAGCGACCATAGCAGCCTTGATGATAACGGCATTGCGGAGAAGTCGCCGATATACAAGGCGCAGCGCGGGGACGTGGTCGAGTACTCAATCCGCGTGCTGAACCAGTGCCACGAGCGGCTGAACATCACGGAAATTGTGGACTACCTGCCGTCAGGCTTGGAGTTTGATGCGGATTTGAATGCTACGCTCGGCGGTAGCGACTGGATAGCGGACTCGACTTTGGACGAGCATGGAGCGCCACGCCCGATATTGCGTTACATAGGCAGCCCAATACCGCTTGTACCGGAAGGTAGCAGCGATGGCAATTATGACGCGGTGCTGAAGGTCTACCTGCGCATAGCAGTATCTGCATCCAAGGGGCAGGTTATCGTCAACTACGCCGAAATTTCGGCAATGACCGACGACAAGGGTGTCAAAGTGGACGACGTTGACTCAACGCCCGACAAAAATGACTGGGACGACGGCGAGGTTACGGACAACGAGGTTAACAACGGAAACGACGACGAGGACGACCACGACTACGCCATGGTCGAGGTTGATGTGCCGCCTTACGACGCGGCGTTGCAGAAGTGGGTCGCGCGAGTTGTCCGCGGCGGGAAAACCGTGGACGAACTTGACGACGTTGAAGATGGCGAAGCGTCGGACATCGTAACCGTGCACCGCGGCGACACCGTTATCTACAAGATTCGCGTCATTAACCAAGGCGAATACCCGCTCATAATCACGGACATCACGGACTACCTGCCGGCGTGGCTGACGTTTGACGAAGAGCACCCGATAAACAAGGGCAAGTGGATAGAGACGGACAAGGTTGATGAGACGGGACAGGGACGCACTTTTATCCGTTACATCGGCGAGGGTGGTATTCATCTCGCGCCCGCCGGAGATGAACAGCATGGCGACCGCGCGGTAGTTGAGATTGCCGCGACTGTAAGTACCGCCGCTTCGGACGGTATGGTGATTCACAACAGCTCGGAAATCACGCGTATGACCGACGACAAGGGCGGCGAAGTGGACGACGTGGACTCAACGCCCGACGATGAACCGGATAACGACAAAAAGCCGCCAAAGGACAACGAGGTTGTCAACGAAGATGACGACGAGGACGACGAGGACTTCGCCGAAATCATAGTTGAGGTGCCGCCTTACGACGCGGCGCTGAAAAAGTGGGTGTCCGCCGTTCAGCGCAACGGCGTAACCGTTGCGACGCACGATGAACCGTTCACGCCGTCAGCATTTGACGAGGTTCAAAGCGGCGATGTTGTGGTGTTCGCAATCAAGGTTTACAACCAGTGCGAGTTCCTGCTGCGTGTCGGCGAAATCACCGATTACTTGCCGGAGGGGCTGACATTTGACCAAATCCTGAACCCGAATTGGGTGCTGACGGGCGACCTCCTGACCTACACGGGTCTTGCGGAAACGACGTTGTACGTTGACCAAGTGCGGTATCCCAATGCTCCCGCAAAGCTTGTGGGCGAGAGCACGGCGACCGTAACCATCGCGCTGATTGTTGACGGCTCGAAGCTCACGGTTGACGTTCCGGTAATAAACTACGCCGAAATCTCGCTCTTAACCGACGAGTACAACGTGACCGTGGCGGACATTGACTCCGACCCTGACCAGAACCGCGACAACGACGGTACATTTACCCCGGGCGGCGTGCCGCCGACGGGCAACAACCCCGTCTACGACAACGAGATTGAGCAGCACGCCAAAACAACGCCGGGCGTTGACGAGGACGACCACGATGTGGCGGGCGTTGTCCTGAAGCCGCCCCCGCAGAGTGAAACACCTCCGCCGAGCGGAACGCCGCCTTTGAGCGAGACACCGCCGCCGAGTTCAACACCGCCGCAGAGTGAAACGCCGCCACCGAGTACGCTCCCGCCGCCACCTCCTCCGCCAAGCTCCGCGCCTCCGGGGTACACAACCCCGCCGCCGCCACCGGAGTCATTGCCGCCGTATTCGGCGCCGCCGCAGTCAACGACGCCACCAAGCGCGCCGCCGACTCCGACACCGACTCCGACGCCGGAGGAGGAAATCGACGAATCGCCACCGCCGGGCGGTGCTTGGGAATACAGCCCGACGCCGATGCCACCCGAAACCGAGTTCCACGAAGACGTGCCGACAGGACCGTTCGTGCCGACAGGCGACGGCAGCATGGCAATCTGGTTCGCGTTAGCCGCTGTCGCGGTGACAGTCGCGGTGTTCGTGCTGACAGGCAAGAAGAAACTTAAGTAACTGCAAACAGCAACAGCGGGAGTTAATCCCGCTGTTGTTTTGCGTAATTCAGAAAGAACGGGCGCGGGATTTTGCAACCCCGCGCCATCAGCATTTATTTGGTTACTTTTTCTTATCGCTCTTGCGACTGTTAACCTTGAAAATGAACAGCAACATCAGCGCGAGATACACAACGCACAGCCCGAGCGTCACGAACGTCATCGCGGTTGACTTGTAGGCAAGCCCAATCAGCACAAGCATTGGCGCGCCGAAGATAATCGCGAAGCTCGAACCCGTAATCAGGTTGTTCGCGGCGGGTGTTTCAAGATTCGGGTCAATCTCGCGGAGGAGCAGCACGCCCGAGCTAATCGTGCCCGTCATCATGCCGTACATCGACATAATTCCCTCGTAATAGTAACCCTTGTACGCTTTTTTGCAAACCCACGCGAGGAAATACCACGACACAACGCCGCCCGCAACGGACATGAGCACGAGCGGAAGCCACAGACCCGTCAGCGACCCGATGTTGATTGACGCGATGCCTGCGATAATCATAATGTCGAAAAATACGCCGGAAATGCGGTTCAGCAGGTAATTGTTCTGATATTGCCGCGTCATGACGCGCGCGTCGCGCATCTTTTTCAATACAACACGCGTGAGAATCGCGAGCGCGGAACCGATAATGAAGTTGAAGCCCCATAGCAGGGGATTCAGCGTAGCGGCTAAACCGGGCGTGAGCTTCAGCAGCGTGCCTGTTATCAGCCGCGTAACCAGATAAGTCGCGATATACACAAACAGCACGAGCGCGATTTGGATTGAAAACTTGTCCACCGATTCGGAGACGGGCATTTCGCCGTCGTCCTGAAAGCTCTCGATACTCGCAGTACCCGAAACCTCAACGCCGCTGAAACGCTTGACCTTGCCCTTGCGGGCGAGAATATTCAGCCCGATAACGCCGACGATGCAGGCGCACAAAAAGCCCGTCGCCGCAAGCGCAAGCCCGAAGCTGCGCCCGCCGACAAACCCGACGGCTTCATATGTCGTGCCGACATTGTTCGCCTGCCCGGGACCCTGCCCGTAACCCATCGGAAGCAGGATACCCGCAGCTTTGAACATGTCGGGCATAACCGTGTAAGCAAGCCCGATTGAGATAATCAGCCCCACAATCGCTTGAATCAGGTACGAGCCGACGATTATCGCGCCGCTCTTGGGACCCGCGAGGTTGCCGCTCTGCGCCGATTTTGCGACGATGCGCAGACTCATCGCGATGAAACCGAGCGCGATGCCGTGATAAACCAATGTCTCTAAGAAGTCAATGTCAAGCTCGATAATGCCGACCGTCCGCAGAAAAAGTAACAGAAACCCGCCGAGCACCGCCGTCGGCATCAAACTGTCGCGAATGAAGCGTACCTTGCGGCGCAGCGTGTTTGAGACGAGAATTGCCGTCGAAATAATGCCGAGCTGGATTATTGCGTTCCAAAGCGAGATATTCAGATTTGAGTAATCCATGCATGTATACCCTCCTTCATTTTTGCCGCACTTATAGTGCGGCTCTCTTTAATATATTGAACATCGTGAGATATTTGCGCGCGTTAGTCGGTTGGCTCCACGTAATCTCGTAGTTTACCCCCGCGGACGAGAAAACAATCGTTTCCGCGCCGTAAAGGGCGAGCTTTGAAACCGCGCCGAGCGACACGTTATAGGTGCCGAGCGTGATTTTGTCCTCATACAGTCGCATGGTGCCCAGCGCGACGACCGTCTCGCTGTGGTCCGCGCCGACTTGAACAAGCGTCGCGTAATCGTCCGAGTAGATGCGCGCGCCGCGCTCATACTTCCGCTCGGCAAGCTCTGCCGACTGCCACTCGTCCCACTCGCGCACGGTCTTGAACGGGAAGTTCTCCGTGCCGTGAAACTCGCCGTACTCGTCAAACGTCAGCAATACGCCGCACGCGGAGCACGCGAAAGCGTTGCCGCTGCTGTGCATCGTGTTCTCGCTGTTGCAGCGCGGGCACACGTACAGCGCGGACTCCAGGCGTTCCGCGCGATTCTTGCCCTTATAGCGCACATGCTCGACCGCTTGCCGCGCGTTCGCGTCCTCGCTCAAGTCGCGGCTGATAACCGCCACAAGCTCATCGTCGGTCATCGCGGCAACCTCCTCGGGGGAGTAAACCCCGACAAGCTCGCAGCGCATCTTCCCGCGACGCAGCGACGTGCTCCACCGCGGGCTTGTCAGATAGCCGCCGGAAATGCGATATGTCACCAGATTCACGCGTGAAGAGCGGACTAGCCGCGCCGTCGTCGGGTGAATTTCGCACGTGCGCCCGTCCCAACTGCGCTCACCCTCCGCGAATACGCCCACGCTTGAACCCTGTTTAATCGCGCGCAAAACCGCGAGCGCGGACGACGCGTCGGTCGAACCCTTCACTCGCGCAATCGGGGCAAAGCCCCAACGCAGCAGCCGCGAGAGCAGCTTGCGCCGAAACACATGCTCGCTTGCGACGAAATACAGGTGCCGCCCGAATGTCGTGCCGACGAGTATCGGGTCAAAATCTGTCGTGTGGTTGGCAAGAACTATACACGCGCCGCTCGGCGGGCGACGCTTGCCGCGCCGAAAGCCGAGCCTGAGCTTAACGAACAGCAGCGCGGGATACTTCAGCAAACCGAATATAAATTTGTGCTTCATACTCACCTCAAATAATTCGAGATAAACGCCTCAAAATTGCCGTGCAGCACCTGCTCCAACAGCGCGTCGCCCAGTCCGAGCGCGCGAACGCGCTCCAGCTCCTCCGCGTGGTCCCACATGGGGAAGTCGTCGCCAAAGAAGATGTGGCTGTTGTCAAACGTCTCAAAAGCGCGCAGAGCGTTCTCATTGCCGTCAAAACCGAGCGTGCTGCTCGTGTCAAAGTAGACGTTCGGCAGGTTCAGCTCGCGCCGCCCAACGTCCCAGCACGACCAACCGCCAAAGTGCGCCGCGATAACGCGCATGTCGGGGAACCGCTTCGCGACGCTTGCGACGCGCGCGGGGTGCGAATACGTGTAACGCGTGTCGCCGCTGTGCGTAATCAGGAACATGCCCGTCTCCTGCATGTACGCAAAAATTGGGTCAAGTGCTTCCTCGTCAATACAGAACTTCTGGAAATCGGGGTGGAACTTAACGCCGTGAACGCCGTTCGCGCGCAGGTTGTCCAGCTCGAACCTGTAGTCCTCGTACCCGATGAACATGGTGCCCGCGCCGTAAAACTCCGAGTGCGCGGCGACCTGCTCGATGATAAACTCGTTAATCTTGGGAACCTGCTTTAGCGTCGTCGCCGTCGAGAACACGAGATGATTCGTAACGCCCGCTCGTTTTCCCGATTCAAGCAGCTCGCTAACCGAACCGTTGTGCGACATGGGAGTCTCATAAAACGTGCCGATTGCCTTGGTTGCGACGGTTTCTATCTTGGCGGGGAAGATATGCGCGTGGGTGTCGATGATAGTCATTGGTTTCTCCTCGGAACGGTTAATACGGGGCGCGCGCCCCGTTAAGCTTCTGTTGTGGACTCCAGAATGTCCGTCAGCGCGTCGCGCACAAGCCCCTCCGCAAACGCGGGCTCGACGGAGAACACAATCGCGGCGACTCCGATTTTAATCTCAAGCTCGGGCGAACGCTTAATTTGCACAGCCTCTTTCGGAGCCGTGACGGACAGCATGTCCACGCTCGTCGCGACAAAGGAAGCCTTAACGTGCCCGACTACGCCGCCCGCTTCGCCAACCTCGTCAGCTATTTCCTCAAGCTTGTCGGCAATGAGGTGGCGCGTGTCGAACGGGTGCTCCGAGTAAACGACGAGCGCGCCCGATACGATAATCGCGTCCTCGTGCAGCGTCACGGTAACGGCGACAACGCCCGGCTCTACAGTCTCAAGCTCGTCTACGCCACCGTCAATAAGCTCGTGTTCGTGTTCGTCATGGTCGTGGTCGTGTTCATGCCCGTCGTGGTCGTGGTGATGGTGGTGCTCGTGCTCATCGTGGTCATGCGTATGCTCGTGCTCATCGTGGTCATGTGGCATAATTAACCTCTCATTCTCCCGTGATTTGCGCCCAAACCGCGTCCGACACCTCGCCCAAGGCGGAGATGCGGTGGATACGCGCGTTCGGCTCAAATCCCAGTATATCTTGTTCAATACTCGCGAGCGCGTCCTCGTCCGCAAGGTCGCACTTGTTGATTATAACCGCGTCGGAGCCTTCAATCTGCCCACGCAGCAATCCGTTCATCGGCGTTAGCAGCCGCCGCCAACGCGAAGCGTCGGTAAGCACGCAAATACGCGCCTCGATACCGAGTGCGTGGCGTAGGTTTTCCTGCATATTGCGCGGGTAGGCAACGCCCGTCGTCTCGACAATCAGCCACTCGGGGTCAATCTCGCGCTCAATGCGCCGCGCCGCAACGGTCAGCTCACCCGATACGGAGCAGCACGCGCAGCCGGAAAACAGGTTTGACACGTTCAGCCCACCGGAACGGAGGTACTTGTCGTCAATGCCGACCGCGCCGACCTCGTTTTCCAGAATCATAACGCTCGTCGCCTTGTCAGCCGCGCCGCGGTCAACAAGGTACCGCGCGAGCTTCATCAGCGCGGTAGTCTTGCCGGAGCCGAGAAAGCCGCCGAGAATCAGAACCTTCACGGCTTAGTGTGTCTTATAAAAGCTGTGCCCGTAGCGCACAACCTCGTCCATCAGAACGTCGTTCTTGCGCTGCGACTCCGCGTCGCCGATTGCGGTCAGAAACGCGCCGTTCCAGCAGTAGCCGCCGCCGACGGCGTATGTATCCATCGAGTCGCGCACGGACTGGCGTATTTCCTCGTCGGTCACGTCAGGCTCAAGCAAACGGTCACGCGCGTCCCACGCGCCCGCGAACACGAGCTTGTTGCCGTACTTCTCCTTGATACCCTTAAGGTCGTTGCAGGTCTGCGCGGGGTCCCACAGGTTTATGCCTATATCGACGAGCATGGGGATAACGCTCTCGCACTTGCCGCAGTTGTGCATCGTCATGTGCAGCCCGCGCTCCCGCCCGCGCTTCGCCCATTTCTCGTGGTGCGGCAGGATAAACTCGCGGTACATGTCGGCGGAGATAAACGGGTTTGCCCAAGCCGCGGTGTCGTCCATAAACGTGAGTATTTCTGGCTTGTAAATGTCCAGCACCTTGTCCGCGACAGCCATGTAGAACTCCGACATGTACTCGAGCAATTCCTTAATCTCGTCAGGTTCCTCATAGAAGCTCAACAGCCCGTCCTCAAAGCCCATGAACGACATGAGGTTCTGGAAATAGCCCATGTGCAGGTTGAGCGCGAGTGCGGTCTGCGTGCGGTCAATGCCCGACTTGTCAAGTTGCTTTGTGACCATCGACTCCCAGTCGATGCCCTCGATTGACGGAGCCTTGATAACATCGCGCCACTTCGCGATATTGTCGAGCGGCAGAATGAACGAACTGTTGTCGGGAATCAGCGCGTTGCCCGTGGATTCCGTAGCCACATAGTTCACGCCCCAGATGTCGGGTCCACCGCCGTTTTCGCGGTGTTGGTTGATAATTGGCGGCTCAAACATGTGAACCGCGACGGTTGTGGTCTGCCCGGGCGCGGGACCGAAAGTGAACTGCGGGACCCATTCGGGTTGTTCGCCGCGCAGGGTCATCAGGTAGTTTTCCTTTTCCGTAAGCATAACGCATCTCCCTTGTGTGTTTTGTTAATATATTTCGATTTTCACTCTGTCTGTTATTGTATTCTACCATTTTTTTAACATTAGGTATAGTAAAATGTCTGTTTATTTTTTGTAATATATTTTAATATTTTTCGCCGTTTTTGTAAAATGTTGCTATAATCACGCGCGGGAGAAATTCCCGCGTGCTTTGAATCCTGTTCCCGAAACGGGTTATTGCTATTTCGGCGGAATCCTGTAATATAGTAGTACAACGCGTTGAAAATAAACTGTAAGCGGGGTGCGATATGCAAATATATTTCGGCGAAAACTTGAAAAAACTGCGCCGCGAAAAGGACCTGACGCAGGAGGACCTGGCGCGCTTCCTGAACGTGTCGTTTCAGTCGGTTTCCAAGTGGGAGCGCGGGGAGACTACGCCCGATATTGTGACGCTGCCCGTAATCGCGCGCTACTTCGGCGTGACGACGGACGAGCTGCTCGGCGTAGACAAGCTGGACGACGAAGCGCGCAAGACGGAGTATTACAAGCGCGACCGCGAATACAGCGAGGGTGGGCATTACGAGGAAAGCGTCGCGCTGTTTCGCGAGGCGTATCGGGACTTCCCGAACGACTACGACATTATAAACCAGTACGCGCATCGCCTGTATTTTCGCGCTCTTGCGACGGGCAACGTAGCGGAGGACAAGGACGAGATTATCGCGCTTGAGACAAGAGTCCTTGACGAGTGCAAGGACATCAACGCGCGGTTACTTGCGATACAGACGTTGTGCGTGACATGCGTACTGGCGAAAGACAAGGAGAGCGCGAAAAAGTACGCGGAGCTTGCGCCGTACATATCGGTCACGCGCGGCGACCTGCTTCTGGACATACTGGAGGGCGACGAGCTACGGAAGTCGGCGCAGTCGCACATCATGACGATTCTTCAGGATTTTTACATATCGGTAATTACGCTGAACAAGTGTGAATATACAACGGAGGAGCGCGTGCATAACTATGAGACGGTAGTGAAACTGTTCGCGCTCGTGTATGAGGACGGAGACTTCGGCTGGCAAAGCTCATTTATGTGGCATATACACATGATGCTTGCGCACCTGTACGCCCGAACGCAAAACACGGAAAAGACGCTCGAAAATCTGGACGACGCGCTGCGTTTCGCGAGGGCATACGACGCGATGCAAATGCACGCGCTGAAGTCCCCGCTGCTGAACGGTTATGTGGTGGGAACCGAGTTCTCAATCAAGAATTACACGGAGAGCGACGAGCGGCTTCTGCGGCAGCACTTTGCGGAGCCCGACTTCGACTTCATACGCGACGACGAGCGGTTCAGGCGGTTGTCAGAGTAAACGAGAACGCCCCGCACATTGCTGTGCGGGGCGTTTTCGCTATCAAGGAACTACTATGACAAGGAACTACAATATAAGGAACTATTCCGCAAACATCGGGGTCGAGAGGTAACGCTCACCCGTGTCGGGAAGTATCGCGACAATGATTTTGCCCTTGTTCTCGGGACGGAGAGCGAGCTGCGCCGCCGCCCAAGCCGCCGCGCCGCTGGAGATACCGACAAGCAGTCCCTCCTTGCGCGCGATTGCGCGACCTGTCTCAAACGCGTCCTCGTTCGTGACGGTGATAACCTCGTCATACACGTCCGTGTTCAGCACTTTCGGCACAAAGCCCGCGCCGATGCCCTGAATCTTATGCGCGCCCGCCGTGTTCTGCGACAGAACGGGGGAGGAAGCAGGCTCAACCGCGTACACCTTAATGTTCGGGTTCTGCGACTTCAGGTATTCGCCCGCGCCTGTGATTGTGCCGCCCGTGCCGACGCCGCCGACGAGAATGTCAACCTTGCCGTCCGTGTCCGCCCAAATTTCGGGACCCGTCGTCGCGCGGTGCACAGCGGGGTTCGCGGGGTTGTCAAACTGGCTGGGGATAAAGCTGTTCGGCGTTTCGTCATGAATTTCCTGCGCCTTGGCAATCGCGCCCTTCATGCCCTTCGCGCCCTCTGTCAGCACAAGCTCCGCGCCGTATGCTTTCAGCAGGTTGCGACGCTCGACGCTCATCGTCTCGGGCATCGTGAGGATAATCTTGTAGCCGCGCGCCGCCGCGACGGCGGACAGACCGATACCGGTGTTGCCGCTCGTCGGCTCAATGATAACCGCGCCGGGCTTTAACGCGCCGCTTGCTTCCGCGTCGTCAAGCATCGCCTTGGCGATACGGTCCTTAACGGACCCTGCGGGATTGAAGTACTCAAGCTTGCCGAGCACCGTCGCGCCCAGTTCGAGGGACGAGCTGTAGTTCACAAGCTCAAGCAGGGGAGTGTTGCCGATGAGGTCGGTGATTTTCTTGTAGATTTTCATAAATATCGCTCCTTATAAAAAATTTGTTTTTGTGGACTGCTTTCATTACCTGACGACCGCCGAGCGGCATATCATAGTAAACATACGTAATTGATATGATTTATTATGCGCCTATAATCTCAGTTTGTCAAGAGGTATTGTAAAAAAATATTAAAAACGGCAAAAATAAGTGCCGCGCGCAAAACGCCGCCGCGCGCATGTCTGCGCCAACCCATATGCAACATTATAACACACGCCCTGCGGCGCAACAAGCGGTAATCCACCGCGGGACAATAATAGCGCGTAATGCTTGCGCGCCGCCGCGAGATGTGTTAGAATAGGACGATTCGGGCAACGCGTTATTTAATGTTACGGCGAGCCAACCTACAAAGAGAACGGCGGTGAGGGATTTGACGAAATATCCCGCGGAGGACCTGTATATTTCCGACTTGGACGGAACGCTATTCGGCAGACGCGGCGAAATGTCCGCATACACGCAGCGCACACTTAAGGACTTAACAGCGCGCGGGCTGAATTTCACGATAGCAACAGCGCGAACGCCCGTAACCATCGGGAATATGTTTGACGACGTAAAGCTGTCCGCGCCGGCGATACTGATGAACGGCGTGGTTATATACGACGTCGCGAAAAAAGAATATGTTAAATCCTATTATATCCCGCGCGTGCTCGCGGGCATGGTCGTGCGCCGCCTGCGCATGTACAGCAAGCGCGGCATGATGTACACCCTGCGAGACGGGCATATGCAAATCTATTATGAAACAGTTGAGTCCGAGCATCAAAACGAGTTCATACGCGAGCGCGTTTCGCGCTACGGGCAGGAATTTGTCCAGACCGACAGCCTGACCACCGCGCCGCTTGAGGACGTTATCTACTTCGTGGTGCCCGGAACGCGCGAGCATTTGCAACCGATTTACAACTCCCTAAGCGGCGTTACCGGCATCACGATGCTGTTTTATAAGGAGCTATACGAGAAAGAGGAGCGGTGGCTGCTCGAAATTTTCTCCGGCGAGGGAACAAAGCGCAGCGCCGCGCTGTATATAAAGGAAAACTACGGCTACAAAACCCTAATCGGCTTCGGCGACAACTACAACGACCTGTCGCTGTTCGAGGCGTGCGACCGCTGTTACGCCGTCGCCAACGCGGAGGACGCGGTTAAGCAGGCGGCGACCGAGGTTATCGGCGCGAACACCGAGGACGGCGTTGTCGATTGGATACTGCGGCGCGAAAAGTCGGGGCGCGGAGGCGGTTCGGCGCGCGGGGGTAGTCACGTCAGCGCGGTTGCGATAGTCGCGGCGGTGTGCGTGCTCGCGCTGTTTGGGGTATTCTTCTGGCGATTACTCGCGGCGCACACGCTGAACGCGCTGCAAAGCTCAGTTATCGCGCTCGCACTCGCGGGCGTCGCGTGGGCGATGCTGCGCGGCGTGCCCGCGATTGAGCAGTACACGGGCGTCAGGAAACCGACGGTCATTGCAAAGGACAGTCCGTGGCTCGTATACGCGGGAGTTGCCGCGTGGGTCGCAGCGCTCGTTGTCGTGATGGTCGGCTCAATATTGGCGCAGAGCGACAAGCCCGTCACCGACGCGATACTCGCCCTCACGGAACGACTGACCTCGGACGCGCACACGGCGCAGATATTCGCCGCCGCGACTGACGGTTACGCAAAGGGCGCGGTCGGCGCGACGGGCGCCATGCCGCTCATGCCCGTATACCCGATACTGCTCGGACTTGTCGGCAGACTGTTCGAGTCCGTTGCCGTCGCGGCGTTGACGCTGAACAGCGCGCTGACGTTCCTGCTCGGCGTAATGCTGTACAAGCTCGCGCGGTTGCACACCGACCACGCTGACGCGGCGCGCGCCGTTAAGCTCGCGTTGCTGTTCCCGCTGTCTTTCACGCTGCTCGCGCCGGGGGAGGGAACGCTGTTCCTGCTGCTGACGGTGACGCTGTGCCACGCGCTGGAGAAAAAGCGCGTGTTGCCCGCTTTCGCTTGCGCGTTCCTCGCCGCAATGACGCAGCACCTCGGAATCCTCGTCATCGTGCCGATTATTATTGACGACGCAGCCGCGCTGAATCGGGAAAAGGACGCGCGACGAGCGGCTCAACTCGGCGTTACCGCGCTCGCGCCGTTGCTTGCGTTCTCGGTCTACATGTTTATCAATACCGTCGTGTACGGCGGCGCGTTTTACTTCGCAACCGCGCTGCTCGACAACCTGCGTAACGCGGGCGGTATCCTGAACTTCACGGGCTTCAACTCAAATCTGCTCGCGCCCGAGATTGCGGGAATACCCGTCGTCGCGGTGCTGCTCGTTGCGATTGTCGCGCTCACGGCGTATGGCGCAAAGCGGTTGCCGTCCAAGTACACGACGTTCGCGGCAATGACGCTAATCGCGTCTTTCCTGACCGGAAACATCGCCGTAAGTGCGACACTGGCGGTGTTCCCGTGCGCAATCGCGGCGGCGGACTTTACGCAGACAACGCGGAATAACCGCATTGTGACGGTCGCGTATGCCGTCGGCTTCGTGTTCCTGCTCGGTGTTTTCGCGGGAAAGGCTTGGCGCTGACAAAACATATGTGTATAATAGGCTAAGATGAAGCCGAAAGGCAAAATCAGGAGGTGTTACAATGAAAATCTCAACAAAACAGCTCGCGCAAATCGGCATGTCGGCGGCGATTGTGTTCGTTGTGACGTTTCTGGTGCGCATACCCGTACCGGGCACGCAGGGCGGCTACATAAACTTCGGCGATATAGCGATTTACATCTCGGCGTATCTGCTCGGCGGACCCGCGGGAGCGATTGCGGCGGCAATAGGCAGCGGCGCGGCGGACATTGCGGCGGGCGCGCCCGTATATGCGGCGGGCACGTTTGTAATTAAAGGCGTTATGGGGCTGCTAGTTGGGCTGCTCGCGGCGAATAAGGGCTTGAGTCGGTTCGCGGCGGCGGCGACGCTGGCGGGCGCGGGAATGGTTGCGGGTTACGCGCTGTATGAGCTTGCGCTGTTCGGCGGAGCATACGCGCTGACGGCGATACCGATGAATCTCGTGCAAATGGTGGGCTGCTCGGTCGTCGCAACGGTGGTATACCCCGTCGCGCGCCGCGTGAAGCTGCACAGGAACTAGAACTCGGTTCGACAATAAATTCAAAAATTCTTCACTAGAAGGCGGGCATTTGCCCGCCTTTTGAATATTATATCAATGTAAGATACGGGTAACAAACATAGAGGAGCAAAAATTAAGATGCTTGATAACGAAATTCAAAACGCGCACGCGTGCCCCGTGTTGGGGACGAAATATGCTTTAGTCGGCGTACCGGTTACGATAAAGCCGTTCGCAATTCCGGGACCCATCTCCGTAGAGTGCTACGGCGAGCCGATTATCACAGACGACGAGCACTGCCACGGCAAGGTCGGGCAGGTCTGCCATTTCACAATAGCGCAGAAAATCAAAATTGAGATTCCCGTTGACTTCGGCGCGGCGGTTAAGGTCGGCGAGACATTCGTCGATTGCGACATCTGCGGCGACGGCGGTTGCGGCAATAAACCGAGCTATCCCGATAACGGCTCGAAGCCCGGCTATCCCGATAACGGCAGCAAGCCGAATTACCCCGACGGCGGCGGTTCGGGCAAGTACTAGGCAATAAAACGGTAGAAATACCCCCACGCGTCGCTCCGACTTCGGTCGGGGCGGCGCGCTTTATTTTGGCGCGCAAACGCGGCAACGAAAAAATTTCGACGCATACGGAGCGAACTAAACAGTTGCATTATCCAAAGCTATAAGGTATATTGTTAACATATTTGTCCGACAGGAGGAGACGTCATGGCAGAGAAAATCAAGCGCCGGTGGAAAGACCGAAAAGACGGGCGTTACATCAGGACGCTCGACCCATACCACAAATTCCCGCCGTTCGTAATGAAAACGAAAAACGACGCCTGCAACAACTTCCGCGACAGTATTGAGGTTACAGAGATTGAGCAATATATTCGCAAGAAACGCGCCGAGGGCTTCCCGGGGCTTGGTATGCTGCATCTTTTCACGGCGGCGTATATCCGCGTGGCGAGCCGCTATCCCGCGATTAACCGCTTCGTGTCGGGGCAGCGCGTTTACGCGCGGCGTAACATCGAGCTTGTTATGACGATTAAGTCCGCGCTGACGCTGGACGCGCCCGAAACCTCCATCAAGGTCGTGTTCGACTTCACGGACACGATTGACGACGTGTACCGCAAGATAAACGCGGAGGTTGAAAAGGTGAAGAGCACGGAAGCGACGAGCACGGACGACGTTGCCGCGATTCTGTGCAAAATCCCGCGCGTGCCGCTGAAATTCGTGATGTGGCTCATCAACCTGCTCGACTACTTCGGCAAGCTGCCGGGGATTATTATGGAGGCAAGCCCGTTCCACGGCTCGCTGATTATCACCGACTTGGGTTCGATAGGTCTGCCGGCGATATATCACCATCTGTATAACTTCGGCAATCTGCCGCTGTTCTGCTCGCTCGGCGCGAAACGACGCGTGTATGAGGTGCGGCAGGACGGCTCCGTGGCAGAATGTAAGTATCTGGACTACACAATCGTAATGGACGAGCGCGTGTGCGACGGGTTCCATTTCTCGCAAATCTACCGCTATCTCAACAGTATATTCCGCAACCCCGCAATGCTTGACGTTCCGCCGAGCGAGATTGTGCCCGACGTTGAGTAGCGGCTGCGCTGATTAGAATAGTAAACATCGGCGTTTCATAGTATATACCATATGACGGTTGGGGGTAAAGACTATGAAACGACTGCTCGCAATGCTTCTCGCGCTCACAATGTCCGCCGCGCTAACGCCGTGTGCACGCGCGGGCGAGCTTGCGGCGCCGCGAACGCTCACGCTCATCATCGACGCGGGTCACGGCGGGGAGGACGGCGGAGCCGTCTCGCCCAACGGACTTGTCGAGAGCGGCGTAAACCTCGATATTGCGCTGAGGTTGGAGCGACTAATCGCGCTGTTCGGCGCGCCGTGCGTCATGACGCGAGACAGCGAGGAAATTGCGTACACCGCCGAGACGACGCGCGCCCGCAAGGTCGAGGACCAAAAACGGCGGCTGAAGCTGATTCGCGACACGGAAAACGCCGTGTTTTTGAGTATTCACCAGAACAAGTACACGAGCGGCAACCCGTTCGGCGCGCAAGTACTGTACGCGCCCACGCGCGGGAGCGAGGAGCTTGGCAAGGACGTGCAGAACCTCTTGACAGCGACGCTGGAGGACGGCAATCGCCGCGCCGCCGCGCGTATTCAAAGCGAGATTTACCTCATGAACAACATAGATTGCCCCGCGGTGCTCGTCGAGTGCGCGTTCCTGTCAAACGCGCGGGAGGAAGCGCTGCTGCAAACGGAAAGCTACAGACTGAAGCTCGCCGTCATACTGGCGGCGGGTTACTTACACAACAGAGAAATGCTGGAGGATATATATTTTGGCGAAAGTGAGAACGGTGTTTTACTGCACTGATTGCGGTAACGAATATCCGAAGTGGCAGGGGCAATGCACCGCCTGCCGCGCTTGGAACACAATAGTTGAGGCGGAGCCTGTGCCCGAAGAGAAGAAGTCGGGACTGCGCTCCGCGTCCCGTCCGCTCGGCTCAAAGGGCGCGAGCGCGGTGCGCCGACTGCCTGACATTGACTCGCGCGAGGAGCCGCGCATACCGACGGGCTTCACGGAGCTTGACCGCGTGCTTGGCGGCGGAGCTGTCAAAGGCTCGCTCGTGCTCGTCGGCGGCGCGCCGGGAATCGGCAAGTCAACGCTGATGTTGCAGCTGTGTGGCACGGTCGCGGCGGGCGTGAAAGTCCTGTACGTGTCGGGTGAGGAAAGCGAGCGGCAGATAAAAATGCGCGCCGAGCGGCTGCAAGTGTCGGGCGAGTCGCTGTATTTGCTGACGGAAACGGACATTGCCGACGCGGTTGAGGCGGCGGAAGCGTTGATGCCCGACATTGTGATTGTGGACTCCGTGCAGACGATGCGCAACGCGGAGCTTTCTGCGGCGGCGGGCAGCGTGACGCAGGTCAAGGACAGCTCAATGACGCTGTTACAGCTCGCGAAAAACACGGGCGCGGCGGTGTTCCTCGTCAGCCATGTGAATAAAGAGGGCGCGATTGCGGGTCCCAAGGTCTTGGAGCACATCGTCGATTGTGTCCTGTACTTCGAGGGCGAGAGCCAAACGAGCTACCGCATACTACGCGCGGCGAAGAACCGCTTCGGCTCCACGAACGAAATCGGCGTGTTCGAGATGGGCGAGGAGGGGCTGGAGGAAATTCCGAACCCGAGTGAGCGGCTGTTATCCGGCAGAGTGCCGGGCGCACCGGGAACGTGCGTCGTGTGCCTGATTGAGGGCACGCGCCCCGTGCTCGCGGAGATTCAGGCGCTTGTCGCGCCGTCCGCGCTCGCGGTGCCGCGCCGCCACGCGACGGGCGTGGACTATAACCGCGCGATGATGCTGCTCGCGGCATTGGAAAAGCGCGGCGGCGTGCGCATATCGGGGTGCGACGCTTACCTGAACGCCGTCGGCGGGCTGACGGTTGAGGACCCGGGCGCGGACCTCGCAATCGTGCTCGCAACCGCGTCGTGCTTCCGCGACAAGCCGATAGGCGACGACGTGGTTGCCGTCGGCGAGGTGGGCTTGACGGGCGAACTACGCAGCGTTTCGCGCATGGATATGCGCATTGCGGAAGCCCGCCGCATGGGCATGAAGCGCGTAATCCTACCCGACAGCGCGCGCAACTCCCTGCAAAAGCATGAGGGCGTGAAGCTGCTGCACGCGAAAACTGTAGGGGAAGCGTTGCGCTTACTGGGAATATGACGCAATAAAATTACAAACTGTAACTTAATGCGCGATTTTAACCCAACTGTTAACTAATTGTAATTCAATTTTAATTGTAGTATCGTTTATTTGCTGTATAATTATTTCATCATAGAAATAAATGTACGAAAGGGAACAAGATATGTTTTGTCAAAAATGCGGCGCGGAACAAAAAGAGGGCGCGCGCTTCTGCACCAAATGCGGCGCGCAGCTCGGAGCAGCCGAAGAAACGGTTGCGGCACCGATTGAAGAGACGGCGGCGGAGCCGACAATTGCGCCCCTGAGAGGGCAGCTCCCCGAATCCGAACCCGTCATTGAACCCGTTGTCGAGTCGGAACCCATCGCCGAACCCGAATCGGAAGCGGAGCCGATTGTCATCGACGAGGAATCGGAAATAATTTCGGAATACGCGGAAGATTATACAATAGAGGAAGCTTCGGAGTTTACGCCCGTGGACGAACCGAGCGACGCTGCTGACGCGGCTCCCGCATACGCCGCACCCGTCGTCGGCACGGCGACCGCGGAACGCGAGGAACCGCCATTCGTGCCCCAACCGCTAAAAAAACGCCGCGTCTGGCCGTGGTTCACGGCGGCGGGCGTACTCGTCGCCGCGCTCATCACGTGCATAATACTGATACTGCCGCTGCTCGGGAAAGCGAACGACTTGACAAAGGCTTACGGCAAGCTCGCGCCCGTACTGCAAGCGCGGTATGAGGAATCGCCGCTCAGTATTTTCAGCGTAATCGCGAACAACGCGAAGGACGGCGCGCTCTCCGTGGACGTCGCCTACAACGACGAATACGGCGACAGCTACAGCGGCAACGTCACGCTGCTGTCAAAGGGTTCTTACATCGCTAACGGGGACGCATACGGCTTGACGGCGAACATCAATGTTTACGACATGGCAATTGACCTTGAGGCGTACTTCAACAGAGACCGCGCCGTAATGCGGTCGCAGTTCGTGGACGGCAACTTCTACGGCTTTGATTACGACACGTTCAGCGATGAGATTTGGTCATTCGCGGACGCGGTTGGGCTGGACGCGGAGGTCGTTGAGGTTCTGGAGCAATACGTGGATATGCTCGCCAACAGCAACGCGAACGACGTCAGCAACACAAGCTCCGCGCTCAACGGCGAATTGAGCGACATATTTAAGAGCTTTGTGAAAGCCTGCAAACTCACGGACGAACGCCGCACCATCACCACAAACGGCAACGACGTGACGGCGAACGCCATAGTCTACACGATAACCAAGGAAGCGGTCAAGGGTCTGCTCGTTGACCTTGCCGACCTCGCGCGGAACAACTCGGAGTTCCGCGAGCTGATGACCGCGCAGCTTGAAACGGCGGTCGGCAGCTTCGCGGGTTTCGGTGTCGGCGACGATTATGGTTACGGTTACGATTACGGCTATGATTATGACTACGACTACGATTACGGTTATGATTACGGTTATGATTACGATTATGATTACGATTATGACTACGACTACGGTTATGACTACGATTACGATTACGACTACGATTATGGCTACGATTATGATTACAACTACGATTCCGATTATGATTACGATTACAACTGGGACGAATATGACTATAGTGATTACAATGACGACTACGACTGGGGCGACATGTATGACGAGGGCGAGTGGGACGATGACTGGTACGACTACACATCGTACTTTGTCGCCGACTCGTTGAGCTACGCGCAACCGTCAATCTTACCTCCGAGTTATTACGCGAAGCAGCAGTACGACGCGTTCCTGAGCGCGCTTGACGTGATGATTGCCGAGTTCGACAGAGCGTACAAGGGCGAGCTTGAGCTTGTGCACTACATAGCAAGCGGCGGGCAGCTCATTCGCGTAGCGTACGAGGGGTACATTTCAATCAACGGCGAGCGCGCGGACTTCGACGTGTACCTTGACTTCGGCGAGACGGAGCAGAGCGACTGGGTGTTCCACGCGGGCATGACAGCGGATTACGAGGAGCTGTGGGCGGAGGTTCGTTGGGCGCACAACGCACTCGGCGACAGCGTGCGGGACATACTGTGGTTTGAGGTTAATGACGGCTACGGCACCGAGACAATAAAGCTCTATTCAGATTGGAACAAGTCGTCGGGCGCGCTCACGCTGGGCGCGGAGGATTATTACGAGACTTATGAAACCGTCGGCAACCTAAAGGTCACGGACGACACGTTCAAGCTGACGCTCGGTAACGGCGAGCCGCTAATCATCGCCGTGTCAAGCAAGAGCGGCGCGAACATTCCCGACCCCGACTATATCGACCTCTCGCGTTGGACGGACACGCTCGTGCCGAGTCTGGAAGCGGCAATCGAGCGGCTGATGGGATTCTAAACGAAAAAAGCCACGGGGACGCGGGAACGCGTCCCCGATTATTTACGCACAGTTTTTGCGCGACGAACATATTCTATGGCTTATCCTCATATTATTGACCATGCCGATAATATTGAAGGAGGGCGTATAGTGAGCGGTATTTACGAGGACATTGCCCGACGCACGGGCGGAGATATATATCTGGGGGTGGTGGGACCCGTCAGGACAGGTAAATCCACGTTTATCAAGCACTTCATGGAGACACTCGTTATCCCCAACATCGAAAACGTCTACATGCGCGAGCGCGCGCACGACGAGCTGCCGCAGAGCGGAAGCGGCAGAACGATTATGACCTCGGAACCGAAGTTCGTGCCGGAGGAAGCCGTTAAAATCGCGCTCGACGGCGGTGCGGAGGCGCGCGTTCGCCTGATTGACTGCGTGGGCTACATGGTAAACGGCGCGCTTGGGCAGTTCGAGGGCGAGAACGAGCGCATGGTGACGACCCCGTGGTACGACTACGAGATACCGCTGACGCAAGCGGCGGAGCTTGGAACGCGCCGCGTCATCACCGAGCACTCAACAATCGGCGTCGTCGTCACGACAGACGGCAGCATCACGGACTTTAACCGCGACGACTACATTGAGCCGGAAACGCGCGTCATCGACGAGCTGAAAGCGCTTGGTAAGCCGTTCCTAATCCTGCTCAACTCGACAGAGCCGAACGCGCCGCATACGCAGGCGCTCCGCGCGGAGCTGTCGGAAAAGCACGGCGTTACCTGCGTGGCAAAAAACTGCGCGACAATGAGCGCGGACGACGTGTCGGGAGTAATCAAGTCCGTGTTGTACGAATTTCCGCTGAACGAACTAGGCATATTCCTGCCGCCGTGGGTGGACGCGTTGCCGCGCGACCACGCAATCAAGGCGAGCCTAATGGATACGATTCGCCGCCACGCGGAGAATTGCGGGCGAATCCGCGACGTTGAGCCAACCGTCAACGCGCTCGGCGCGAGCGAGAACATCTCAAACGCAATGGTGCGCGAGCTGGACTTAGGGCGCGGGCGCGCCGCCGCAACGCTCGACATTCCGCGCGAGCTGTTTTACGCGACGCTCGGCGAGCAGTCAGGCTTTGAGATACGCGACGACGGCGACCTAGTGTCGCTGCTCACCGAGCTGTCAACCGTCAAGCGCGAGTACGACCGCATTGACTCGGCGTTACGCGACGTGCGCGAGCGCGGCTACGGCATCGTCATGCCGTCGCGTGAGGAGTTGAAGCTTGAGGAACCCGAAATAGTGCGGCAGGGCGGACGCTACGGCGTGAAGCTCAAGGCTTCCGCGCCGAGTATCCACATGATGCTCGCGAACATCGAAACCGAGGTGTCGCCCGCCGTCGGCGGTGAGCGCGCGAGCGAGGATATTATCAACTTCCTCCTGCAAGAGTTCGAGGGCGACGTCAGCAAGATATGGGAGTCCAACATGTTCGGCAAATCGCTCTACGATATTGCGGGCGAGGGACTGAACGCCAAAATTAAGAAAATGCCCGAGGAAACGCAGCAAAAGCTACAAAACACCCTCCAACGCATAATAAACGAAGGCTCCGGCGGCATAATCTGCATAATATTGTAAGCAATAACAAGCCCACCCGCTAAGGGTGGGCTTGTTATTGCTAATGTCGCGTCCCCAATTGTCAATTGTCCATTGTCAACTGTCAATTGTTATCTGCCAACGTCTCTCGCCACGTGGAACGCGACGCGCGTCGCTTCAACGATGTTCTTCGGGTTCACGCAGTCGCCGATTTGGTGGAACTCCGGCGCGAGCGGGCGCAGCTCGTCCGCAATATCGCGCAGAGGAGCCTGCCCCACGGCGTAAACCACCGTGTCCGCCGCCAAAAACTCGTTTGCGCCGTCGCGCTCAACCGTCACGCCGTCCGCGCGAATCTCAACCGCACGGGTTGACAGCCGCACGTCAATCTCTTGCCGCGCAAGCTCAAGCCGAATCGCCAGACCCTGCAACATGTTGCCGCCGTCCGACAGCGCGTCCGCAAGCTCGACAATCGCGACCTCACGCCCCTGCCGCGCGAGATGAATCGCAAGCTCCGTGCCGACAAGTCCGCCGCCGAGAATCGCGACGCGTTGACCCGCGGGCGCAATGCCGCGGTACACGTCCTCCGCGCCGACGGCGTGCTCGATGCCGGGAATGTTCGGCTTGACGGGACGCGCGCCGACGGCGGCGATGATAACGTCAGGCTCAAGTGAACGCGCAAGCTCCGGCGTGACCGCCGTGCCGAGCCGCACATCAACGCCCACTCTCGTGACGGCAGCCTCCTGATTGTCCAAAAACGCGGTCAAATGCGCCTTGAACGATACCTCATCTTCGCACCGCAAAACGCCGCCCAAGCGGTCAGACTTCTCCGCGAGAATGACCTCGTGCCCGCGCTCCGCCGCCGTAATTGCCGCGCGCATACCCGCAATGCCGCCGCCGGCGACGAGCACACGTTTCTTTTCGGCGGGCGGCAACGCCCACTTCACCTCTGTCTCGTGCCCGATTTCGGGGTTCATCGCGCAGATGAACTGCCCCTTGTCCATGAGGTTTGAGAAGCAGGACAGGCACCGCATACACGGGTTTATCTCGCGCTCACGCCCGCCGCGAGCCTTGCGCGGCAAGTCGGGGTCCGCAATCAGCCCGCGCGCCAGCTCCACAACATCCGCCTGCCCCGACGCGATAATCTCTTCCATCTGCGCGGGGTCGGTCAGCGCGCCGACAGTCGCGACGGCGGAGTGCTTAATGTGCTTTTTAATTTCGGCAGCGAACTTGACGTTCACGCCATCGGGCAGGAACATGTCGGGGTGCGTGACCGTGAACACGTCCCACACCTCATGGCTCCCCGCCGAGACGTGAATGAGGTCAAGATGCCCGTCAAGCTGTTTGGCGATAGCAATGCCCTCGTCCAAGTCGTACCCGTTCGGGTTGCACTCCGAGCCTGAAATGCGCATCTCAATCGGGAAGTTACGCCCGACGGCGCGCCGCACGGCTTTGCAAACCTCAACGGCGAAGCGACAGCGGTTCTCAACGCTCCCGCCCCAGCGGTCCGTCCGCTGATTCGTCAGCGGCGACATGAACTGCGTAATCAGCCAGCCGTGCCCGCCGTGGATTGTGACCATGCCGTAACCGCACTTCTTGCTGAACGCGGCGGCTTGCGCGAATTGGTCGATAACCGCGTAGATTTTCTCCTCCGTCATTGCCTCAACGGGGAAACCCTCGTCGGTCGTGTAAGCCATCGGACCGAACAGCTTGTGACCGAGCCGCGCCGCCTCGTGCGCGTGACTGCCCGCGTGCGACAGCTCGATTGACGCGATTGCGCCGTGCCGCGAGATTGAGTCGGCAAGCGACGACAGCGCGGGCGAACCCGCCGCGTCGTCAAGCGCGATATGCCCCGCGTTAAACCGCGCGTCGCGGTTGACCATTGCGTCCCCGACGCACACGGAAGCCGCGCCGCCGATTGCCTTGCGCTCGTAGTAGGCATTTGTCTCGGCAATCGGGAAATTACGCGACGTGAGGTGCGCCGTGCCTGTGGGGGAGGCGAAGATTCGGTTGCGGAACACCGTCCCCGCAAGCGTGATGGGTGAAAACAGGTGCGGATACTTTAGCTCAAACATATTCATCAACCTTTCAGTTTAATCTACGCAAAATACTTATCGACGAAATCAACGCGCGCCAACGCAAACTCACGCCCGCGCAAGTACTCCAGCACGCCCGCGTCGGTCGCGAACGTAAACGCGAGCTTGTACGAGCACAGCAACTGGAATTTCTCGCCGTATTGCCCGTTTTCCGCGTTTTTCCCGTATTTCCCGTCACCGACGAGCGGGTGCCCCGCCTTGGCGAGCTGCGCGCGAATCTGGTGCGTCCGCCCCGTAACCAGTCGGCACTCAAGCAGCGACAGGTCGCCCGCCGACTTCAGCGTCCTGTACTCCGTCGCGGCGAACTGCGCCCCGGGTGTTGGCTTGTCGGAGACGAACACTTGATTCTTAACCGCGTCCTTGAACAGATACCCCTCAAGCCGACCGCTCGGCGGCTTAATCCTGCCGTAAATCGCCGCGAGATACAGCTTGTCAAGCTCGCGCAGTTTAATCTTCTCGTTCATTACCCGCAGCGACTCCGCGTTCTTCGCGGCGATTACAATACCCGACGTGTTGCGGTCGATGCGGTTGCACAGCGCGGGCGCGAAAGCGTTCTCCTCGCGCGGGTTCCACTCGCGCTTCTGGTACAAATACGCCTGAACGCGCGCAATCAACGTCGCGTAGTCAAACCCGCCGTCGGAGTGACACAGCACGCCCGCGGGCTTGTTCAGCAGCATGATATTCGCGTCCTCATAAACAACGTCAAGGTTCGGTGTTGACACGCGCAGGAACGCGTTGTCCTCGCGCGGCGTCTCAAAAAATTCGTCGTTGATGTACATCTGAACAGCGTCGCCGACCTCAAGCCGCGCGTCCCGCGCCGACTTCCGCGCGTTGACCTTGACGCGCCCGAGACGAATGTACTTTTGCGCGAGAGACGACGGAACGAGCGGAGCCGCCTTTGCGATAAAACGGTCAAGTCGAACGCCCGCGTCATTTTTGCCGATTGCAAATTCCTTCATATAGTTAATAATTCCTTAATATTATGTGTGCGTTTTTAACGCCAAATTGAACTGTATGCGAGTATTATATATGATTTCAACCGAAAAAACAATTGACAAGCGGCAATTCTTAGCTTATAATTACTACACAAAGTACAGTAACACAGTTTGAGCTGCCACTTTTCCGATTAGAGATAAAACGGCTGAGGTAATGCAATGATTCTTGACCTTCGCGAGATTGTCGGCGTTCCGGGGCAGCGCGCCGTGTTTGACTATGAGCCGGACCTTGCCCGAGCGGTGTTCGACCCGATAACGGCAATCCTGCCGCACGCGCGCGCCGTCGGCGAGGTGCGCAACGGCGCGGGAGCGATGTCGTTCACGGCGACGCTTGACGTGAGCTTCACATTTATATGCTCACGATGCGCGGGGGAGTTTACGCGCGATATGCACAGGGAAGTCACGTTGCACCTCACGGACGATGAGGAGACGGGCGACGACCCCGACATGTACTGGCTCGAGAGCGATTTTCTCGATGTTGACGAGTTACTCGTCACGGTTCTCATTTTAGACGCGGAACAGAGGATGCTGTGCCGAGAGGATTGCAGCGGACTCTGCGTTAGATGCGGCTCCGACTTAAACGACGGCGATTGCGGCTGTCCGTCGGAGACAGACCCCAGACTTGCGGAATTAGAACGCTTTCTGGAAGAATTATAGTGACTGGGAGGTGTCAATATGGCGGTTCCAAAGAGGAAAGTATCGAAAGCGCGACGTGACAAGCGTCGTTCGTCCCACTGGAAGCTCTCCACGCCGGGCTTTGTCAAGTGCTCGTGCGGCGAGTTTCATCTGCCCCACCGCGTCTGCAAGGTATGCGGTAAATATGACGGGCGCGAAGTGTTAAAAGTACAGGCATAGTTAGCGGTACTGCAAACGACGCGCAATGGATTCGCGGCGCAAACCCGAGCGCTACGCCGCCTGTGTGTTATTAGAGAAAGGAAGTCTGTTATGCCACCACGTGTTGAAGGTTTGGAAAGTCTTGCGGAGCTATTGGGTTCTTATGCGCCTTACGGAATAGCTTTAGTCGTTCTTTATGTCGCTTTGATTATTGTCTGCATAGACTGGAACGTCAGTCCCATCGAGAGACTGAAAAGGCTGTTCAGAAAGCGTTATTAACAGTCGTTCCGGTCGTAATCCGAAATTGTTGCCATAAAATCGACACACTGGCGGGGTTTATAACCCCGCTATCCTTTTAGTCTCAAAAGTAGGTGATACCATGAACCCAATCATCAAATCCGTCGCGCCGAACAGTCCCGCGTCCCGCGCGGGCATTGCGGCGGGCGACAAGCTGCGCCGTATTAACGGTCACGCGATACGCGATGTGCTCGATTACAAATTCCACTCCTACGACGGCAAACTCCTGCTGGAAGCGGAGCGCACGGGCGGGGGAGTGCTGCTCGCCCGACTGCGCAAGCGCGACGGCGAGGACATTGGGTTGGAGTTCGAGACATACCTTATGGACGCGCCGATTTCCTGCGCGAACCGTTGCGTGTTCTGCTTCATCGACCAATTGCCAAAGGGTATGCGCGAAACGCTGTATTACAAGGACGACGACACGCGCCTGTCCTTCCTGCAAGGTAATTATGTGACACTGACGAACATGTCCGAGAGCGACATTCGCCGCGTCATCGACATGAAAATCAGCCCGCTGAACGTCTCGGTGCACTCAATGGAACCCGAAACGCGCGCGCTGCTGCTCGGCAACAAGAACGGCGGCAAGGGCGTTGAAACGCTGCGCCGTCTCGCTGGGGCGGGCATCACGATGAACTGCCAAATCGTCTGCTGCCCCGGAATCAACGACGGCGAAAGCCTGTCGCGCACGATGCGCGAGCTTGCCGCGCTGTACCCCGAGGTGAACAGCGTCTCCGTCGTACCCGTCGGGCTGACGCGCCACCGCGAGGGGTTGCCGCAGCTCACGCCGTTCAACGCGCAAAGCGCCGACGAGACAATTAACCGCGTCGAGACATACGCCGCCGAGTGCGAGAAAACGCACGGCTCGCGCATATTCTTCTGCGCGGACGAGCTGTACATTAAGGCGAACCGTCCGCTCCCCGAGGACGACGCATACGAGGGCTATCCCCAGCTTGAGAACGGCGTGGGCATGATGCGTCTGCTCATATCGGAGTTTGAGGACGCGCTCAATGAGCCGCTCTCGCCCGACGGACGCGAATTTTCTATCGCGACGGGCGTTTCAGCGGCGAGTTTTTTGAAAAACCTGTTGAACAAGGCGCAAGAAAAGTGTAGAATAAAAGGTAACGTCTACGCAATCCACAACGACTTCTTCGGAGAGAGCGTCAATGTCGCGGGATTGGTTACGGGCGGCGACCTCCTGCGTCAATTAAACGGCAAGCCACTTGGCGAGCGTTTGCTTATCCCGCGCAACATGCTCCGCGCGGGGGAGGACAAGGGCGGCGGCGTGTTCCTTGACGACGTGACGGTGGACGACCTGTCCTCCGAGCTTGGGGTTCGCGTCCGCATAGTCGAGCAAGACGGCGCGGACTTGCTCCGCGCAATGTGCGGGCGGTAGATTGAGGATTAAAGGCGGTGCGACATAATGGATAATCTTGACGCTGTGCGGCGAACCTACGACGACGGAGTTGAGCGCGAGTGGCACCGCGCGGAGCGGCACCCCGTCGAATTTGAGATTAACCGCCGCTTTATCGGGAAATACGTGAAACCCGGCGACCGCGTGCTTGACCTCGGCGGCGGACCGGGCAGATACTCGCTGTGGCTCGCGGAGAGCGGCTGCCGCGCGACGCTCGCGGACTTGTCGCCAAACAACGTCGCGTTCGCGCGCAACAAGTCGCGGGAGTTGGGGTTGCCGTTTGAAGCCGTGGAGTGCGACGCGCGCGACCTGTCGCGGTTTGCCGACAATTCGTTTGACCACGTGCTCTGCATGGGACCGCTGTACCACCTGAAAGCCGAGCGCGACCGAGAAGCGACGGTTCGCGAGTGCCTGCGCGTATTGAAATCGGGCGGCACGCTGTCCGCGGCGTTCATCTCGTCCTACTCGGGAGTGCTTTACTACCTGAAAAGCTTGGAATACACCGCGCCCGCAATCCTCAACCCCGACGGCGACAGGTCCGCGTTCGAGGTGTTCCTGCGCGACACCGATTATTCGGGCTTCGGGTTCAGCGACAACTATTTTGCGCGTCACGCCGATATTGTGCCGTGGCTGAATGGTTTCGGTCTGCAAAAGCTGCACTTTCTCGCCAGCGAGGGGATTCTCGAGCCGTATGAGGACGCGCTCACGCGACAGTCGCCCGAGGTGCTGTCCGCGTGGATTGGCTTTGCGGAGCAAGTCTGCGAGCGCGAGGATTTGCTCAGCTTCGCGGAGCACTATCTGTACATCGGGCGCAAGCCGTGAGGGGAGACCGCATGAAAATACTACTGCTTGACATGTACGGCGTAATAATCGAGGAATCCAAAGGCAACTTCACGCCGTTTGTATATGCGCGCTTCCCGTTCACCGATAAGGCGGACTATCGCGCGCAGTTCACCAAGGCGCAGCTCGGGGAAATTTCGGGCGACGCGTTTATGCGCTCGCTCGGCTTTACCGACACTCAAGGCGCGGTGCGCGAGTACATCGAGAACCACCTGACGCTCGACCCGACGTTTCACGCGTTTGCCAAGCGATTCAGCGAGGAATACGACTTCGCCCTGCTGTCCAACGATGTGTCGGAGAAGAGCGAATACATTCGCGAATACCACGACATCAAGCGGTACTTCAAAGCCGCGATTGTCAGCGCGAACGTCGGGTGCCGCAAGCCTGACGCGAAAATCTACGAGATTGCGCTTGAGCGGCTCGGCGTTGCGGCGCGGGACTGCATATTCGTTGACAACAGCGTTGCGAACCTCATCGCGGCGGCAAGCGTCGGAATGGACACGGTGCTGTTCAACCGCGACGGCGAGGACTATGACGGCAAGGTCGTATACAGCTTCGAGGAGCTTGGGAAAATACTTACAATATAATGTGAAACCCATACCACACACGCACAATAAAGGAGAGAACATGCCAAAACCGCTTATCGCCATCGTGGGACGTCCGAACGTCGGAAAGTCCCTGCTGTTTAACCGAATTACGGGCAAACGCCTCGCCATAGTGGAGGACACGCCGGGCGTTACGCGCGACCGACTGTACGCGTCCTCCGACTGGAACGGGCGCGAGTTCGACCTTGTGGATACAGGCGGCATCGAGCCGAAAACGGACAGCGAAATCCTGCTGTTCATGCGCGAGCAAGCCCTGCTCGCAATTGACATGGCGGACGTTATCGTGCTTGTGTGCGACATTAACACGGGCGTGACGGCGGCGGACCAAGACGTTGCGAACATGCTGCTGCGCTGCAAAAAGCCGATTGTACTCGTCGTGAACAAAATGGATTCCACGGGCGCGACGAACCCCGATATTTACGAGTTCTATAACCTCGGGCTGGGCGACCCGATAGCCGTTTCCGCCGTTCACGGGCACGGCACGGGCGACCTGCTCGACGAGTGCGTCAAGAACTTCCCGCCGCGCGGCGAAGCGGAGGAAGAGGACGACCGCATACCGGTCGCGATAATCGGCAAGCCGAACGTCGGCAAGTCGTCGCTGCTGAACCGCATACTCGGCGAGACTCGCGTGATTGTCTCCGACGTTGCGGGCACGACGCGCGACGCGGTGGACGCGCGGTTTGAGAACGCGCTCGGCAAGTACCTGTTTATCGACACGGCGGGCATACGGCGCAAGTCCCGCGTGGACGACCGCATTGAAAAGTACAGCGTCATGCGCGCGCAAATGGCAATCGAGCGTTCGGACGTGTGCCTGCTGCTAATCGACGCGCTTGAGGGCGTGACGGAGCAGGACACCAAGGTTGCGGGTCTTGCGCATGAGGCGGGCAAGGCGACCGTCATCGTCGTCAACAAGTGGGACGCGGTTGAAAAAGACGGCAAAACCATGGACAAATACCGCGACGACGTTCGCCGCGACCTGAGCTATATGACCTACGCGCCGATTGTGTTTATCTCCGCGCAGACGGGGCAGCGCGTGGACAGGCTGTTCGAGCTGATTAACTACGTCAACGACCAGGCGGCGATGCGCATAACGACGGGTATGCTGAACAACGTTCTCGCCGACGCGACGGCGCGTATGCAACCGCCGACGGACAAGGGGCGGCGGCTGAAGATTTTCTACATGACGCAAATCAGCGTGCGCCCGCCGACATTCGTCTGCTTCTGCAACAGCGCGGAGCTGTTCCACTTCTCCTATCAGCGTTACCTCGAAAACCAAATTCGCGGCGTGTTCGGCATGGAGGGAACGCCGATTCGCCTGATTGTCCGCGAGCGCGGCGACGATACTTGACAGACGGCGACATAACTGATACGGACGCGGGAGCGCGTTGTCAATTTACGCGGACTCACGGCATATCATGAAAACGGGGCAGGGGGAATGTGCAATGAGACTGGTGCTGTTAGTAATCGCGGCGGGATTGCCCGCCTATACAATCGGCGGGATAAACGGCGCGATAATCACGTCGTTTGGCTTGTACCGCAAGGACATTCGCAAATTCGGCAGCGGCAACCCGGGGCTGACAAATTTCTATCGCGTGTTCGGCAAGTACGGCGCGGCTCTCGTCGTCGTAATCGACGTGCTGAAAACCGTCGCGCCCGTCCTGCTCGGCGGCTGGATATTTGAGTCGTTCTTGGACGTGTGGGTGCATGACGCGCGCTTCCTCGGGCGCGTTATCTCGGGATTCTTCGTAATGCTCGGGCATTGCTTCCCGCTATTTTACGACTTTTCCGGCGGCAAGGGCGTAATGGCACTCGGCACGCTGCTGTTCATCGTTGACTGGCGCGTCGCCCTGCTCGGTTGGGGCGTATTTATCGTCGTCGTACTCGCGACGCGGTACGTTTCGCTCGGAGCGATGCTCGGCAGTCTGATGTACCCCGTCGCCGCAATGCTTTTCGTGCACGCGGATATTTGGGCGGTAATCGTCGCGCTGCTCTGCGCGCTGCTGCTGATTGCGCGGCACCATGAGAACATTCGCCGTCTCGTCTCCGGCAAGGAGTCGAAGTTGAGCTTCGGGCGCAAGAACAAATAACCGCTTAATTCGGAGGTCTGACATGAAAATTTCAATTTTCGGCAGCGGAGCGTGGGGCATTGCGATTGCGATTCTCCTCAACGACAACGGGCACGAGGTGACGCTGCGCTCGTCGCATGACGACGTTACGGCGATGCTGCGCGACACGCGCCGCAACCCGCACCTTGAAAACATCACGATACCCGACACGATTCGCATTGCGGAGACGCTGGACGACGCGACAAACGGCGCGGAGATTGCCGTCATGTCAACCTCAAGTATCGCGCTGCGCGATATTGCGACGAAGCTG
The DNA here is from genome assembly GCA_031261325.1 of Oscillospiraceae bacterium. Classification (GTDB taxonomy): domain Bacteria; phylum Bacillota; class Clostridia; order Oscillospirales; family Oscillospiraceae; genus JAIRRO01. The sequence continues at coordinate 131,143 of JAISKH010000077.1, forward strand.
AAGCCGAAGCTCGCGCCCGACTGCGTTGTCGTCATCGTCTCCAAGGGCATCGAGCGCGGCACAAGTATGCTGTTTACCGACATTTTGCGCGACACCTTCGGACCGAACCGCAAGATTGCGGCGTTGTCGGGTCCCACTCACGCGGAGGAGGTCGCGCGCAAGATACCCACGGCGTGCGTCGTCGCGTCCACGGACGCGGACACCGCAAGGCTTGTTCAGGACGTGTTCATGAGCGAATATTTCCGAGTGTACACAAGCACGGACGTAATCGGCGTTGAGCTTGGCGCGGCGTTGAAAAACGTCATCGCGGTCTGCGCCGGCATATGCGACGGCTTGGGTTACGGCGACAATACAATCGCGACGCTCGCGACGCGCGGCTTGTCCGAAATCGCGCGCCTTTCAGTCGCGATGGGCGGGCGCAAGGAAACTCTCGCGGGGCTTGCGGGTCTCGGCGACCTGATTGTAACCTGTACGTCGCGGCACTCGCGTAACCGCCGCGCGGGCGTGCTAATCGGCAGGGGAGTGCCCGTGCGCGAAGCGATGCGCGAGGTCGGCGCGGTGGTTGAGGGCTATTATGCCGCGGAAGCGGCGCGTGACTTGGCGGCGCGCATCGGCGTTGACATGCCGATATGCTTGGAGGCTTACAACGTGCTGTACGAGGGCAGGGACGCGCGCGACGCAATCCGCGAGTTAATGGGGCGCAGCAAGCGCAGCGAAGCCTTTGAGGATACGCTCGACGAGAGTTGGGTGCAGTAAACGAAACGACACGCCGCCAACGAGTTAAATCGTTGGCGGCGCGTTGTTAATTTTCTAATCCTCCATCGCGTCCACGCGCGCCATCAGCGCGACGTAGCGCGGGTGGTCGCGCAGATGCTCGACGACTTGCGGAAAAGTTGCCAATGTGCGCTGAACTTCCGCTTTCCCGTTGTACGCAATTCCTGTCAGGTCATGCTCCGCGCCGCGCAGTATCAGCGAATTGTATCGGTTCAGCTTACCGATGCGCTCCTTGTCGGCAATACTGTAGTCAACGAGCTTTTCCAACCAGTCGAGCGCGGCTTCTTTGTCGCCGAGCCGCAAATAATCGTTCGCAATCGCGGTAAACCAGTACGACTGAATCGAATGTTGTTCGCCGCCGTAAATAATATCCGCAATGTCAAGATACGCCCGACGCACGGCAATGTCGTTTTCGGGCTGACCGAGCGACGAATAGAAATTGGCGACAGAGCTGAACTCAATGCTCATCTGCGCGAGCAGGGAAATGATATTTTGGGAACTCTGCTTCGCGCTCTCCTCGCGCTTGCCCTCGGACGCCAATATTACCGCGAGCAGCATTCCGCGCGACGTGGGGTACTCGGTATATGTCATCGCGTGTTCCCGCGCCTTGTCGAAGTATCCGCGCCGCGTGTAAAAGTGCACGAGTAAACGATGCGTGCTCATAATGACGCCGATGTCCTTGCCGTACTCGAAAATCAGGCGCGACATGCGCTCAATCTCCGCGACTATTTCGTCGCTGTACGCGAAGCCGAGGTTCACGCCCGCGTCAACGCACGCGTGCAGCAGCTTTATGTTGTTCGGGTAGTTGGGAAGCGCACCATGCAGAATATCGTATTGGTCGCCGTTAATGGTGTCCGCCTGCTCCGCGAAATCGAAAGCCGTCAAGTCCGAACCCGACCGCATTTCCCGCGCGAGTATCTCGCTCATCGTCTCGTCGATGAGCCGCTGCACCTCCTCGTCGTCGTTGCTCCCCGCCGTGCCGAACAGCGCGTCGGTGCTCACGCCGAACACGCGCGACAGCGGCACGACCAGCGAAATGTCGGGCAATCCGCCACCGTTCTCCCACTTCGACACGGCTTTCGCCGACACGTTAAGCTGCTCGGCAAGCCCCTCCTGCGTGAAGCCGCGCTCCAACCGCAGTTTTTTGATTATCTGACCTATATCCATAGTGTAAACCTCCTGACGTTTCGGTACCGTAACGCCATTGTAGCGCGTATTTTGCCGCAATGCAACCTACGCAAAGGACAGCCGAACTCTACGGAACGTAGCGTTCACGACAGAAAAAGACCGCCTTTCGGCGGTCCTTAGCTTTGCGTTTATGCCTCCTGTGCCAGAACGGGGATAATGGACTTGGTTTTCCACTTGCCGACGCGGTAGTAGATAAGCGTAATCACAAGTCCGATTGACATGCAGAAAACCATGCCCCACATCATCATGTCGGGGTTTCCAGCGGGATACACGTCCGACTTCGAGGTCAGGATAAGCAGCAGCGTAATCGGAACCTTGAGTATTACGTTTATCAGCAAGGAAATCCACATCGTGCCGATTGAGTCGCCCGCGCCGCGCATAACTCCGTTGAACGTCATGTTAACCGACATGATTATATACGCCGGAACCATGATGCGGATAAAGCCCATGCCCATGTCAATAAGCTCCTGCGTGTCGGTGAACAGCGCGAACACGTATTTGCCCCAGATAAGAATGGCGCCGACCATCAAAACCGTAAACGACATGCACATTATTAGCGTAGTTGTGCTGCCTTTTTTCACGCGGTCCATCTTTCCCGCGCCGATGTTCTGCCCCGTAAAGGTACTGACGGAGTTGGAAAACGCCTGACACGGCATGACGGCGAAGCCGTCCAACCGCATCGTCGCGACCTGCGCGGCGAAAACGCTGCTGCCCATCGCCATTATGAACGGCTGCATCACGATGTTCGACAGGAACATGACCGCCATCTGAACGCCCGTCGGCAGTCCGAGCCGCACGATTTGCTTGACAATCGTGTTTTGCAGCTTCATCGTCGCGCGGTTAATCGTGAACAGATTCTTCATGCTCAAAACGCGCAGGGTGCACGCGACGGCGGAGAATATCTGCGAGAGAACCGTCGCGACTGCCGCGCCGGCAACGCCCCAGTCAAGCCCCGAAATCGGTCCGATGTGCAGCGCTTCCGGCGAAGCGACCATCCAAATGTCGAGAAACACGTTGGAAACGACGGCAATCAGGAGCGCAATCAGCGGGAATACAGAATCGCCCAAGCCGCGCAGAATACCCGACATGACGTTGTAAAAACCGCTCGCCGCCGTGCCCCAGAAGAGGATAAGCAGGTAAATGTGCGCCATGTCAAAAATGTCGTCGTTGGTTTTCACGAGCTTCAGCATCGGAGACGTGAGCGGCACGGAGATAGCCGTCAGTATGACGCTCATGATAATCATAAGCGTCAGCGCGTTGCCGATTGAGATGCCGAGCTTTTCATGGTCCTTCGCGCCGAAGAACTGCGAAACCATGACCGTAACTCCGGCACCGACCGCCATCAGGAACACGAGAAACAGGTTTTGAATTGAGCCTGTCGCGCCGACGGCGGAGAGAGCGCCGTCTCCGACATAATGACCGACAATTGCGGTGTCCGCCGCGGAGTAGAGCATCTGCGCGATGTTGCTGATGAGCATGGGAATTGCGAATTTCCATAAACAGGAAGAGGGTCTGCCGACTGTCATGTCCTGTTCGCCAAAAAGGGATTTCAGCTTGTTTATCACTATTTCTTCACCTCAAAAAATGCCGCGCTGTAAACCAGACACGGCGTACTACATTATTGGTATAAGTGTATCATATGAATTTAGTTATTTCAAGGCATTTATTTCGGGCTTAATCAATAAAAGTTATCTCAAAGCCATAACGCTTTTTTATCAATCCGATAATAGCTTCAGCACGCGCCATGCGCACGCGCGCCGAACTCGCCGCTTCGCTGTCCGCGCCGAAGCGCGCAATGAGCGCGTCAAGCGTTGCTTGCGGCGCAACGATTTCCCCGCTACGAGACAGCTTGTCCGCGAGGTACAGCAGCTCCGCTTCACCAACCGCGTCGCCGTCGGGCAAATCCATGTGCGTCGCGACAACGCGAGACGCGTCGGGGTACCCCAATTCGAGCAGCCGAGCCGCAGCGACAGCCGCATGGTCATTCTCCGCCCGCGCAATATCGTGCAGCAGCGCGGACGACGCAAGCAACCCGACGTCAATCGCCGCGCCGCGCGCGTTCAACTCCGAAGCGAGCCGCACGGCAAGGTCGCGCACCTCGCGCCCGTGCCGCACTATGTCCTCCGGCGTGTTCGCCAGCAATTCGGCGCACCGCGCGTCGTCGGGATACGTCGCAAGTCCGAGCGAGCGCAACACGTCGGCGTAACCCTGCGGTGTGTCCATGTCGAGCAATACGCGCGCGTCGCCCGTCTCAACCTCAACGCCGTGAAACGCGGCGAGATACCCCTTGGTTCCGCCGTCGCCGTTGTAGCGCAACAGTCCATCGGCGAGCGAGCGGGGGATAAGCGGCGGGTGCCCGCGCTTTCCGCCGAACATCGGATAAACGACGGAACCCGCGTATGCGTCCGCAACCTGCCGCAGGACTTCGACGGGCACAACGCAACAGTCGGCGGGCAGCATAAAAAATGCGTCGTAATCGTCGCCGAAATTCGCGCCCAACGCGGCAACGCCCGTCCGAACGGACGAAAACATGCCGCTCGCGTATTCCGCGTTGTAGGCGACCGCGGTTCCAGCAGCGGCGAAACGCTCAACCTCCGCGCGTCGGTGCCCCGTGACCATTACAATATTTGAAACGCCCGCCTCGCGCAATATGCGCTGCGCACGCTCAACCGCGCGCTCACCGCCGACGGGCAGCACAGGCTTCAGCGCGCCCATTCTGCTCGATAATCCGGCGGCGAGAATTACGGCGGCAAATTTCATTCGCTTCACATTCCTCTCCGATTATCGAAAAAGCCCGCAAAGCGGGCTTTTCGACTTACTATTATAATTGTTAACTTACGCTTCAAGCACGGGAGCCGACAAAAGCTCAACAGGCTTGCCGCCGAGGTCGGCGGGGACGACAGGCTGCAAATCGTATTTCAGCACAACCGCCATCTTCGGGTTTTCGCGGCGGAACCTGTCGCATATGCGGCGCATGACCATGCCGCCGGACTCAAACGACGTCGTCGGCAACATTATAAGGTACTGGCACACGCTGTACCGCGTGAACAAGTCGCCGTGCCGCAGGGACAACATTACCACCTCGCGCAGCTTGTGCATCGACCGATTCAGCACATTCTGCTGCGGTTGATTGCCGCGCGCGTCACTCACGGTCAGCAGACAGACATACACTACCTGCCCGGTGCGCGCCGCTCCGCGCGCCTCAAGCTGATAGATATTGCGGAAGAACTCGTATTCGCAGTAGTAGCAGCCTTGGTCGTTCTCGTTCTCCGCAAGCCCGTCAAGAATGACCGTCAGGTTCGACTCAATCTTCTTTGAGGTCTTGACAATCTCCTTGTACAGCGCCGTAAGCTCCGCCGAGGGCGTGATGCCGAAACGCGAGAAAAACAGCTCCGTAACGTAATCGTAGTGCGCCATTGCCTGCTGCTGCCGTCCGGCAGAAACGAGCGCGCGAATCAGCGAGCGATGCAGGTACTCTTCGTAGGGGTCGATTGCGACGGCGGCTTGGCACAGCATTATAATGTCCTCATACCGCTTTTGCTCGTCAAGCAGGTCGGACGCGGTGATAACCGCGTGTATGTACCGCGAGCGATAGTAGCTGCTTATCGGCACAACCCACATGTCGAAGGAATTTTTGGGCAGGAAATCACCCTTGTAGACGGCGCACGCCGAAATCAGCAAGTCCGCCTTTTCCTCGTTCGTTATCCCCGTCTTTTCCGCTTCCGCGAGCAATTTATCAAACTCCTCGACATCGACGGAGCACGGCACGGAGGGCGTCCAGGCATACGCCCCCGACTTGTAGGAGATAAGCTCCTGCGCGTCGTCAATACCGAGCTGCTTCAGCGCGGCGCGCGCGCGGTGCAGCATCGTTTTCATGGTGTTCGCGGGCTTATCCACGCTCTCGTCGGGCCACAGGGCGTCAATAAGCTCGCTCTGCGACACCTCACGGTCTTTGAACGTAATAAGATACGTGAGTAAGGTCCGCATTTTTTTTGAACGGTTGATTGTGTCGCTTATGTCATAATCACCGTATTTCATAGAGAATTCGCCGAGCATTCCAATCTTTAGCAAAACTATTACACCTCCAAAAACAAATCTCTGCGCCTCGCGTCAGTCACCGACTACCGAGCTTCGGCGCGTGCTGAATACGTATGTTGGGTACGTGTGTTACATACTAACACAAATTCTCGGAGAGTACAAGTGAAAATTTAGAAAAATAAATAAAAAGACTTTATTTTTGTTGAAGTAGCTGTTATAATATAGAATATCAACTAAAAAAATGCGTAAGGTAAGTTTTTTTCTCTTGTGAGTGTAATATGTAACCATTATGTAACTACAGTATGGTATAGTGCAAGGAGTAACTGTTGGGTACATATATGTTGATAAACAAGAGTGGGAAATACGTGCCTGCGTTCTGCGTCGGTGAAGCGGTCGCGCTCGGATTGAATCGCCGCGCTAATGATAGGAGGGAAACTAATGCCGATGACGGCTGTTAAGTTCGTCCCTTACGAGATGAAATCCAGCATAGTCAGATTTTTTTCGTATGAGGATAAGAACCCAACTGGTGTACTTGTAAACCCTTTCTTTGGGCACGACATGCCTTTCAATAGCACTTTATCATTGCTCTTCCTGCTGGACGAGCTTCAGGATGGACTGAAGTTCCCGCAAGAGAGCATGGTACCGCGTACCTTTATCGAGGACACGTCGGAGCGTCAGTCGCAAGCCGCGCGTGTTGAGGACACAGGCAAAGTAACCGAGGGCGATGTGGATTCGGGACCGACATCGACAGAGGTAGAGACACGCTCGGAATCTTTGCCGATTGCAAGCTTTAAGATTAACATTATGTTCCGCCAAAACGCGAGCTGGCAGGGGAACATAGTGTGGTTGGACAGCGCCATGGAGTCCAAGTTCCGCAGCGTGCTGGAGTTGCTGTTTCTCATTGACAGCGTGCTCGAAAACCGCAAGGACGGCGTGCCGCACATCAGCGTGGACGACGACGATTAACTCCCCGCGCACTTTCCGCAGATTATCGAATAAGTCATGCGAATACTTATGTATTTGCATGATTTTTTGCGCGATTTTTCGCAAATCCGTTAAGTGTACAAAACGCAATACTAACGTTAATGTAACATTAAGCTTGTTCTTTAGCGCATTTCGGGATATAATCGGAACGAAATGCAATGACATATAAGGTAGGTCAAACATGAAACTCATGGTACTGGACGGCAACAGCGTCGTAAATCGCGCGTACTACGGCGTGCGCCAATTGACGACGCGCGACGGGCAGCCGACGAACGGCGTGTTCGGTTTCCTGCAAATCCTGCACAAATTATTGACAGACGACGCGCCCGACGCGCTCTGCGTAACCTTTGACCTCCGCGCGCCGACCTTTCGGCACGAGCTTTACGAGGGCTATAAGGCGTCGCGCACGGGAATGCCCGACGACCTTGCGGCGCAAATGCCGGTATTGCGCGAAGTGTTGGACGCGCTGAACATTCCGCGCTTTGAGCTTGCGGGGTGGGAAGCCGACGACCTAATCGGAGCAATCGCCGCGCGGTGCGAAGCGGCGGGTTGGGATTGCGTCATCGTAACGGGCGACAAGGACAGCTTCCAGCTTGTAACCGACCATGTGCGCGTGCGCCATGTCAAGTCGCGCATGGGTCAAACCGAGACGCGCGATTATACGCCCGCAACGTTTTTTGACGAGTACGGCTTCACACCGGAGAAAATCGTTGACCTGAAGGCGCTCATGGGCGATTCCTCCGACGAAATCCCCGGCGTTAAGGGCATCGGCGAGAAAACCGCGATGGACTTGGTGCAGCGTTACGGCACGATTGACGCGATATTCGCGGACGTGCCCGCGCTTGACATTAAGGACGGCGTGCGCAAGAAGCTGCTGGAGGGCGAAGAGTCCGCCCGCATGTCCTATACCCTCGCGACGATTCGCCGCGACGCGCCGTTTGACTTCACGCCCGAAGCCTGCGCGCGCCGCGCACCCGATAACGATAAGCTCTACGGATTGTTTCGCCGCCTTGAGTTCAACAAATTCATCGAGCGGTACAATCTCCACGAGCCGCAAGCCGAGCGGGAGGAGCACGCCCTCCCCGAAACGGTAACTGTCATGGTCGCGGCGGACGCGTCGGCGTTCCGCGCCGCAATCCAAGCGACGGAGCTGTATCCAATCGCGGTTCGCGCGGACGCGACGCTTGACAAAATCGCCGTCGCCGTCGGGGGAACCGCGTATGTTCTCAGCCGCGACACGACGGCAAACTATGACGCGCTGCTTTGTGAATTATTTGCCGCGCCCGTCCTGAAAGCGGGGCACGACGTTAAGGACGTACTTCGCGGACTGGGTGAGCTTGGCGTTGAGTCGGGCGGTTGGGTGCAGGATACCGCGCTCGCCGCGTACCTGCTCTCGCCGACCGACAAGACATACGACCTTGCAACGCTCGCGCGCGTCTACCTTAATATAACGCTCGCTGCCGCGCCCGACGCGCAGTTATCGCTGTTCGACGAGACGGACGACACGGCGACGATAACGGCGGAGGTTGCGGCGATTGCGGCACTTAACCCACTTTTAAGTCAAAAGCTGGGCGACGCGAATCTTGCCGAGCTGCTGACCGACATGGAGCTGCCGCTATGCGCGACGCTTGCGGACATGGAGCGCGCGGGCGTGTTGGTTGACCGCGCCGCGCTCACCACTTTCGGCAACATGCTGTCGCTCCGCATAACGGAATTGGAGGAAGCCGTAACCGCGTCCGCGGGACGACCTTTCAAGATAAACTCACCGAAACAACTGGGCGAGGTGCTGTTTGACGAGCTGCATCTCCCAGCGCCGAAACGCACGAAAACGGGTTACTCAACGAATATCGACGTGCTCGACAGACTTGAGGGGTATCACCCGATAATCGGGCAAATTAAGGAATACCGCGAGCTGACGAAGCTGAAATCAACTTACGCCGACGGGCTGCTCAAGGTCATCGCGCCCGACGGACGCATACACACGAGCTTCCAAATGACCGTCACCGCGACGGGCAGACTGTCCTCCACAGAACCGAACCTGCAAAATATTCCCGTCCGCCGCGAGCTTGGCGCGGAGCTGCGCCGCATGTTTATCGCCGCGCCGGGCAACACGCTCGTGGACGCGGACTACTCGCAGATTGAGCTGCGATTGCTCGCCCATATCGCGGACGATGAAATTATGCGCCGCGCGTTTATCGACGGCGAGGACATTCACGCCGTAACCGCGTCGCAGGTTTTCGGCGTACCGCTTGAGCTTGTAACGCCGCTGATGCGCTCACGCGCGAAAGCCGTCAATTTCGGCATCGTATACGGTATCTCCGCGTTCTCGCTGTCAAACGACATCGGCGTAACCGTCGCCGAAGCGAAGCAATACATGGAAAACTACCTCGAAAAGTACAGCGGCGTTCGCGCCTACATGTCCGATATTGTTGAGCGCGCGAAACGCGACGGCTATGTGGCGACGCTGTTCGGTCGCCGCCGCAGTCTGCCGGAGTTGCGCTCCTCCGACCACAACGTCCGCTCGTTTGGTGAGCGCGTCGCGCTGAACATGCCGGTTCAGGGAACGGCGGCTGATATTATGAAAATTGCGATGAACGGCGTGCACGCCCGCATTGCGCGCGAAAACCTGTCCGCGCGGCTGCTCTTGCAGGTTCACGATGAATTGATTGTCGAATGTCCCGACGAGGAAACGGACGCTGTGTCGCGTCTGCTGCAAGAGGAAATGGAAAACGCCGCGCACCTCTCTGTTCCGCTGACGGCGGAGACGCATGCGGGACGCAGTTGGGCGGACGCGAAATGACCGACGAAGTTCGGCTCGAAACGGCGACGGACGCGGACATCGACCGCCTGATGAGCTTAGAGCGCGAAGCGTTTTCTCACCCGTGGACGGAAGCCTCCGTCCTGCGCGAGCTATACGACAAGGACTCGCTGTTCCTCGTCGCGAAGCAATACGACAACGCGCAAGCCGAACCGCAAATTCTCGGCTTTGCCATTACGCGCATGGGCGAGGACTACGCCGAGCTGCTGCAAATCGCCGTGAGCGAGTCCGCAAGGCGGCGCGGCATAGCGTCGCTCCTGCTGACCGAGACGCTGAACCGCGTTTCCGCCCGAGCCATACCGCGAGTGCTGCTTGAAACGCGCGTATCCAACGACGGCGCAATCGCGCTCTACGAGCGGTTCGGCTTCCGCCGAATCGCAACGCGCCGCGGCTACTACGACGCGCCCGTTGAGGACGCGGCAATTTTTCAACTGAAGGTGACGCAATGCTAATCCTGTCCATTGAGTCCTCGTGCGACGAAACGGCTGTCGCCGTGACGCGCGACGGCAGAACCGTCCTCGCCGACGAGATACACACGCAGGTCGATATTCACGCGCTGTACGGCGGCGTCGTGCCCGAAATTGCGTCGCGCAATCACATTGCCGCCATCGGTCGTCTGGCTGACGCGGCTCTCGCGAAAGCGGGCGTTACAAAGCGCGACATTGACGCAATCGCCGTCACTTACGCGCCCGGGCTAATCGGCGCGCTGCTCGTCGGCGTTAACTTCGCCAAGGGCGCGGCTCTCGCGCTCGGCGTGCCGCTCATTCCCGTGCACCATCTGCGCGGTCACGTCGCCGCGAACTATATAGCTTATACGGAGCTTGAGCCGCCGTTCGTTTGCCTGATTGCGTCGGGCGGCAACACGCTGATTGCGGACGTGCGCGGGTATACGGATATTCGCGTCGTCGGTTCAACGCGCGACGACGCGGCGGGGGAGTGCTTCGACAAAGCCGCGCGCGTGCTCGGCTTGACGTACCCGGGCGGGAAGCTCATGGACGAGCTGGCAAAATCGGGCGACGAACGCGCGTTCGCGCTGCCGCGTCCGTCGGTGGACGGCGCGCCATATGACATGTCGTTCTCAGGACTGAAAACCGCCGTCGTAAACCTCGCGCATAACGCGGAGCAATCGGGCAAAACGCTCGACAAAGCGGGGCTTGCCGCGTCGTTTCAGTCGGCGGTGTCGGACATTCTCGTGCCGCGCGTAATGTCCGCGACGCGCGAACTCGGTTACGGCAAGCTCGCTCTCGCTGGCGGAGTTGCCGCGAACTCGCGAGTTCGCGCCGACTTCACGCGCGCGGCGGAGGAAGCGGGCGTTACGCTGTATATCCCGCCCCTGCGCCTGTGCGGAGACAATGCCGCGATGATAGGCTGTCAGGCGTATTACGAGCACCGAGCGGGCGGGCGCGCGGGCATGGAGCTAAACGCCTACGCAAGCCTTGAGATGCAGCGGCGATACATATAAATACAACGCCCGCCGAAAGGCGGGCGTTAATATTCGCTTAAAACCTAAACTATCGGCTCCCAATCGGGCAGACCGGGCGTTGTAACGCCCTCATAAACGGGGTTATAAATCAGCGTGCCGAATGAAGCGACGACCTTGGCGCGTTCCTCATTATAAGGCTCGTCCGGAATCGCGCGCACAATCGCGTCGCTGCGCAGCTGCAAGCCCGCCTTGAACTCGGGGTGCGTGTGAATGAACAAGTCGCCGCGCAGGATACCGCGCACGACGCGCTCACCAAGCTCCTCGGGATTCATGAAGATTTTGGTGTAGTCCCGCATAACGTAAGGCGCGGGAACCGTGCCGTCCGACGATGGAGTAGGCGGCGGAGGCGGCGCGGACGCGTTTTGAAGCTCCGCGGGGCGCACCTGCGACGAGGAGAAGCCGAGATTCGAGTTCGTCGGTCCCGGGTACAGCACGGAAACACCGACGTTAGTACCCTCAAGCTCGCCCGCAAGCGTCTCCATCAGCCCGGAAACCGCGAATTTGCAGGCACAATATAGCGCGGAGCCGTTAACGCCGAATAACCCGCCCGTGGACGACGTTGAGACGACGTGGCTCGGCTCTCCGTGCGCAAGCATACGCGGAACGAGCGTCGAAACGCCGTTACTGACGCCGATGATGTTGACCTGAACCATGAACTCCCAGTCCTTAACGGTGGCTTCCCAAATGGGACCGCCGCCGGCGGCAACACCCGCGTTATTTACGAGAATATGAATGTTGCCGAACGCTTTCTCAACTTCGTCCGCCGCGACGGCATATGCGTCACGGTCGGTCACGTTTAGCAACACGCCGACGGCGGGATAACCACGCTCCTTAAACCACGGGAGAGCTTCGTCAATCGCGCTCTGCCGCGCGTCCGCAATGGCGAGCTTCGCGCCGTGCTTTGCGAGTGCCTTTGATATGCCGAGCCCGATGCCGCTCGCTCCGCCCGTGACAAACGCAACCTTGCCTTGCACATTTTCCAAATCATCACGCGCCCTTTCCGAGAAATTTTGTGAATTTATGATAACATCTTCCCATAGAAAATGCAATAAATACAAGAAATGTTATCAGGTGCCTTATAATATAAGATATAAATGTTGATTTTCCGATAAACTTGATGTATAATATAAAACCTTGCTGTTTAATCGCGCGAAATCAGCGGGAAATTACACGAAAAATATAATTTGGGGGAAAAATATGCAAACATACGATTTTGTGAAGCTTCAAATGAAGCGAATCGCAAAGAACACAACGATTCTCGGGATAATTGCGGCGCTGCTGCTGACGGTGCTGCTCTTGGTGCCGAACGTGCCGACGCCGGGCAACCTTTACATCAGCGACGCGGTAATCACGTCCGCCTACGAGCTGCGCGACCTGTACGAATCGCGGCAATACTTCGTGTCCGCAAACGCGGAGTCGTTCTTCGACACGGGATACTACGAGGAGTCGGACGGCAAGCCCGTGTACAACTATTACGCGTTCGCTTCGGACGACGTTTTTATTGTTTGCAAAACGAGCCTGAAGCTCACGCAGGAATCGTACACCGACTATTTGGTGCGCGGGCAGCTGCGCGAAGCGTCGTCGTTGGAATGGGAGGTTCTGAACCATTTGCGCTCGGATTTAGCCGACGCGTGGGAAATATCCTCATACGAGGCGTTTGATTACATCTCGACATACATAATCGACGTCGCCGCACCGCGCATAGTGGTGCAGCTGCTTGCGAGCCTTGACGTTCTGCTTATCGTATGCCTGCTCGTGCTGATTGTGCGCTCGCACCTGAACGCGTCGAACTACAAGAACATCAAGCTGTACACGCGGCTTGACGGCGGCAATGCCGACGGCGCGGAGCGCGTCAACACCGCAATCTCACGCGAGTTCGAGACGGGCGAATTTTCATTCAATAAGAACGGCGTGCGCATTTCGAGGAGCTGGATTATCAGAACAAGCCCGTTCGGGTTTAAGGTTCACCGCAAAGCCGACCTTATTTGGGTGTACAAAGTAACCACGCGCCACCGCACGAACGGAATCCCGACGGGCAAGACGTACTCCGTAATGCTGTGGTTCACGGACAAAACATTTGAGAACTTAGCCGCGCGGAGCGATAAGCTCGCCACGGAGTTCGTTGAGACAATCGACGCCGATTGCCCCGGAATCATCGCCGGATATTCCGACGAGATTAACGCGCTGTTTAACAGCGACCTCGCGGCGTTCATAAAACTCGCAAAAAGAGAGGAAGTCTGACAGCGGTCATAGTGGTGAACCGATAGCGGCACGGGAGTAATCCCGTGCCGCTTTTTTTGCTGTAATACTGTACAAACCATGCAACATATATCAATTCTATCGGGCATATCGCCCGATAGAACTTTTTGGGGAGGTATTTTATGGTAACGAAATCAGAAACGGCAAAGCAAAACATAAGCAAGCAAAACAGCGAGCCTGTAATCGAGCACATTCAACTCCAAGTGCCCGCTCAGGATTATCGACAAACGCGGCAAAAAATTATTGAAAATTTGTACGACATTTTCGTGAAGTATGACGGCAAACCTGTGGTCAAATAGCAGTTGCGGTGGTTTAATTAACCCGTCAGCAACTCTTTTCGTGTAAAAAGGAGCTTCAATGATAGCAGTCTACGCACGGCAATCGGTTGACCGCCCCGACAGCATCTCAATCGAGAGCCAAATTGAATTCTGCAAATACGAAGCGAGAGGAGCGGAGTGCCGTACATACATAGACCGCGGCTTTTCGGGCAAAAACACCAAGCGCCCGGCGTTCAACGAAATGCTTTCCGACATTGACAGCGGACTTGTCACCCGTGTAATTGTGTACAAGCTCGACCGTATCAGCCGCTCAATCCTTGACTTTTCAAACATGATGTTGAAGTTTGAGGAGTGCCGCGTCGAATTTGTATCCTCAACCGAGAAATTCGACACCTCCTCACCAATGGGACGCGCGATGCTGAACATCTGCATAGTGTTCGCGCAGCTTGAGCGAGAAACGATACAGAAACGCGTAACCGACGCGTACTTTGCCCGCAGTCAAAAGAGTTTCTACATGGGCGGGCGCGTCCCGTTCGGATTTGCGCTGGAACCGGTAGTCCTCGAGAAGGTAAAAACTTCGCGTTACGTAAAGAACGCCGAGGAAGCCGAAATCGTGAAGCTGATGTTCGAGATGTACGCCGAGCCCGCGACTTCATACGGGGACATTGTGCGTGAATTTCAAAGACGCGGAATTACAAGATTTGGCAAACCGTGGGAGCGCACACGCATTGCGGATATTTTGCGCAATCCAATCTATGTCCGCGCCGATATGGACGTTTACGAATTCTTCAATTCCTCCGGAGCCATAATCGCGAATCCGCCCGAAGACTTTATCGGCACAAACGGGTGCTACTACTACAAAGGTAAGGCTTCCGCCGAGCGCAAGCAGAAAAGCCTTGCGGGAAACCACATAGTGCTCGCGCCGCACGAGGGCATTGTCGATTCCGCCGTTTGGCTCGCCTGCCGCGATAAAACGCTGCGCGCGAAGCAGGTTCACACGGGTCCGAAGGCAAAAAACACATGGCTGGCGGGGAAAATCAAGTGCGGCGTATGCGGCTACGCACTTGTTGACAAGCATTACCAAAACCGCAACGCGCGTTACCTGATGTGTTCGTTCCGAATGAACTCAAGGGCTTGCGCGGGACCGGGCACGCTGCACACGCCGGAGGTTGAAGCCGAGATTTTTACGCAAATACAAAATAAGCTCGCGACCTTCGCGACGCTCACCAAGCAATCCGCCGCCAAAGCGAACCCCGAGTTGACGGCGGCAAACATTGAGTTGGCGCAAGTAAACGCGGAAGTTACCTCTCTGATGGCAAAGCTCACCGACGCAAACGACACCATGTTCCGCTATATCAGCGCGCGCATTGAAGAGCTTGACCTCCGCAAAAGCGAGCTCACAATCCGCATTTCGGAACTGGGACGCCGTGACATAGCGGAGTTCGGCGAACTCACGCACCACGTTGAAAGTTGGGCGACGCTCGACTTCGACGACCGTCGATTGGTAGTTGACCAACTGGTAAATGTAATCCGCGCCACAAGTGATAAAATCACGATTGAGTGGCGGATTTAGCAAGTCACGCCGCAAACTGTGCGCTTCGGCGAAGCGTTGCGGCTCGTTACCGACAGGCAGGACCAGCGGAACATTTACGCGGTTAACCCAAGCTTTGACCGCTCAATGTGATTACAGGGAAGCCCGATTTGGGCTTCCCTGCTTCTATCTCCGTCCCTCTATCGCGTCGTCCAGCACGCTTCTCAGCTTTGGTCTGAACGCGTAGCGCAGGAGCAGCACCACCGCCGCAATCATCAGCGCGAGCAGCACAAACAGCCACGGTTTTGCCGCAAAGTACTCCATCGCGTTGCCGATAAACAGGCTGTGATACACAACGCGCCCCACTATATCGCTCGGGTACACGGGTTCGGTGTCCGCGCGCGAGTTGTTCACGCCCTGCGTGCGAAACTCAAGCTCTTTGTCGCCCGAAACCTCAATCACCTTGTGCGTAACCGTCGTGTTTTCGCCGACAAAAAACGTTATATTGTCGCCCACCTCAATTTCATACGGGTCAATTTGGCGCGCGACGACGACCGAGCCGCGCGGGATTTCCGGCTCCATGCTCTCCGTAAGCACGACGAAACCCGAGAAACCCGCGATTTGCGCGGGGCCGACCTGCGTGTTCGTCAGCCGCCATATCAGCGTGCCCGCGACGACGAGCGCGAGGACTATATAAAACAGCGCGTTGCCGACCCGCGCGGCGTTTAATTTCTTATCGTCTTCCATGCGTTCTCCTTATTCTGCGTTGTTGATTCAGTTTCTCGCGCTTTTGCGGGGTTCATTTATTTGTTAAATTAGAATATCGAGGGCGAATTTGTTCCTTAATTATGGTAATGTCGAAGAATAATAACAAATAAGATATAATTTTGTAAGTATATTAGCACTTTGCGCGACTTGTGTCAATATGCTGCACTATATTGCATATTTATCCCAGGCGGGCAACAAAGCGGCACGGGATACACCCGTGCCGCTTAATTTATCGGTTCCGAGCGTCCGCAGCGTCCACAACACACAAGTGATTGCGTGACTGCCGTTTCAAAACGCAGCTTTGTAAAACCAAATAGTTACAAATTTGTCACTTTACAAACACGCGGCGATAGTGTATAATACATACGATAACGATATGTAATGGTGAAATAGTTACGAAAGGTCTTGACTGACATGCTGGTTCGCGCAACAATTTCGACAGACAGACAGACAGACAGACAGACAGACAGACAGACAGACAGGATAGCTCTGTCCTTTTTTCGCGCGCTGAAACTCAATATTACCGAGCTTACAGGCGGCTGTTTTCTGTGTGACGGAAATCGGTCGCCTTTTGGCATACAATAATATTTCTGGAGGTTTTACTTATGACAAGACAAAAATTCAGCAAAAAACTCTTATCCTCGCTGTGCGCGCTGGTGCTGGCAGTAACCCTGCTGTTCGCGCTTACGCTATCCGCGAGCGCGGCGGGCGCAAGCTCAGGCTTGCTTTACTTAGAAAATGTCAGTTCACCCATTGCCACCCCGTCCGGCACGGGTTGGACGTGGGAGCAGTCAACTGCTACGCTGACGTTGGACGACACATACGATGGCGGAGCAATTGAATTCGACAACTCAGGTAATGAACTTGGCGACTTTACCATTGTTCTGGAGGGCGATGTCACGCTCACGACTACTGAGAATGCCGCGTTGCAGGTGAACAAGGCTAACCTCATCATTCAAACCGGTACTTACACGTTAGAAGTGACGGGCGACACTGACGGTATTTTCGCAACAAACGGCGCGCTCACGATTGCCGGAGGCACGGTGATTGCACACAGCGGCGCGAGCGGCAACCAAGCCGGCATTGATGCGTTCAACAGCGACATAAACATCAGCGGCGGCACGGTGACTGCCATCGGTAACTTGAACGGTATTGCTGTGTACGGAGGTGGTAACCTCAACATCGGCGGCGGAACGGTGACTGCTACGACCGTCGGAAACGATGCCATTTTTGTGTCTGACGGCGACCTTACAGTTACTGACGGAAGCCTGACTGCCAACGGAAACTCGAGTGGAATTATGATTGGCATCGGTGATATTGCCATCAGCGACGGCACAGTAACTGCAACCGCGCCGATTTGGGGTGTCGGCTTGTACTCCGTTGACGGCGACATCACCATCAGCGGCGGCACGGTGGAAGCAACGGGCGCAAGCCCGGAGCCTAACGTAACCGGCGGTACCTACACCGAAATCCCCGCACCCATCGTCGGCGAAGAGCCCGTACCCGGCAGCGGCATAACCCTGACCCCTGAAAGTCCAACTGAAGGCAACTTCACACTAAGCTGGGGAAAAGCTATAGATTTAGAAACGGGCCCGGAAGACCTGCGCTACATAGTATATTTTTCATTTAGCGATAACATCAGCACAGCCGCCGAAGCCACGAAAAACGGCTGGCACTTCGGCGACGGTTTTGACATTGATACTGTGAATATTGGTAATAACTCCCTTTTTCCCGGAATACCTGTTTACTTCAACGTAGTGGTTATGGACGGAGAATATAACACCGCTGCGTACAACTCTACATCATACACCGCGCCCATCACCGGCGACGCGCCCGTACCCGGTGACGGCGGTAAAATTGAAGTTGATGTGGACGCATCGACAGGTATCATCACGCTGGACTGGACAATAGCCACAGATGCAGAGACTGACGAGGAAAATCTGGAGTACTTACTGGTCTTTTCTGAAAACGACAACATTAGCACGGTCGCAGAAGCGTGGACTAACGGCATTCTCTGTGCTGACGATACTGACTATAACCATGTGGATGCCAGCACTTCGATATTCACCCCCGGCACCGCCTATTTCAACGTGTTGGTAAAAGATGAGGACAACAACTACGTGGCGTATACTACCACAGCGGCAGTTACCATAAAGCCGTACCTCGACGGTCGTGTCTACATTGTCGGCGACCCGTGGTACGGCAAAACCCTGACGGTTGACATATCAGAGTTGGATACATATCCCTCCGGCTACCCGCTGGGCGCGCTGACCTATGAGTGGGCAAGAAACGGCGAATGGGAAACGCCTATCGGCACGGGAAACTCCTACAAGCTTACGGCAGATGACATCGGCTCAACCATCGAAGTGCGAGTCAGGTCAGCAGACACGTTCGCTAGTGTTGTCAGCTACTATGTCGAAATAGCCAAAGCCCCCGCCGCCGACCTCGGCGTGGCGAGTGATACTTTTATCTATATCGAACCAGATGCAGCCAAAAACGGAAGCTTTGATTTGCGCGATATCGCGCTCGCTCCCGCCTACGGCGAGAAAGGCGCGGTCACATATACTGTGACTTCTTTTGATAACGACTTCGACGTTCTTGACGGTGAACCCACGATTGACCAAGACGGATATACCTTGCTATACACACTCGACGAAATTGAAGGTATTGGTGATTTAGCCCATGTTGGCATCGAAATCACGACAGAAAACTTTGAGACCATATACGCCTACATTCATCTGTTGGTGACAGACAAGACGCCCGTAGAAATCACCGGCATAACTGTAAAAAGCAGAGCCTACAACGGGCAACCGATTGAGCCGACAGGCGAAGCGGAGGCAGCGGGCGCAACGTTAGATTTGCTCTACATTTATGCTGGTACAGCGGCGGACGGCGAATATTATTACAAAACCACCAACACCCCGCCCACCAAGGCGGGCACCTACGTGCTGCGCATCGAAACGGATGGTGGCGATGAGGTCATCGGCTCGCTCTCCATTCCTTTCACCATCGGTAAAGCGCCCCTGACAATCGCCGCCGACAACAAGAGCATCACCGTCGGCGACGAAGTGCCCGAATACACCTACACCATCACCGGTCTTGCAGACGGCGATGCGGAAGTCGCGGTTTTCGCCGACTTACCGATTACTTCCGGCAACGTTGACGCGAACACGGCGGGCACCTATACAATCAAGGTTTTCGGCGCGGCGCTGACGAGCGGGGAACATAAATTAGGTGAAAACTACGAGATAACCGCGTATACGGCGGGCACGCTGACGGTGGCGGCGCAGACCTACACCGTCACATTTGACCCCAACGGCGGCAGCGTATCACCCACGACAGGCACAACCGATGCGGACGGCAAGCTGGCAAGTCTGCCCACACCGTCGCGGAGCGGTTACAGCTTCGACGGTTGGTTCACGGCGGCGAGCGGCGGCACGCAGGTTACAACCGCGACGATATTCGGCGCAAACGATACGGTCTACGCGCATTGGACGGCGAACGGCGGCGTGGATTATCCGCCGAATGGCGGCGGCAGTTCGACGACAACACCCGAACCCTCCGCAACACCCGAATCCCCCGCAGCCACGCCAACCCCGCCGACAGACGTTACAATCACGACGCCCGTGGGCGGCGACCCCGTAGTTGGCGCGGACGGCACGACCACGCTCCCGGGCGGCGGCACGGCTACCACGACTGACGGCACGGAGATTACACTCCCCGTCGGCTCGACGATAGACCCTGACGGCAAGGTGACGGTCGGAAAAGGCGGCGCGCGAGTGGAATTGGCAAGCGGCATTTCTCTCACCATAGCGGAGGACAGCGTAATAGTTTTTGACGCAGACGCTCCGCTCGGATATTTCGTGAGTTTCAGCAATCCGTTCGACGACGTCAAGCCCGACGATTGGTTCTACAATGACGTGGCGTTCGCGGTCGCGCACAACTTGTTCAAAGGCACAAGCGAAACGGCGTTTAGCCCGAATGACCCGATGACGCGCGCGATGTGGATTACCGTTCTCGCGCGGCTCGACGGGCAGGACACGGACGGCGGCGATACTTGGTACGAAAAGGCGCTTGCTTGGGGAACCGAGAGCGGCATTACGGACGGCACAAATCCCGACGACAACATCACGCGCGAGCAAATTATTACGATGCTATACCGCTACGCGGGTTCGCCCGCCGTCGTCGGAACGCTTGAAGCGTCGGTGTTAAAGGACGCGGATAAGGTTTCCGACTACGCAAAAGACGCGCTCGCATGGGCAATCAGCGTCGGCATAATCAAGGGCGACGATACGGGCAACATCAATCCGCAGGGCAACGCGACAAGAGCGGAGGTCGCGGCGATACTGCACCGCTTCATTGAAGCGGCGAAATAAACCAATAACAAGCAGCGGCGTGGGAGGGCTTTTATAGTCCTCTTCGTTGTTGTTCCGAAGTTCCCTAAATCAGCCCTCAACCTTTCCACGTCGCAAGCGAACCGCAACAGCGCATAAAGTGGTTGCGCACTATCGTGAACTGCACGCCGTCGGCAATAACACCGAACGCCTGTCCGAACGAGCCGTCGGAACCCGAAACCGCCCCCCCCGTTTTTCACACACAACGAAGCAAATCCCTACGCTATTTTGCGCGAAAAAAGTGCTTGCATAGTTATGCAACGTGTAGTATAATAAAATGCGAAATGTAGCTACATTTCCATTGTTTGCAAGCAAACAATGATAGCACATTAGTCATATGGGTAAATAATTATTGGGAGGGTTGCGCTAATGGAAGAAGAAAAGAAGTTCAGCAAGTTCTTTATGGAACCGACGGAGAGGTTTATCTGCGCTCTGGGCAACAGTTTTATTCAGACTTTCCTCGCAGACGGCACTTTGGGCAACGGTTTTACCGTAGTCAGCGATAAACGCGTTTATTTCAAAGGGAAGTGCCTTTCCACTCAAAACGGGAAAAACTACAAATACATAAAGGAGGAGCGAATGGTAGACGTTAAGGACGTAACGGGTACTGGGTATAAAAGAATTACCAACCCATTTGCGGGGCTGTGGTTATTATTGTGCTTTGCCCTGTTTCCGCTACTTCCGTTTGGTCAGCTGTTGCTTGGTATTGTAAGTTATTTATTTGATGCAATAGGATTATTAGACTCGACCTTTGCAACTATTCTACTAGTTGTGGTGGCTCTAGCAGAGATTGCCGCAATAGTTTATATAATTATACGTTTTGTTGCAAAGCGCGATGATATATTTGAAATACAGTTCGCCGGCGGAAAAATAGCTTTCAATGTGAAGTGGTACGGCAAAAGCGAAGTGGACGAGTTTCAGCGTCAATTGAGGCTTGCGAAAGACAGCGCAACCGCGGCAGTCGCCGTAAGCAACGTGGTGCAGGCACCGGGCGGCAGCGTCGCGGACGAACTGCAAAAGCTGGCGGGACTGCTGGCGCAGGGACTGATTACGCAAGAGGAATACGATAAGGCGAAATCCGGCTTGATAAAGCTCTAGGTTTCTTGAGGGGACGACGGCGACCAATACTCAAACATCGGAAAGAGCGTCGGCGGGCTTTTCGGTTCAGGCGGAAGTTTGGGCGGCGTGACCAACAGCTACGCGACAGGAGATGTAACCGGGACTTTCTATCTCGGCGGCTTCATGGGCAATACAACAGGCACCGCAAGCAACAACTTCTCCACAGGAACCGTGACCTCGATTGAAACCGACCGCGAGCCGTACATAGGCGGCTTTGCCGGAAGCGGCTACGCGCCGCAGCTTGAGTCGAACTACTATTTCGGCGAGTTTTCAACGAGCTTCGGAACTGTGGTCGCCGCCGAGGATTTGGCGGACTTCTACGCGAAGTTAGCGGAAACGACAGGTTGGGATTTTGATACGCTTTGGACTATCGGCGACGACGGCGTGATTGGATTAAAGGACGTGAAAATTCAAGTACCGCCCCCGCCAATCCCCGAGCCTGAACCCGAACCGGAGCCAAGCCCCGAACCAAGCCCCGAACCCGAGCCAACAGAACCGTCGGTTTCCGTACCGTATGCGCCGCCTGCGTCGTCGGTGAGAAGCACCGTGACCGAAACGGTTGCAGCGGTTGAGGAAACGGAAATAGCGGAAGCAATCCAAGCCGTGGAGTCGGAACAGGCGGCTATAATATCGGAAATGTCGGAAACTGCCACGAATATTGAGACAACGACGGTTGCAGCCGCTCCGATTGCGCCGCCGCCGATTGCGGATGCGCCCGAGGAAATCCCCGAGATAATCGTGTCCGCGCCGTCGGTGCCGCTTGCGGATGCTCCGCAACCCGCGCCGCGCACAAGCGCGAGACCGAGCACGCCTGTCGCGATAGCGCCGCCAATTGCCGTTGCGGAGGAACCCGACGACGCGCTGACGGTTCCCGAAGAAGCTCCGTCAGAACCTGAAGCGCCGAACGAACCCGCTCAGGCTCCCGTCGCGCCGATTACGGAGGAGGAACAGGTTGCGCCCGCGCTCATAGTTCCAATCGACAGAACGACCGTCAAGCAGAATAGCGGCGTAATCATCGCGGTTGTCGCGGGCGCAATTGTGCTTGTCGGCGGTGCGGCGATAGTCGTGAGCCGCAGGAAGAAAGCGGGCAAGGGCGCGTAAAAGGGTTAACGTGCAAATTTGCGTGGCGCGCCCCACCGTTGTGTTATGGTCAGCGGTGCTGAAAAAAGGGAAAATCTACTTCACAAAAAACACTTGCACCACCCCCGAAAATGTGCTATAATTCAACCTAACGAGTAGCGCACCCGCGCGTAAGTCCAGTTGCGGGTGCGCTATTTTTGCGTATTTTTATGCTCAATTACAGGAGGATTTTGCAATGGAACAGAACAAAATGGGAACCGCGCGCGTCAGCACGCTCATGCTGAAAATGGGCTTGCCGATGATACTTTCGATGGTTTTGCAGGCGTTTTACAACGTCGTGGACAGCTACTTCGTCTCGCAAATGCCGCACGGCGAGGTCGGCGTAACCGCGCTCACGCTCGCGTTCCCAATCCAATTGCTGATGATTGCAATCGGCGTCGGAACGGGCGTCGGGATTAACGCGCTGCTCTCGCGCAGTCTCGGCGCGGGGGAGCGCGAAAGGGCGAGCCGCATTGCGGGGAACGCTATATTTTTGGGCATTTGCACCTACGTCGTGTTCCTGTTCATCGGGATTTTCGGCGTCGGCGCGTACCTGCGCTCGCAGACCTCGGACGCGGCGGTGCTGGAAATGGCGACCGAATACCTGCGAATCTGTACAATTATCTCGTTCGGCGCGATTTTGTCGATGATTTACGAAAAACTGCTGCAAGGCGTGGGGCGCACTACGCTTTCGACCATCGCGCAGCTCGCGGGCGCGGTGACGAATATCGTTCTCGACCCGATAATGATTTTCGGCTGGCTCGGCTGCCCCGAAATGGGTATCGCGGGCGCGGCGTGGGCGACGGTTATCGGGCAAATTGTCACGTTCGTGATGAGCGCGTATCTGCACCACGCGAAGAACCGCGACTTGGACACAGGTATAAAATACCTGAAACCGCAAGGGAAAACGATTGCGGAGATTTACAAAATCGGTATTCCCGCGATAATAATGCAGGCACTGATGTCGATTATGACCTACGGCGCGAACATCATTCTCGGCGGCATTTCCGACGCGGCGGTGACGGCATACGGCGT
>JAISKH010000096.1 GCA_031261325.1 Oscillospiraceae bacterium
CATCTTCGGCATAAAGAAGAAGGTGCAGCAGCAGATTGCGACAATCAAGGCGGAGTACGACAAGGCGGAGGTCAACGTTGACAAGGTGGCGCAAAGCCTTGAGCAGCACCAGATGGTGCTGCTGAAAGACGCGGCGATGCTCGACAAAATGTACGAGCTGAACCAGGGCTACTTCAAGGAACTGACCATGTACATTCTCGCGGGCAAGCAGCGTCTTGAAAAGTGCAAAACCGAGAGTCTCCCCGCGCTTCAGGAAAAGGCGCAGCAGTCGGGACTGCCGGAGGACGCGCAAGCCGCGAACGACTACGCCAACATGATTAACCGCTTTGAAAAGAAGCTGTACGACCTTGAGCTGACGCGCATGATTTCAATCCAAATGGCGCCGCAAATCCGCCTGATTCAGAACAACGACAGTCTCATGGTGGAGAAAATCCAGACCTCGATTGTGAACACAATCCCGCTCTGGAAGTCGCAAATGGTGCTCGCCCTCGGAATGCACCACGCGCAGCAAGCGATGGAAGCGCAGCGCGAAGTCTCCAACATGACGAACGAGCTGCTGAAAAAGAACGCCGAAACCCTCAAAATGGGCACAATTGAAATTGCAAAGGAGTCCGAGCGCGGTATAGCCGACATCGAAACGCTCGCCGCGACGAACCAAAGCCTTATCGACACGCTTGAGGAAGTGCGCCGTATCCAATCCGAAGGCTCGCAAAAGCGCGCGGCGGCGGAGGTTGAGCTTGGACGCATTGAGGGAGAGTTGAAGCAGAAGCTTCTCGACCTGCGCAAATGACAAAGCTCTTCAAGAACCGCGCGTTCGCGGCTGTAATCTCAATTGTGATAATCGCGCTCGCGCTCCTGTTCGGCGTTCATCGCGGAGTGACGCGCGAGGTTGCAAAGCTCGAAACCATGTTTTACGGCGGCGTGCCCGATACGAAGCAGAACTACACCAAGCCGAGCATTGCGGCGCAGCTCGAAAAGTGCGCGGAAGCGGCTCGCGGTATCGTCTCCGTCGCGGCGAATTACCCCGAAACAGAGACTTGGCGCAACCGCGTGCATGACGCGCGCGAAAAATGGCTCAACACGGAGCTAGACGTTGAAACCCGCACGGTGTACGCGGGGCAAATGCGTGAAGCGTTCGTCGGACTGCACGACGCGCTGAAGTCGCAAAACCTGACCGAGCGCGACCGCACGAACACGGAGGAATACGCGAAGTCGTTCTATCTTGCGGCGGACTATGCCGACGCGCTGGGCGACGAGTACAACGCGCTCGTGCGCAAGCTGCACAACAGCAGCATCGCGTTGCGCGGAGCGGTCAAAAAAGCGCAATACGTCGCGCAGACGACGACCGAGTGGGGCACGGGTGAACGCAACCCGCTCAGTTCATCTTACTTTGGCGACGGAACCGTGACATCTTGGACAACAAAATGGAACTGATTGGAGGATAACAATATAATTGAAAAAACTCGTATCTGTATTTATCGCGGTGCTCCTGCTCGCGTCACTCGCAACATCGGCGTTCGCGGTAGTTGACCAATCGGCGGACTATTACGTCGCCGACTACGCGAACGTGCTCACGCAGGCGACTAAGGACAAAATCATCTCGTCCAACGCCGACTCGAACGGGCTTGAAGCGCTGTGCGACGGCGCGCAAATCGTCGTCGTGACAATCGACTACCTCGACCGCGGCATGGGTTCCGACGAGTACGCCCTGCAACTCTTTAACAACTGGGGCGTGGGCAGCGCGACGAAGAACAACGGTATGCTGCTCCTGCTCGTGACCGAGGAGAAAAAGGGCTGGCTGGAGGTCGGCAGCGGCATTCGCTCGCAATGGTCGGAGAACACAATTAACGACTACTTGGACGAGTACTTCTGGGACGACGTTGACGCGGGCAAGTACGACCGCGCGGTGAACAAACTGCTCGAGCCGTTGTTTACGTGGTACGCGGACTATTACTTCGAGCCGACGCCCGTCGAACCCGGCGGCAACGACTACGCGCCACCGGTTTACGACCCGCCCCCCGTGTACAAACCGAGCTTTGGCGAGCGCATCGCAAGCGCGTTCCGCAGATTTGTAACGGTCGTCGTGATTCTCGCAATTGTCGTGCTGATTATCGTCGTGAGCGCGGCGAGCGACCGTCGGCACTACAACAGCTATTACACGCACGTCGGCACGCCGCCCCCGCGCTATCACTTCTGGTACATGTGGGGTTCCCCGCGCCCGTACCGCACGTGGTACCGCAGTAATCGCAGACCGCCCCCGCCCCCGCGCGGAGGACCGCCACGCGGCGGAAGCGGTTACGGCGGTTACGGCGGCAACAACCGTCCGAGCGGCGGCGCAAGCCGTCCGACGACAACGAGTCGTCCCACAACAAGCCGCCCGACGACGAGCAATCGCCCGAGCGGTACAGGCTTCGGCGGGTTCGGCGGAAGCGGAAGCAGTTCGGGCAGCAGCCGTCCAAGCGGCGGCGGGTTCGGCGGCTTTGGCGGAAGCAGCGGCGGAAGTCGCCCAAGCGGCGGCAGTAGCCGCCCGAGCGGTGGCGGAAGCTTCGGCGGCGGCGGAGGTCGCGGCGGTGGCGGCGGCGGCAGACGCTGACGCGCAACTCAAAATTACCCCAAACAGCTCGTCCGAAAGGCGGGCTGTTTTCTTATGCGCGCACATAGGTTACGTGAGCGGTTACATAATGCCGAACGAGGTGATACTGCTGTCGAAAGCACCTTGACACACAATATATACGTGCTATAATCGACAAATAGACCTACATTTCGCTTATTTATTGGAGACGACATGCGTAAAAAAGCAATATTCTGGACGAGCATTGCGGCGTTAATAATCGCCGCTTTCATAACCTTTGCGGCAATCGCCGCGGACGATAACGACGCAACTCCCGTTGTCCTAATCGGCGAAACCGAGTTTTTGCCCGACCTGCACACGCGCGTGGACGAGCCCGAGCTTGACGGCGCGGTCGCGGACTACGACCCGTTTGCGGAGGGGATTGAGGGCGCGGTCGGCATCGACCAGCGCGTCGTCAGCGTCAACAGCGAGACGGAGGAAATCACCGTAACCATTGCGGTTCAGGGCATTTCACACTCCGAACCGCAAAACGCCGCCGAGCTTGGCGAAGCAACCGTAACCGCCGTAATCAGCGAGCGGTTCAAGTTTGTAGATTTTTACGGGGAGTACGACGGCGAAGCGTCCGTCGCGACAATCGCGGAAGCCGACGAAGCCGAGCCGTCGGAGAGCGGCGCACAACAAATCGTCTGGAGCTTTCGCGTAACCGACGAGCTGAAAACGCTCACATACCGCTTGTTGCCCAAGTCGGCGCGCCCCGAGACGAAAGCGGAAGCCCCGAAAACGCCCGACGCGCCCGATACGCCGCCGCCGACGCGCTCGGTAAAGCCGACGCAAAGCAACGTGCTACGCGTCGTGGAACAGGCGCAGCTCGTGTTCGAGCCGAGCGGCGCGCCACCGATGGCGGGGGAGCCGATTGACGGCGACTCGGAAGCGAGCGAACCGCCAAATTCCGCGCAATTGCAGTACTTTCCCGCGCCGACAGTCTACGCCGCGACGCTGTACGTAACGAAACAGCTCACGGAGGAGAGCCGCGGGAGCGGCACGTTCACGCTCACCGTGAGCGGCACCGACATTCAAACAATGTCGGATACATACGACGTTTCGACGGGCAGACCCGCGACGAATTTTTATACCTTTTACAGCGCGAGCGCGGACAAGGTGTGGCGCAATATCAAGATAGTCGAGACGGAAATAACGGGTTTCGCCCTGCAAAACATCAACGCGACGGGCGTTGAAATGTTCACCACCGACGTTGCGGAGCGCAGTATCACGCTCGACCGCGTTCACGGCGGTGCGGTCATCGACGTAACCTTCACGAACCGCCGCGTGGCGCGCCCCGACGTGGCGATTGAAAAGACCTCCGACGTTACAAGCCTGCAAACGGGCAACTCCGTCACTTATTTGACGACACTCACGAACACGGGCGACTTCGCGCTTGAGAGCGTTGCGATAACCGATAACGCGCTCCGCACCGTGACGGGCGCGGAATTTGTGCCGCTCGGCAACCCGTTTGGCGGCGGAACAACGATTACGGCGGGCGACCGCGCGCGCGACTACCTGCGTGTCGCGGTAGACACCGACGGTTACAGCGGCGATGTGCGTTACAGACTTGACGCGGAAGAGGGGACCATATCGTTCAGCCCGAACTTTTCACTAAAGCCCGGGGAGCGGGTGTTCCTAATCTACGCCCTGCGCTTCACGGACGACTTCCCCGCGGGAATGTTCGCGAGCACGGCGACGGCTTCGGCGGCGTACAACGGCGAGGTAATCTCCCGAGCTGCCGCGCGCCACAGCCTGACGATAACGCGCGAAACGGCAACGCCGCCCATAGTGTTTCCGCCCGCAACCACCGTAACGCTCCCGACGGCAACACCGACTCAAACGCCCACACATACCCCAATAATAACCGAAACCCCGCCTCAAACTCCCACATTAACCACGAGCATTCCGCCAACAACACCGCCAACTCCCACACCAACCGAAACCTCGCCATCGACAACAAGCCCCGCGCCGACAATTGCCGCGCCAAGCCCCGAACCGACGCAAGAGCTTGTAATCGGCGAACCGACCCCGCCGCTCGGCGAATACGTTCCGCCGCCCAAAACGGGGGACGACGCGCCGCTCCAATTCGCGCTCGCGCTGCTTGCAATGTCTGCAACGCTTGCGGCGTTCGCGATTGTCGCCCGCAAAAAAGCATAACAAAACGGCGGTTCGTTGAGTTGAACCGCCGTTAACCTTTGCGTCGCTTAGAGCGTGCTGATTGCGTCCACCGCGAGCATCGCGTCATAAATCGCGTCAGCCGACACGGGGAAGCTCAAATTATGAGTCGGTCGCCCCGGCTCGGCGGCAATTGCGGCGGCGCGGCGCAGAGCGTCACCCGGCTCCGCGTTCACCTGCGCAAGCGTCGTCGGCAGTCCGACCGCGCGGCAGAACTCATAGACCCGCGAAAATTCCTCGTGCGACCGTGCTTCGAGAATCAACTGCGTCAGTAGGCAGAACGCCACAAGCTCGCCGTGCGTGTGACGATGCGCCTCGGGAATCGCGGAAAACCCCTCACTGAGCGCGTGCGCAAGCGCGACCGAGCCTGACTCAAATCCCAGTCCCGACAGCAGCGTGTTCGCCTCAACCACGCGCTCAAGCGCGGGCGTGACGACGTGACGCTCACATGCGAGCTTTGCGCCCACGCCGAACTCAAACAGCGTGTCGCGGCAGAGCTGCGCAAGCGCGAGCGCGGACTGCGTAATAGCCCCGCCCGGTACATTCGTCGCGCCGGAGCGATAACTCGCGTCCGCTTCGTACCACGTCGCGAGCGCGTCGCCCATGCCGGAAACGAGCTGCCGCACAGGCGCGTTCGCGATAATGCGCGTGTCCACCAGCACGAGGTCGGGATTGCGACCGAGAAACTGCAAGCGGTTAAACGTTCCGTCGTCGTTGTAAATCACACTCAACGAGCTGCAAGGCGAGTCGTTGGAAGCGACCGTAGGCACGACGACGCACGGCAAACCGAGCTGCGCGGCAGTCGCCTTTACCGCGTCGATTGCCTTCCCGCCGCCGCACGCGATAATCACGTCGCAATTCGCGGCTTGCGCCGCCGACACGAGCCGCGTGACCTCCGCATCGCTGGACTCGCCGCGGAAAACCTCTTCCGTCTGCGTGACGCCGTTCTCGCGAAAGCTCAAAACGCGCCCGGCGCGCGTCGATTGCAGACCGTTGTTGCCGCCGACGACGAGCGCGTGCCGCCCGAGCGGATACACGTGCTTGCCAAGCTCGCCAATCGCGTCCGCGCCCTGAACATACTTCGCGGGTGAAATAAAAATCTTCGGTGCAGCCATAATAATTCCTCCTATAAAAGCATGAGCGCGGCTTTCCGCGCTCATAAAATTTACTTAAATACGCGGCTGATTCAAGCCGTAAGCTCCGCAACGCGGGCGAATTTGTCCGCAATTTGCAGGAAAACATCGACAAGCACGGGGTCAAAGTGCGTGCCGCGACCGCCCGCGATAATGCCGACAGCCTCCTCCGTCGAGAACGCGCGCTTATACGAACGCTCGGAAATCAGCGCGTCGTACACATCGACGATAGCCATAATCCGCCCCTCAAGCGGAATGTTCTCGCCCGCAAGCCCGTTCGGATAGCCCGTGCCGTCCCAACGCTCGTGGTGAGTACCCGCGATTGTCTTGGCGTAACGCAGAAACGCGTGTTCAACGGTGTTCTGCTCAATGCGCGAAATCGCGGACAAGCCGATGGTTGTGTGCGTTTTCATTATCTCGCGCTCTTCGTCGCTGAGTGAACCCGGTTTGTTGAGAATCGAGTCGGAAATCGCGATTTTACCCACGTCATGCAACTGAATTGATTGCAGCAGATAATCAATGTCCCAGCTGTTAACCGTGTCGAGGAACAGCTCCTCCAAAATCAGCTCGTCAATCATCAGCTTAAAGTAACGCTGCGTCCGCGAAACGTGCCCGCCCGTAACGTCGTCGCGCGACTCAACCATGTCCGCAACGGTCGCGAGCAGCGCGTTTTGCAGGTTCGTAATCAGCGAGGTCTTTTGCCGCACCATTTCCTCAAGGTGGTCGCTGTAATCCTTAAGCTCAAGCCGCTGCTTCGTAATCGTCAGGTGGTTTTCGATACGCTTGAGCAGCAGGGGAGCCGAAAACGGCTTGCTGATGTAATCACCCGCGCCGAGCGACAAACCCTCAAGCTCGCTCGCCTCATCTTGCCGAGCGGTTAGGAATATGACGGGCGTATCCGCAAATCGCGGGTCAAGACGCAGCTTCTGCATAGCTTCAAACCCGTTCTCGTCGGGCATTTCAATATCGAGCAGAATCAAGTCCGGCGTGATGCTCTCCAAAAGCTCGAACATACGCGCGGCGGAAGGTATCGGGAACACCTGATACGCGTCCTTGAGCATGTTTTTGCCGATAGTCAGGTTCGCCATGTTGTCGTCCACAAGCATTATCTTGCGCCGCAACGAATCCGCCATCTCCAATCACCCCTTGCCGTCAGTATCGCACAGCTCGGAAAGTCGCTCGCGTATACTGTCAAAATCCATAACATTCACGTTCTCGCGCAGCCACACGACGACTTCGCCCTGCGCGGCGTACTCAAACGACTCCAGCTCGTCCATGATTGCGTCCACCGTGTCAATATCGAACTCGCCGCAAGCTATGTAAAGCTTGTGCAGCAGCTCCAAATTCGGCTTGTCGCTCGTGGGCTTCGTAATCTGCGAGTCAATACTAGTCAGCATCGCGGCAAGGTCGGCAATCAGCGACTCGACAAGCCCGATAAACGCGGTGTTGCTCGCGAGCACCTCTTCAATATTACCCGCCTTAGCCGTTTGTTCAAGCCGCTCCGCTTCCTTACCCACAACGTCGGCGCAAATACCGTAACTGCTGCCCTTAATGCCGTGCACGGTAATCGAGTAATCCGATAGGTTGTCCTCATTAACGTGCCGCATTTGCTCGAGCAATAACTGTGTGTTCGCGGCGTATGACCGCAGTATCATGAGCAGCGCGGACTCGTCACCGAAGCGCGAGAGCGCGCGGTCCAAATCCAAGCCGTAAATGTGCCACCTGTCGGAGAGCGAGGTTTTGCCCGCCGCGTCAGCATCGCCGATGAACACAACGCGTCCGCGCTCGTCCTCCTTCGACTTGTCGCGCACCCAAGTGCGGATAACCGCGTCCATGCGCGTAACGTCGATAGGCTTCGCGAGAAACGCTTGGAACCCGCTCTTCAGGAACATCTCTTCGTTGCCGACGAGCGCGTTAGCCGTGAGCGCGATAATCGGCAGATTCCTTGCGTAGTCCGTGCCGATTTCGTTGCGGATAATCTGCGTCGCTTCAATTCCGTCCATACCGGGCATCATGTGGTCCATAAATATCGCGCTGTAAACAGGCTCGCCCGCGCGGATAAGGTCAACCGCCGCCTGACCCGTGGTCACGCAGTCGATAGCCATACCGTAAGGGCGCATAATACCCTTTGCAACGTCGAGGTTCGTCTGCACATCGTCCACGACGAGCACGCGCGCGTAAGGGATATGTATACGCACGAGCGCGGTGTTGCGCTGACGCTTGATTGTCGCGTACTTGAAATTGCGCAGATTCTCGGCTGTATGCGCTCCGAGAGGGGAGTCCGAAGCCTTCTTCTGCGTGACCGTAACCGTAAAGGTTGAGCCGCGCCCGGGCGCGCTCTGCACGGTAATCGTCCCGTCCATCAGGTCAACAACCCGCTTGGCAATCGAAAGCGACAGCCCCGCGCCCGCCTTGCGCCGAGTGCTTGCCGAGTCAATCTGGTCATATGTAAGGAACAGCTTGCTCATGTCCTCCGGGCGTATGCCGCTGCCAGTGTCCGTAACGCTGGAGACAAGGCGAATACTGTCGCCCAAATCCTCACACGACACGCGCCAGTCCACCGAGCCGACCTCCGTATACTTGAAAGCGTTGTCAAGTATGCTGTTAAACACCTGCTTAAGCCGCAATTCGTCACCGAACAAACGGCTCGGAATATTCTCGTCAATCGCGAGACTGAACTTGACGGGCTTGTCCCCGACGCGCAGAACATTCAGCGTCAGAATGTCGTTTATCAAGCTCGGCGTGTCATAATCGACGGGGGAGAGCGCGAACAGCCCCGACTCAATTTTTGAAATATCCAAAATGTCGTTGATAATGCCGAGCAGAGCCACGCCCGAAGCGTAGATTTTCTCGAGGTTGTCATATGAGTCCCCGCGCAAATCCTCGCCACTAAGCGTAAGCTCCGAAAGCCCGATTATCGCGTTAAGCGGCGTGCGCATTTCATGGCTCATGTTAGCGAGAAATTGCGTCATGCCCTCATTCTCCGCGGCGGAACGCGGACGACGCTTGCTTATCGCGTCATACACAAACGAAATCACCGCGCCGCCAATCAGGAACGCGACAATTGCGATAACCGCTGCCAATGCAATCGTCAGAGAAATCACCTCCCAGATTATCTTTCTGATTCTACATCTTTTTCCCCAAAATAGCAACATGATTTTTTTCACTTATATGTACAATTCAGAAAAATTATTATCGCTTTTTGTCGTTAGGTGTAGTATAATAACCTGTATGTAACTTGAAGGTTGCAATTTGCGGTCTTACTCTCTTGAAACGGAGGCGCGGTCAATGAAGGACGAGACAAATAAAAGCGGAGCGGCGCAGCTGGACGGCGACACGCTTGGCGCGCTTGTTCAGTCGCTCGGCATAGCCATATGGGATTGGACACTACCCGCTAAGGTTGCGGTGAATGACAGCTGGTGGTCGCTCACGGGGTACTCCCCGCGCGAGATAACGTCGCTCGAAGAGATGCGCGCCGCGATTATCCACCCCGACGACTTGGCATACGTTCAGCAGCGTCTCAAGCTCTTTATCGAGGGCAAGGTGGACGAGTATGACGAGCAGTACCGCTATCTCCGCAAGGGCGGGGAGCCACGTTGGGCGCACGAGCGCGCCGCCGTGGTTGAGCACGACGACAAAGGTCAGGCGACGCGTGTTACAGGTATGCTTCAGGACATCACGGAAAACCACGCCGCGCACCTGCGCGAAGAAGCGGAAAACGTCAACCGCAAGCACATAGCCCACCTTGCGGGCACGGGCGCGTGGGAATGGAACCTGCTTACAGATACTATTATATTCAACAGCGACTGCGAAGCGCTGTTCGACCGACCTCTGCGCGACATCGAAATGTCGTCCACGGACGCGGAGCAGTTCGTGCACCCCGCGGATATTGAGCATATTCACCGCGAAATGGACTCGTATTTCGAGGGCGGCGCGCCGTACTATGCGTTCAAAATGCGCGCGCGGGACGCGCACGGTCAATACATATGGTTCATGAACATGGGCAGCACCGTTTCAACCGACATAATGGGCAAGCCGACCCGAATCCTCGGCGGCTTGATAAATATCGACGCGACCGTGCGCGCGCACGACGAATTGCGCGACGCGCTGCAAGAGATAGAGCGGCACAACGAGCAGCTGCAAATCGAGGTGCAACGCTCGCTTCGCGGCATGGAGCACGCGCAGCTCACTTCATCGGCGATGATGGCGGCAAGCCCGCATATCAACATGCTGTTTGACGACCATTTCAGGCTGATTGACGCGAACCCCGCCGCGATGAAAACAATAGGCGTCGCGTCGCTTGACGAAATGAAAGCGGAGCTTGCGCCGCGCTTTGCGGCAATGCTGCCCGAGTATCAATCAGGCGGCAGGGA
Source organism: Oscillospiraceae bacterium (assembly GCA_031261325.1). Classification (GTDB taxonomy): domain Bacteria; phylum Bacillota; class Clostridia; order Oscillospirales; family Oscillospiraceae; genus JAIRRO01. Next base: position 10,296 of record JAISKH010000096.1, read on the forward strand.
GTCGATTGCCCTTGTCGAAAGACTTGCCTATGTCGCGCGGGAGGGCTACGCGCAGTTTGAGACGGAGTTCAACCTGAACGGCGTGCTCGCGTCAATGAGCGTCGTCATGAAGCGCATACCATATAAAGATTCGTTCGCAATCGTCATGTATCTCGCCGACCTGACGACGCTGCGCGAGACGGAGCGCGCCCTGCGCCGCCGCGACAGATTGCTGTCGGACGTGAACAATGTGTCCGCAAAGCTAATCGGCGAGGTGGGCGACCTGCCCGTATTTGAAACCGTGCGCGAGTCGCTCGTGCTCCTTGCCGAGACGCTCGGCGTGGACAGGGCGTTCCTCTGGCGCAACCGCCGTGAAAACGGCGTAATTATGTCCGCCCAAATCACGGGCTGGTGGAAGGACGGCGTAGACAGAAAGCTTGTCGATTACCCGTTCTCGCAAATATTGCCCGGCTTGCACGAGGATAACAGGCTCGAGGTCATCAACATGCTGACGCGCCAAATGCCCGAGGGCGCGATGTATGACGAGGAAGCGGTACGCGGCTTGAAGTCCCTGCTCGTAACGCCGATAGTGCTGGGCGAGCAGTTCTGGGGCTTCATCTCGTTCGAGGATTACACAAGCGAGCGCATGTTTACGCGTGAGGAAGAGGACATAATAACCTCCGCGGGACGCATGATAGCTTCCGCCGTCATGCACGCCGACATGGTTGACCGCATCATTCAGGCGCGCGAGGAAGCACTCGCAAGCACCGTCGCGAAGAGCGAATTTCTCTCCCGCATGAGCCACGAAATACGCACGCCGATGAACGCGATTATCGGCATGACGACAATCGCGAGGAAAGCGGAGGACGCGGAGCGCATACAGGAGTGCCTGCGGAAAATCGACGACTCGTCGCGCCAGTTACTCAGCATTATCAACGACGTGCTTGACATGTCAAAAATCGAGTCGGGCAAGTTTGAAATCGTCAACGAGGAGTTTGACTTTGACCGTATGCTTGAGCATGTCATCAACGTCGTTCAGGTAAAAATGGACGAGAAGAGCCAAAACTTCCGTCTCGAATTTCCGAAGCCGTTCAAGAACATGATAGTGTCCGACGAGCTGCGCCTGTCACAGGTGCTGATTAACCTCATGACAAACGCCTGCAAATTCACGCCCGATTACGGCAGCATCACAATGCGCGTCTCGTCGCGCACGGTCGGAGAGGGCGCGCTCAAGCTGCGCGTCGAAGTAGAGGACAGCGGCATCGGAATATCGCGGGAGCAGCAGGAACGACTGTTCGAGTCGTTCGAGCAAGCGGACGGCAGCATAACGCGCAAGTTCGGCGGCACGGGATTGGGACTTGCCATCTGCAAGAAAATCGTTGAGCTAATGGAGGGCGACATCTGGATTGACAGCGAACTGGGGCACGGCTCAACGTTTATCTTTGAAGTAAACGCCCTCTGGGGCAAGAAAAACCGCCGCTACTCCGCGAACGGCTTGCGTTCCGGTCTGCGCATTCTAGTCGTGGACGACAACGCCGACGTAGTTGATTACTTCACGGGCATGTTGCTCAATTTCTCGCTCCGTTGCGACACGGCGTTCGGCGGCGCGGAAGCGATAGACGCGGTGCGCGAAGCGGAGAACATCGGCGAACCGTATGACGTGGTATTCCTTGACTGGATAATGCCGGGCGTGAATGGCGAAAAGGCGGCGCGTTCCATATGCGAGATTATCGGCGAGGAAACGCATATCGTCATGGTTTCCGCCGTTGACACCACCGAAATTTCCGAAAAGCTGAAGCCAATCGGCGTGAATCACTTCCTGTCAAAGCCGCTCCTGCCCTCAATGCTGTACGACAAGCTGATGCAGCTTTTCGGCACGACGGAGCACACGGACATGGCGGCGGCGGACGAGCACGACTGGGGCGACAAGCGAATCCTGCTCGTCGAGGACATTGAGATTAACCGCGAAATTGTGTTCGCCCTGCTTGAGCATACGGGCGTGACGGTTGAAACCGCCGAAAACGGACTGAAAGCGGTGCAAGCCTTTATCAGCGGCGAGGAGTACGACGTTGTGCTCATGGACATGCAGATGCCCGTGCTTGACGGCGTGAGCGCGACGATGCGCATTCGCGCCTTGGGCACGCAGCACGCGTCCGACGTGCCGATTGTCGCAATGACGGCAAACGCGTTCAAAGAGGACATGCAACGCTGCATAGACGCAGGCATGAACGGCTACCTCTCCAAACCCGTTGAGGTTGAGGCGCTGCTCGACGTGCTGTCAAAATATCTGGACTAGCCAAAGATTACAAATCAAAAAAATCCCGCCGAAAGGCGGGATTTTCAGCAGCTACTATATTACTCTTAATACGCGGTCCAACCCGCGTCGGCGACAAGCGTCGTGCCGTTGATAAAGCTCGAGTCGTCGGAAGCGAGGAACAGCACCGCGTTCGCGATTTCCTCCGCCTCGCCCATGCGCGGATTCGTGGACATGCCCGCGCTCGCGCGTTTTGCGCCCAGCGGACTGGGATTCTTGATGCCAACGCCGATTTCGGTGTTAACGCCGCCCGGAGCAACCGCGTTCGCACGAATACGCCCCGCGTACATGAACGCGATGTTCTTCGTAAGCCCGATAACGCCGTGCTTACTCGCGGTGTAAGCCGCGCCCGCGCGACTGCCCTGCAAGCCGCCGATTGACGCGATGTTCACGATTACGCCCTGCCCGTCCTCCGGCACCTGATTGATGAACGCGCGCGCGAGAATGAACGGTCCCTTAAGGTTAACGGCAAGAACGCTGTCCCACAGCTCGTCCGTCGTCTCGCCTGCGGGCATCATCTCGTCCATTACGCCCGCGCAGTTGACGAGAATGTCAAGCTTGCCGAACTGCTTAACGCTTGCGTCAATAACCGCGGCAATCCCCGCCGCGTCGGCAACGTCGCCCTGCGTCGCGTGAATGTGCCCCGCAAAGCCCGCCGCATCGGCGACGAGCGCGTCCAAACGGTCCTTGCGCCGCGCGACCGCGATAACCTCCGCGCCCTCCTTGGCGAATAACAGCGCGATGGCGTGCCCCATACCCGAGCTTGCCCCCGTAACGAACGCGACCTTCTTTTCCAGTTTCATGTAATACCCCTTTCAATGTGTATTCAATAATAAGAATCTTTATTGTTATTATAAACGTAAAAACACTTCGTGTCAATAGCCTTTGGTAAATATGCGGGAATTATTTATAATGCAAATTGAAAAAAGCTTGCACAGCGTACCGCATTGTGGTAAAATGCAAAAAAAGGCGAAACACCATGGTGTTTCATTGTTTACGCGTAAACAATGAGCCTAACTTCAATACAAAGGTGGCGCGGATAAAATGAACGAGGACACAAAGGCATTGAGGGATTACCTGTTGGAGGTATTGCACTGCGAAAAGGTAATATACATGGCGAAACAAATTAAAACAAAATTGAGTGAGGACATAAATGAACTTGGTAAAGTGAAAGAAATGGTACGAGGAGTTTCAACGGCAAAAGGCAGTATCGGTCTTGGAATCTTTGTTTGGTTTGCGGTGGTAGCGGTGATGATAATATTAGCCGGAGTAGTAGGACTTCTTTTTAATAGTGAAGGCGTTGAACTTGCTATTATGTTAATCTCGGTATGGGTCATAGGACCTTTTGCGGGAAGACGTGCATCAGATTCTCTAAAGAAACGTAGGGAAGCCGCAGACCAGCCACGCATTGAGGGAGAGTACCAAACCGCTTTGCGTCGAGAAGCAACCCGCTTGGAAAACGAAAATCGACAAAAAGCTCTTTTGCAACCCCAATTGAACAATATCAATCAGTTACTAAGCTCGACGGAAAAAATCCTTAAAGAGCTTTACGGTTACGGTATCATCTTCCCGAAGTACCGCAGCTTGATTCCCGTCGCGATGTTTGCGGAATACATAGAATCCGGGCGTTGCAGCGACTTGCAGGGTCATGAGGGCGCATATAATATTTTTGAAAACGAGCTGCGCCTGAACCGAATTATAAACAAAATGGAAGTCGTAATTGAGAGATTGGATTCAATTCAGCAGACACAGTACATGCTGTACGACGCGGTAACGGAATCCAACCGAATCGCTGCGGCGGGATTAGGCGAACTGCACGAAATGGGAAAATCCGCGGCGCTAACCGCGATGTACACGAAAGAATCCGCGAGAAACAGCAAAACGCTGGTTGAGCTCAACCGCGACCCATACGGTACTCTGCGCACAAAATACGGGCAATATTATCATGGATAATACAGAAAAATAAAAATAACGCGCCATCGGATAATCCGATGGCGCGTGTTTTTTTA
>JAISKH010000097.1 GCA_031261325.1 Oscillospiraceae bacterium
GAAGAAACCAAAAAGGGATTGGAAAACCTCGCAAACGCAATCGTTCAGGGCTTGCTGATACCGACGACGAAGAATAAACTCGAAGAACTTGAAGCGCGGAAGTCTGACTTGGAAATCGCTATTTTGCAGGCGGAATTACAGCAGGCTTTACTGACGGAGGAACAAATAATCTTCTGGATTAGCCGTTTCAAGGGTGGCGATATAAACGATAAGGCGTTTCAGCGGGCTATAATCGACATATTCGTGAACGCGATTTATCTCTACGACGACAGGATTGTGTTTACCTACAATTACAAAAGCGACGCTCGGACGGTCAGTTTAGCAGAGGTCGAGGTTTCGGATTTGACGAAGTGTGCTCCGCCAAGGTGGCGCGGCGTTTTAGGACGCTGCGCCACTTCTCGTTTTCCTTGATATTGCGGCGTTTTGAGGCGTTTGTCGTTGCTCTATGCTTCATCAAATAACGCTGTTTTGCGCCATAATAAACACCAAACACCAGCCCCACCACAGGTTCCGCACTCGCCGCTATTAACCTACTGCCAACTCTCATTCCCATTCGCATCACGAACATAATCGTGCGCCACCGACGCTTCGAGCATGTTGGCGAACGCCCAATGGTTGCCGCTCAAATCGCGGTAAAGCGTTCGCAGCTCGTCGGGAATACTCGCTGTTTGCAGCTTGCGTCCGAGCATTTTGTTGTGGCGTTTTCGGCTATTTTATACTTTTCGAGTAGCACTTCCAAAAACATATTTAACCCACTCGTATTCTTGCCGACCATCGGAAGGAATATAACCCATTTCTTCTCGAGCAAACCTCTTGAGTGGCGGGGCATTATCTATGACTACCCATTCCGAAGAAAATGCTTCCCGAAAGTAGCATGAATCCTCTTTGCCCGAAGCAAAATAGACATATCGGTCGTAGAGATATTCGCCGTTTACTATAGAAAACATGCTGTCATTATCGGTAAAATATATCAGCAACCCGTTTTCGTACAAATCGCGCGCTTGATTGTAGACAATTATTACACTACTATTTAATTCATCTTCTAATTCAACAATGACCTCTACTTTCCCGTTTTCCAAGGGTGGGAGTACATATTCACGTGTTTCCTGAATGCCCATTCCGATTTTTAACTCAAGCACGTAATCGCTGATGTGCACACCATTTACATAGTGTCTCAAAGTAATCTTATTTGTGGATAGACGTGTATTACGCGCAAGTGTTAACATATTAGAAGAGCTTGTTGTGGGAAATGACACCCAAGGGAAATGCACGTATAACGAAAGCGCTATTAAAGGAATCATCGCAACACACACAATCAATATAATAATTATTCGTTTCTTCATTTAGTACGCCCTCCATTTCGCAGTAGGTACCAATACACAACCGGTTTTGCGCATATAGTTTGGAATTATCGGCGCGATAACGCTCACGACTTCGCTCTTGTCGCAGTCTATCCCGTCAACGACCGCGCAGTCTGTTGTATGGCGACAAATCTATGAACAGGCGCGAATCAATCTCGTTCGGCGAGATTTCTTTGCTGATTAGCTCAACCAGTTCTTCCTGGCGCGGTTGCCCGAGCGTGAGCCGATAGAACGACAGTATCTTGATTAGGCGTTCGTACTTCAGCCTGTCTTGGCTCAACGGGTACATCGGCACAATGCGCTCTATCTTAACCGAAGTCGCCGTCCTGTCCGATAGGCACCAGTACGGCACAAGGTCCGACTGCGCGCCTTTTTCCGCCCGCGCCGCCGCTTCAAACATCGCGTCCCACGTCGGCTCGTCGGCGTATCTTTCCGCGATATTTTGGCGCAAAGCGAGACATTTGTAGCGATTTACGCGCCCCTCGCGCTGCTCAATGTCCACGGGGTTCGACGGCAAATTCCAATGGACGACCTTGCGGCAGTAGTAGTGGAAGTCCAAGCCCTCCTGCCCGATTGAGGTCGTGGACAAGACGAACGGGCGAAACGGCGAGTTGAACGCTTTCCGAATTTTGTCGGCGCGCTGCACGTTCTCGTCGCTGACTTTGGCGTTGAAGTAACCAACGGCAAAGTGCGTGCGGATACTCATCTTTTCATCGGACATGCCGATATAGCTCTCGGACGAGTCAATTTTCAAGCTCGTGGTATCGGCAACCGCGTCAATAATCGCGGCGCAGAGCGCGGTGCCCGTTTCGCCGAGAATGTGCGCGTATTCGTCCAATGTAGATTGCAAATTGCCGTCAACGCAGTACTTGATGACGTTTTCATAGTACGAATCGTCGCTTTTGCCGCCGTAAAGCAAATCGAGCACGGCGGAGCTTTCGGCTTTTTGAAACAAACGAACAAACACTTTATCCGCAAGCTTTTCGGCAAGGCTTGCGTCGAACCCTGGAAGTCTGTAGGCGCAGATTGCGGGCGAGCCGATTGCCATATTGACGAGCAGGTCGCAGGCTCCGACGGGAATGTCCGTAGGCGGAATTTCGGTTGCCCCGTCAAGAAATTTCAAGACCGCAAGCAACGACTTCGCGCCCTTGCCGCCGCTTTCGCGGAGACTGTACTTCTTCTTCGCGGAATCAAGCAGCGGTTGAATTAACTTGGCGAGTTCTCGCCGTATTTGCTTTATGTCTTTTCCGATGTGTTGCAACGGGTCGTAGAGCCGCGCAAGCGTCGGCGAAACGTAGCAAATCAGGTCTTGTGGCTCGCCTTTTAAGCGTTCGGTGCCGAAACGGCGTTTGTCCTCCGCGAAGTAGCCTCTGCCGCGCCTTGTGTTCGCGCTGTGATAAAGCGCGCCGATTGTCAGTCGTTCTGCCTCATATGAGAGCATCGCGGAAGCCATGCGCGGCACCATCGCCCACGAGGAAAACAGCAGGACTTTTGAATAATGCTTATTCTTGTCGAACACGCTGCCTGTTTTGTAATACGGCTTTGACGGCGGTAGCCACAGCAAATTCTCCGCGCCATTTTTTCCGTCGTCAAACACGACCTTTTTCAGCTTTTGCAATCGGGCATTGTTTGCAGCAATAGGCTGATAGTTATGAATTGCGCTTTTCTTAAGCAGCAAGTATTTCGCGTTTGCCTTTATAGTATCACCAAGCTCGGGGTGCTTCGTGAAATAGTCAGTAATTTGCTCCTTTAGTTGATATTCCATGAACGAAAGCAGATACGGCGAGGATTTTACGTAATCTAGCGGAACATCGCGATAGTGCAACGTGCGGCTATTCTTGTCGTTTATTTCGTCCAACACTCGCTGCATTGCGCTGTATGACAGAATGTCGCCGTCCGTTATCGCTACCTCGCACGCGCCGCTGTCGTCGATAATGCCGCTGCTAAATCGCTCCGTTCGGCTGACGCTGCTGTAAAGCTCCTCCTCGGCGGCGTTCTTCCGCGCGAATAGCAACGTAAAGTCGCCCTTTGACAGCTCGGTAAGCGCACGCGAATAGTCGCGCCATACCGTTTTGAAACGCTGCATTTTTGTGTCATCATCGCCATGCAGTAGGAATTGCATAACGTCCATAAACTCGCGGTAGTGCTCGGTTTTTTCGTCCTCGCTGACCTCCGCGGGGGTAGAATACGCCTTGTACGGCGTTGCCGACAAGAGCAAAACCTTGACATTTGCATCGTTGTTTTGCAGAAACCGCCGCGACAATTTGCCCTGTTCGCCTGACGCGGGTTGTATCAAGTCATGGAAACGCTGAAACTCGTCCATGATAACGAGGTCAGGCTCCAGCTTGTCCAGACCGATTTCCGCGAATATTTCCCGCAAGCCGTTGATAAGCGCTCTGCTTTCGGTGGGTTGCGGCGAAGCCGAGTTTAGAACGTCAAGAATGTTGCCGCAAAGCGCGCCTTCCGCGTCGAGACGTTTCTGCAATTCCGCCGTGATTTCTTCAATGTATCGACTGCCGTTGGCGTCGCACTTTTGCACTTCGTTCTCATAATAATCGACGTACCAAGCCCAATATTTCTCGGCATTGTAAGCCATGAAGTCGCGCAGCTCCGTCTCGCGCCCCTGAAATTCGGGCAGACGTTTCAAAATGGCGAACATCAACGCGCGCTCCTCCTGCGTGCCGCAACCGGAGGTCATTGAAAACGACGTCGCGGGCGTCAGCGGAATGAGCTGTTCGTATTCATGCTCACGCCCGCGGCTTTGATAGAGCTTCAAGTGTTGCATGGATAAACGGCTTTCGGAGACGTTCATTAAGTCGCTGATGCCGAGCTTTTTGGCGTTTTGCGCGGCGATGTTGATGTTTGAGCATATGTATACAACTTTGAAGTGGTCGTCGTTCTTCTCAACGCGGTGCCACTCCGAAACTTGGCGAATGACTTCGCTCGCCACGATGGTTTTGCCAAGCCCAACCTCGTCGGCGAGCAGCACCCTGTTTTGACCGCCGCGAAAAACCGCCAATATGCGGTCTGCCGTAGCCTTTTGAAAGTCTTTTGGTGTCATTTCTTCAACCTCCTCGCCGCAAGCTTAAATTGCTCGTACATTTTAGTAAAATCCTCTCCGATTATTGCACTATCGAGCCGTCGCATTACATCGGCAAGCGCGCGTAAGCGCGACGGTTCTCGGTGAACTGTTTTGAGCAGTTTTTCGTAAATCGCCGCGTAAACGGGCGCGTTTGCGGAGTCGTCGCCTGTCAGCGCGCGCATGTTGTCCTCCGCTTCAAGCGCGCCGACGGCGTAATCCTCCGAAAGCATGAACGATACATACGCCAGAAATTTCGGTTCGCTGTTGATTATCCCTTTATATATAGCGTCGTCGCGGTCATTCGGGATTCCCTTTGTCGCGATTTTGATAACACGCTTTTGCCCATGAACCCACAGAATGTAAAACTCGCTTAGTTCTCGAAGCAATAACCCGCCGAAGTTCGCATTATCCGACAGATTTGTTAACAATTCCTGCCGCTGGAGTGGCGCGATTTTTACGGTTTCAGTTGTTTTTAACACTCTTGAATCGACGCAAATGTCGAATTTATCTCCGTTTGCGGCAACAGTCGCGCCGCGAACTGCGTAAATCGCTTCTTTGAATGCCCTGTCAACAGCTTCCTGAACGCCGTCCGACAGTTGCGGCTCCGGCGCGGACTTGATACGCTCATAAGGGCAGTTCTCTTCGGGAATGAAGTCGCGCTGAAACGTGTCGAAACCTATGGAATACGGCTTGTATTTGAGCTTTAAGAGGAATTCCGCGTTCTTGTAAAACGCGTTGTGCGTGGCGTTTGCGGAGCCGATGTAGAGGAAATTCCCGTCATTCGTCTGCGTAAAGTACAGCTTTGTGTGAATGTCCTGCTTTACGCCGAACTCGTTGTCCGTTAGAAGCTCCTTTGTGACGTAAACCTTGTTAAATTGCTCCAAAGCTTCTCGCGTGACTGACGCTTTTCGCGTCAACAGTACTTTTTTACCGTTGCAATCGGCAAGCGTGCTCATAACGTCGTCGCTCACGAATGGCGATACGGCGAAAATGTTGTGCTTGCGCTCAAACAAGCGCGTTTCATTCGCGGTATAGCCGTCGCCGATTCCGAGCGGCAGGAACTCATAATCCTCAAACGGGTGCGAAATGTCGAAGTCTTTTACGTATAAAATATCTTCCGCGAGACTTGCGATTTTTTTATGCTTATCTGTGTTTGCATACCTGTTGACGAAATTGAGCATATCCGCGAGCGGCTTGTTGCGGTTTCGCTTTACGCGCGTAACCGCGCCCTGCATTGCGACGCACATGTCAATACTCGTGTCGAACGTCAAATTGCGACTTAGTACGAGGACTTTGATATAGGCGTGCCCGTCCGCGTTGGCGTATTTGATTATCCACAACTTTGGGTGGAAATTCTGCTTATTTCGCAGTTTGACTTCAAACACGCTGTTTTCCAAAAGTGAGTACACACTTTCGATTTTCTGCGGCATGGCGATACTGCCGGCGTTGCAGAATATCGCGAGATTGTCGCCGCTTTTGCGGATTGCTTCAAGTATGTAAAACGGGCTTCGCATAAGCTCCGAGTCCGTTTCGTCCAGCAGTCCGAGCGAGACGGGAATGCCGAGCAGGGCTTCAAGGTCGAGCGAATATGTAAGTCCGACAGCGAAGTCCAAGTGATACCCGACTTCGGGTTGCAGCAGTTCGCCGTAGCTCAATCTGTTATTTGCAGTATCAAACATTGACATTTTATTGCTCCAATCCGCTTATAATATCGCTTATAATAGTTTTTGCCGTACCGAAACGAAAATCGAGTTTATTATTGTACACGGGGCGCGCATAGGGATATTCCGTCGGTTTTCGCAGCTTTGCGCGCTCTGCTTTGACCGCTATTTCGCGGGTGATGAGCAATTCGTCGATTGCGTCGGTATCATTTTTGCGAACTTCGGCAAGAAAACTCTCGCAGAATTTTCCCGTCGCGTAATTGCAGCTAACGCGCGTCAAAATATCGGTCAGTTCAAAGTTTCTTGCATCAAATTCATCGCGCCATGCTGTAAATTTCACCGCCATGTCAGTATCGCGGTATTCAGAATATATCACATTGTATCGAATATGCGCGCCAAAGATGAAGTCGGAAAAGGCTTTCGCTCGCAAATAATCGTCTCGGATTGTTTGCGGCAGAATATCTGTCGGAATCTCGTCAAAGCTGTCGCAATTTAGGCTGTTAATGATTAGAAACGCGAGTAATGTGCCCTTGGAGCTTGTCGCGTTTGTGATTTTATCGGCAAGATATGCAGCTTCTTTATGCGTTAAATTGATAGTTATAGCGGTATCAAGCTCATAATCCGGCGAAATTGGTGAAAACAGCGTAAACTCTGCGGAGTCTGCGGTCATGTCGTCAAATGTCTCGCTGTCGGCTTTCAACTTCACATTACTTTTTCGTTTTGCAATAGCGCAAGCCGCGTTACATACGGCGCTTATTGACGCTTTGGAATCGCGCAAAATGCCGAATGTGCGCAGTCCGTTCCAGTATATCGACGACGGCTTTTGCTTGACCGCGCGTTGCTGTTGCAGGGCACGACTGCCGATAATGCCGTATTCATCGCCGCTGTTTCGCACGAGCGTTTCAACCAGCTTATCCTCACGGTTTGTCAGCCATTTGTGCAACTCTCGCCCGTTCGAAAACTGGTGTATTGCCGCGATGTTGAATAAATGCGGTATCAAAACGAAATACTTTGCTCTCGTTTGGATAGTGGAAATTCCCGGAAACAGTATATCCGCGTAAGCGTCGCGGATAGTTCCGATGCCAAGTTCGTCCAACGCGGTGTGCTCGCCGAGCAAATCCAGCGTTGCGAGTATTTTGTTGCGTTCGTCTCTTGAAAAGTCGATGAATCCGAGTTGCATTATGTCACTTCCTGCCTATATTGTTGTAATTGTGTGCTTCTTCTTCTGCGTCAAAACTATTCATTCATGCATATTACTCTCCTGCGTTTTGAGCACTCCTGAAATACTCGCGAATGAACTTTGTCGTCCGTTCTCCCTCACTTGCGTCATAATGGAACCCAAGCATGTCCGCAGTTTGCGCGGCAAGCGCGGGAAAAGAGCTTATTAGTTCGTTCAATGCTGTGCTGATTTCGACATGCTCCGCGTGCGGATAGCTGTTTATGAGCGGTTCGTATAAGTATTGCGGCACGAACTGTCCGATATTCCAACCGTGCTTGCCAAAATTCACCGCAAAATCAGTCTTTGCCCCACCGAACCAGACCAGCATTTGTGTATATTCCGGTCGCACAACCTCGTTTAGCAGCTCCAAAGCTAACAGTAATTGCCCTCGCGCCAACGCTTTTGACACATACGGCGAAACCCACCAAAACTCGTTGCAACAATCGGCAAACTCCTGCGTTGTCGGACGTTTCGGCAGATAATCCCGCTCACTTGGCGCAGGAATGTCGGCAAAGTGAGCATCTTTGTCGAGCAAAACGACAGTCGCGCGCTCTAACTTTACGTCGGGGCGCGACAAAAACTCAAGCGAATTGAACGTCAAATCGACGCGAACCCCGCTTGCAAATTGAATTAACCACGTGTAAACAAGGTTCGGGTCGCCGTTGTCGGGTATTTGCTTAACCGCAACCTCGCCGAATTGCGGTAAAAACTCGCGTTTGAGCCACTCGCCGTCGATGTAGGGCGCGTTGGCGCGGGTGACATACACGATGTCGAAATCCCGCCATTTGTCTTGCGTTGCAAGTGGATTCGCCCGCGAACCTTCCATTAGAAAGGCGCGAATGTTGTCCTCCCGCTCGGCGAGAGTGAGAATTATATCAAAAACTTGCTTGTCGGTCATTGTTGTAGCCTCCTGTGTCTAAATTCTGTATTAAAACTGCGCATATCTACCGATTGTGCGATTCAAAAGCTTATTTTACCAGCGCAAGATACTCGCCATACCCCTCGCGCTCCATATCCGCTTTCGGCACGAAACGCAGGGACGCGCTGTTTATGCAGTAACGCAGCCCGCCGAGTTCCGGCTTGCCGTCGTCGAAAACGTGACCGAGATGCGCGTCCGATTCGCTCGCGCGGACTTCCGTGCGCGTTCTGCCGTAAGAGTTGTCGGCTAGTTCGCGGACAAGAGACGCATCAATTGGCTTTGAAAATGCAGGCCAGCCGCAGCCCGACTCGAACTTATCCGTCGAGACAAACAGCGGTTTTCCGCTGATAATGTCAACGTAAATGCCCGGCTCGAAGTTGTCAAAATACTCGTTGTCGAACGGCGGTTCCGTCGCGCCGCTCACCGCGACTTCGTACTGTAGCGGCGTGAGTTTTTCGCGCAATCTATCGTTTTTTGTGTCGTGAACAGCGTTCGCGGCACACTCAAACTTGTCTTTTCTGATATGGCAGTAGCCATTCGGGTTTTTATCGAGATAGTTTTGATGATATTTCTCCGCCGAATAGTAATTATCGAGTGGTTTTAGTTCAATCGCGACGGGTATTGTTATACTTTCGCCGAGCAAAACAAGCCAGCCCGCGATTATTGCACGTTCAGCTTCATCAATATAGTAAATTCCCGTTCGATATTGCACTCCAACATCGCCGCCCTGCCGATTTACGGAGGTCGGGTCGATAGCGTCCGCGTACAAATCGAGCAGTCGCGTCAACGAAATAACGCTGTCGTCGTAGTCCACGCGTACGGTTTCGGCGTGACCGCTGCCCGCGCAAACTTGCTCATAAGTCGGGTTAGTCGTCGCGCCGTTTGCGTAGCCGACTTCGGTTTGCGTTACGCCCTTAATCAAAGCAAGATACTTTTGCAATCCCCAAAAGCACCCGCCCGCAAGATATATTGTTTTAATCATACAGCACCTCACAAATCATGATTATTCTCCGTTTGAAGTATATAACTTCGCGTTGTAGGTGTCAAGCCCGTTGAGAATTGACGGCAACGCGAACGCGCCGCTGTTATTTTGTGAGAATTATCTGCCGATATGTATGTTGCAACTAATCTTAATATTTAAGTGGTGAAATAAGCTAATTGCAAAGCGACGGTGTGAGAGGGCTTTTGCATGTCCTCACCGTTACCGCGCATAAAACGCGCCGAGACAGTCTCGGCGCGTTTGTTATTGTTCCGAAGTACCCTAAATCAATCCTCAACCTTGTTGCCGCGCCGCACGCGAACGGCAACCGCGCCCGCGCTGACGAACATCAGCAGGAACAGCGCAACCGACGGATTGTCGCCCGTTTTCGGCGGGTTCACAACCGCCGTGTCATTGCCGCCGTAGGGCACGTCGTCGCCGAACAGGTCAGGCTCGGAGATGAAGCTCGCGCTGATTGTGTGGTCGGCGCGCACGTCGGTGAAGTCGTATGTGTACGCCGTCGGGTGGTCGCCGATTGCAAGCTCAACGCCGTCAACCAGCAAAACAGCAATTCTGTAACCCGCGTTCGCATTGATTGCGTAACCTTGACTACCGCCGTCGGGAACTGTCGTCGCGCCCGAGGGCGTTACTGCGCCGCCGTTCGCGGCTGTTGCGGTGATTGTGTGCGTAACCGCGCGGGGCTGCTCAATCGGTGTTTCGGGGGTCGAGGTCGGCTCGGGCTCGGGAGTTTCCTCCGCCGCGAGTGCTTCAAAACTTGCGCTGATTGTGTGCGTTGCGCGCACGTTCGTGAATGAATAGCTCGCGACAGCGCCGACGCTTGCGCCGTCAACCGTTACATATTTGATTTTGTAACCCTCATTAGCCGTAATCGCGTAAGACTGGTTGCGCCCCTCGTTCACATTGGTTGTGCCGAGCGGGGAAATCGTGCCGCCCTCGCCCGCAGATGAAACGAGCGCGTAACTCGCGGGACCGGGCACAAACTCGACGTTGTTGTTGCTTTTGGTGTCGCCGTTGTCAGTCGAGCCCGCGCCGTGAATCGGCATACTCGCGCGGTTGGGCAGCAAACCGAAGCTTGATTCGCCCGTTATTGTCCAAGGCTCGATTACTTTGCCGCCGCCGTCAATATTCAAGTCCTCAACGACCGACAGACCGTCGTTCAGAGCCGCAAGCAAATCCGCAAGGCTTGCAATTCGCACGGCAAACGCGTCGCCCACGCCGCTGCCCGTAAAGTAATTGCGCGCTATCGTGAACTCGCCGTCGGCAACAATGCCGAACGCCTGTCCGAACGTGCCGTCGGGTCCCGAAACCGTGCCGCTCGAGTAGTTGTTCACCGCGTTGTCCTCCAAGTAACCCGCGATACCGCCGACGCCGATTAAATCGGCTGCTGCGCCCGCGGCAACTGTCACGTCTCCGACGTTGTAGGAGTTGAATATGCACTTAATCCCTACGCCATCATGTACGATATAGCCGACAATGCCTCCTGCAAAAATCATATCTGCGTCGGTTACCGCGCCTATTGAAATATTGGCGTAGTTATAGGTGTTGTAGATAGTGCCGCTGAATAAAAGACCCGCGATACCACCGGCGGCGCTGCTACCTTCAGTGGGAAAAACCGTTACTGTGCCGCCCGTCACGCCGGAGTTTTTGATTACAGTAGCGCCGTAACTACCGCCGTCCATTTCATCACCAACATATCCAACGATGCCGCCGGCAATAAAAAAGGATGAAATGTCCGCTTCGATTACCTGAATGCCGCTGATGTAGGAAGCGTCGGCAATCCCGACGAGCGCACCGGCGTAGCCGCCGTAAACTTGAGGATTTACGATTGTTAGGTCTTGTATTTCAACGTTATATATTTTGGCAAACAGTCCGGCGGAGTAGTCGTAGTAGTCATCTACTACATTTACTTTCAACCCGACGATTTCCGCGTTGTTACCGTCTATATAAATGCGCCCGAATTCGCCATTTAGATAGGGAGGTTCCCAATTGCCGTTGAGGTCGTATTCCGTCGCGGTTAATTTTACGTATATCGGGAACTCGCCTTTACTGCCGTTGTTTGTGAAGAGCAAATTCTGAAAGTCTCTAATACAATCAATGTTTTGCAGCTCGGCGGGTGTTTGAATCAGTATCGGGTGCTCTTTATCGCCGAGGTATTCGTCGCCCACGTATTCGTAATCGTAGTTATGCACGTCCAAAAACGCGGGGAGCGGCGACACGTCATCTATAATAGTGCCGGTTATATCGGTAGTTGTCCAATATGATATTGTGCCGCTATTTATCAATACTCTGTGAATAAATGATGAGACATAGGTGTTGCCGGTATCGTCGATATTTTCGTTTTGAAGTTTCACAATTGAGTTTGCGTCGATTGTGACGTAGTCGTTAGCATAAATTGTAGTGTTGTAATAAGCAGAAGTAGAAATTGTTACATCAGCATTGTTTATTGTCACGCTCCCGCTGATACAATCTATGCCGTATGATGAACTGGAGGTTATGGTTAGCGTTATGTTTTCGATTGTTAATAGTGCATCAACGCCATATGCAGAAATGCCGGTATATGTAGATTCGATTATGAGAGAGTCATCGCCGCCCCCATTGCCCATGATTGTGAGCGGACCAGCCGCGACAATACTGTAATCACCACCGATAGCGACCACGCCGTCAATGACGATAGTCACAAGGTCGGTATTGATGATATTTACTTTTGTGATGTCGCCTGAAAGCGTCAGCGTTTGTTCGCTCGCGTCCCACGCCCATCCGGCACCGCTGTCCCCAGTAATGTTGATAGGCGTGTCTCCAATCGAAATTTCGATTGCCACCGCCGCGCTTGCGTTTGGGTTCAGGGCGGGCAGCAGCGCGAACAGCGCGAGGGTTAGCAGCAGCGCGAACAAGTACCGCACTACGCCGAGTTTCTTTAGTTTCATGTTGTGTCCTCCATCAGTTAAGTTTTGTGCTTACGATAATATCATAATTTTCGGAAAAAGCAAGAGAAAAACGCAAAATGTACCCAAAATTGTAACTTCTCCACCGAGCTGTCATTGAGCTTGTACGTCGGGCGAAGCTCGTCAAGCGTCCGCGCGGGGTCGGACTAAATGTCTCTTGACATTTAGCGGTTATCATGATAAACATGTGCTTATATAAATGTAAGAGGGGGTTATACTGTGGACACAGCCTATAGCGACGCTGTAGCGCGCCTGTCACGCGCTATCCAAATCCCTACGGTGAGCAATCAGGACTACGAAAAGACGAACTTTGCCCCGTTCGACGAGTTCTTGGATTTTCTGAAGGGCGCGTTCCCTCTGTTTCACGAGACGTGCGAGGTTGAGCACGTCAACACCTATTCGCTGCTTTTTCGCTGGCGCGGCAAGGACGCGTCGCGAAAGCCCGTGCTGTTCGCGGCGCACTACGATGTGGTTCCCGCAAGCGACGACTGGACGCACCCGCCGTTTTCAGGCGCACTTGAGGGCGGGTGCGTGTGGGGGCGCGGCACGCTGGACATAAAAAGCCAGCTCACGGCGCACATGGAGGCAGCACAAACGCTCATGCGGCAGGGCTTTGTGCCCGAGGGCGATGTGTATTTCGCCTACGGGCATGACGAGGAAGTCGGCGGAGAGCGGGGCGCGGCGAACATCGCCGCACTATTGGAAGCGCGCGGCGTTACCTTGGGCGGCGTGCTTGACGAGGGCGGCATGGTCGTAACGGGCGCGCTCTCCGGCGTGACGTCGCCCGTCGCGCTCATCGGCGTCGCCGAAAAAGGCAGCACCCACTACGAGATTACCGTGCAGGGCGACGGCGGGCACAGCTCGATGCCGCCGCGCACCACGGCGCTCGGTCAGATTGCGGAGGTCATACGGCGCATTGAGAAAAACCCGCTCCCGGCGCGACTGACACCGCCGGTTCTCGCGATGCTCAAAAACGTCGCTCCCGAGATGGGCGGCGCGACGGCGTTCGCGGTTCGTCATTCAGGCGTTTTCGGCGGACTGCTCAAGAGCGTCCTGTCAAAGCAGCCGACGACAAACGCGATGATTCGCACGACCTTTGCCGCGACGATGGCGACGGCGAGCGATGCCGCAAACGTTCTGCCGCAGTCCGCGACGGCGACAATCAACGTGCGCCTGCTCTCGGGCGACACGGTTGCGTCCGTGACCGAGCATTTCAAAAAGCTCGCCGCCGAGATTCCAATCAGTATCCGCACGCTGTGCAACGACGAAGCAACGCCGGTATCGCCGCTCGGCGGTGAGTTCTACGACAGAATTGCCGCGGGCGCAAAGGCGCTGTTCCCCGACGCGATTGTCTCGCCGTACCTCATGATGGGCGGGGCGGACGCGCGCAAATACTCCGATATATGCGAAAATATCTACCGTTTTACTCCCATGCAAGTCACAAACGAGGAAAAAGACACGATTCACAACCGCGACGAAAATATCAGCGTGGAGAATTACACGCGCATGCTCGCATTTTACGAAACTTTTTTTGGAGGGCTTTGAGATGAATGAGACGCCAAGGATTAAAATCGGCGAAAAATTGGGGTTCGGCGCGTTTTCCTGCTCCAGCAACATTACATACATATTCAAGAACACATACTACCTGTTTTTCCTCACGAACGTCCTTGAGGTAGACATGTTTTGGGCGGGAATAATCCTGACCATCGGCATGATTTGGGACGCGGTGAACGACCCGCTGCTGGGCTTCTGGTCGGTCAACCACCGCTTCAAGAGCGGCGAGCAGATGCGCCCGTTCGCGCTATGGTACTCCATACCGTGGGGAATTTTGACGGTGATGCTCTTCACGGATTTCGGCACGACGAAGCGGCTCACGATTATCCTCGCAATCACGGTGTACGTACTGTTCGAGGTTTTCAACACAATCACCGGCATACCCTACAACAGTATGAGCGGCCTTGCCACGGATAACGACGCGGACCGCCGCTCAATCAACATCTTCCGCAACATAGGCGCGGGCTTGGGTTCCGGCGTAGGTGCTGTTGCGTGTCTGCCGCTGCTGCGCATTTTCGGCGCGATAGGGGAGGACGGCAACCTAATCAAAGATGGCGGCTCACGCGGGTTCTTCATAGTCGGCGTGATAATGGCGATAATCGTGCTTGCCGGGAGCTTTGTCCATTACTTCACAACGCGCGAGCGCGTCATTCCGATTTCCGAAGAGGACGAGCACATCAGCGTAAAGCGCGTCGTCGGAATGCTGGTTCGCTGCAAATCGTGGTGGCTCAACACGCTGTATTTCGTATGCTACGGCGTTATCAACATGCTGCTGATGACCACGGTGACGTACTACTCGACGTACATGCTCGGCAACACCTCCGCCGCGACGATGATTCAGGCGGCGTTTCTGCTGGCGAACATCGGCGGTTCGTTCATCGTCAGCGCGGTTGACAAGCGGCTCGGTCGCAGAAAGGCGATGCTTCTCGGCACGGCGGTCGCCATTTTGGGCAAGGTCTGGTTCATCATCGTGCCGTCCTCTGTCGGCGCGATGTACGTCAACGCAATATCGCTCGGACTGAGCGTCGCGCTCGCGTTCGTGCTGCTGAACGTCAACCGCAACGAGATTGTGGACATCATTGAGGTAGATGAGGGGCGGCGAATTGACAGCATGATTGCAACGACCGATAACCTTGTCAACAAGCTCGCCGTCGCGGGTATGACGCAGGTTTTCACGCTGTCGCTCGCCGTCGCGGGGTTTGACGCGAAGCTCCCCGTGCAGTCGGACGCTGTAATCAACGTCATAACGCTCATGATGGGTTGGGTTCCTGTCATCATCACCGCGATTATGGGCGTGGCGGCGTTCTTCCTGACCATCGAAAAGGAACATGCGGTGGCTATAGAAAAAAGGCGCAGTTACAAGGGTTAAACAGCCGATAAAACAGAAAACCTGCCGCAGCTTGAGAGTGAGTTGCGGCAGGTTTTTAGTTTCCGCCGCGTTCGGTTCGGGTTAAACGTCCGTCATATTGCGCTTGCGAGTAATATATGGTAAAATATCCGCAAATTACAAAATTTGAATAATCGGAGGTATCCCCATGCTTGAAAACTTTACAAAGCTTAGTGTCGGCATACTCAAAGGCGCAAGCCACACACTCGTGACGGAGATTGCGCTGCCGCGCTCCGTAAGTCCCGGCACATTTGAAGTCACGCTCGCGTACAAGTTCCGCCGTGGGCGCTCCGATTCGTGGAACGTCTCAATGCCTTGGGGCACCTTTCCCGTTGATATTCGCGGGCTTGAGATGTTCGCGGCTTACGGCGGTCAATCGGTAAGCGAGTACGCCGAGGCGCACGGCATTGACCTGAGCAAACCCGAAATTCCCGCCGTCACGGGGTTCGGCTCCGCGTTCTATGCCGAGCTGTCCGCTCACGGCGAGGTCGCGGACGCGCTGACTCTTGGTGACGGCGAGGACTTGGGCTCCGCCGACGACGCGCCGCTCGGGTTCTACGGCAAGGTCACGCTGCGGCTCTACTCCCCAAAAGCTGCCGATTCGGCTGTGCTGAAGCTGTACGCGCCGCCTGATTGCGGCTATGACGCGGACGTGTATTACACCGCGCCGACATTCACGGAAACAGACGCGCCCGAAACTTACGTCGGTTCAACGCCCGCGTTCGCGCCCGCGCCGGAAATTACGGAGGATTACGCCGCTATCCCGTGCGACAGGGACGCTGTGCCGTGCGCGAAGAAACTGCTCGCTTACCTCAAGGGAGTTGCCGACGCGGGATATTTGCTCTACGGCGTGCAGAATTACCCCTACGAAAAAGGCGGCGGCGGTTACGCGGGCGCGGACGCAAAGTCGAGCGACGTTTATGACCTCGTGGGCGCTAACCCCGCGATTTTCGGGCTTGACTCGCTGTCGCTGATAGGTATGGAAAACGCTTGGCGCGTTGAGCAATTGCCCGACGGCGATTATGTTCGCGGCTCCGCGCTGCGCTCGATTGTCGAGTGGCGCGGAGGGTCGATTTCCACGCTCTCAATGCACATGTCAGACCCCGCGATGGTTTATGACGACTACATAAACGGCAACCGCAACCGCGCTACGGGCGAGCCGCTGTTTGAAAACGGCAAATGGAATTTCAAGGGCTATGGCTACGACAATTCGTGCCGCACGGCGACCGATTCGCGCGACGGGCGCGAGCGCAGTCCGCACAAGCCGATGCTGCGCATATATCGCGG
This sequence comes from Oscillospiraceae bacterium, assembly GCA_031261325.1. GTDB lineage: Bacteria > Bacillota > Clostridia > Oscillospirales > Oscillospiraceae > JAIRRO01. Next base: position 16,413 of record JAISKH010000097.1, read on the forward strand.
CGACGAGGGCGTTATCGGCGTGTTTAACGCGTACCTCGACCTCGTCGCGGAATACTGCTTACTGCTGCAAGCCGAAAACGTACCCGTACTGCTGCGCCCGTTCCACGAGAACAGCGGCGACTGGTTCTGGTGGGGCAACTCCGGGTGTGAGGACGAGAGCGGCGCATACGCGCCCGAGATTTTTCGCGCGAATTGGCGGTACATCGTCGAGTATTTGCAGGGCAAGGGCGTTCACAACGCGTTGTACGTCTACTCGCCGAACGGCGACGACTTCGACAACGAGACGAAGCTCGGCACGGCGGCGTTCCGCCCGTATAAAATCACGTATCCGGGCGACGAATTTGTGGACATAACGGCTTTCGACGACTACACGACCGACCGCGCGGTGCTGAAGTCCGACGTCAAGACCGTCACGGACTTCGCGCACGCGCACAACAAGGTCGCCGCCGCTTCTGAGGTCACGGGCAGTCCGACGGACGGAGCTATCAGCGCGTTCCTGTTCGGCACGCTGTCGGACACCGCGGAGTACAAGCAGCATCTCGCCTACATGCTCCAATGGACGCCGCCGAGCTATGCGCCGTATCTCGTCAGTCCGACGCGCGCGAACTCCGGCGCGGTTCGCGAGTTCGTTGGCGCGGTCACGGCGGAGCGCATACTGCTGTCAAATCGCACAAAGCTGTAACGGCGCGTTTTGCAATAACGCCGCTGTCACTCGATTTTGCTCGAACAAGCGCGGCGTTCGCGTGACGCGAAATACAAATATTTACTAAAAGGAGTCAATTATGCGACAAATTATTGCGCTCACACTCGCTGCGTTCACCACGCTCGCCGTTCCGACGTGGATTTCGTATCCCGCGACTGTCGCCGCCGAAACCGCGACGGCGCAGTTCATCGCGACAGACAAAGACGACGCGGCTTGGGACGGCGCGCAGTCGCACAGCGTCGGCGAACGCGGCAGCTTTAAGCTGCTGTGGGACGGTTCCGCGCTGCACGTGCGGGTCACGTCGCGCGTCACGGCGGACGCAGTTTCGCCGTGGAGCTTCGCGGGCGGCACGGATTATCCGCGCGCGCAGGATTTTATTGCCGTCGGCTTTGACGTGTACGGCGACCGCTTCAACTTCGAGACGGACACGGCGGGTTGGTTCCTCGTACTCGGCGACGGCACGGTTAAGACGTTCTCTAACGCGATGATTCCGTCGCTCAGCTCGCCGTGGAACGAGAACAGCCCCGAATATAGTGACCGCGTGTCCGCGTCGGCGGCTGTAGCGGACGGCGACACGCGCGTGTATGATATAACGCTGCAGCTTGAAGCCGTCGGGCGCGAGTACCCGTCGGACGGCGACGTTTGCGCGCTCGAGGTCGCGATTCACGACGGCGCGGGCGACGGCTGGAGCTACTGGAGCCACAGCGACGCGTCGCTGTACGCACTACCCGACCACGAGCGGGCGCGTGCCGTTGACTGGGGGCTTGTGACGCTGGCGGGTTACAACGGCGAACCTGTATTGAGCGCATGGCGCGCGCTTGAGGCGATTCGTTGGTATGAGTCCAAGTCGAACCCCGGCGATAACGTCTGGCGCGCGGACACCCTCGCGGCGTTCAAGGACGCTGTGGCGGAGATTACGACCGGACTGATAACAACAAAGCAAGCCGATAAGGTATGGGACGCGTACCTTGGACTGCGCTGGGCGGACACGAAGTACCCCGACCCGCTGGATTTGCCGCGCCTGAACACGCTGCCAAGCCCGTATCAATTCTTCAACTCCGAGCGCACGGTCGAAACTTTCGCGGACTGGCAGGAGCGTCGCGCGGAGCTTCTCGACCTCGCGCAGTTCTATGAGTACGGCTACAAGCCGACGGAGGGCGTCGTCGAAATCCGTAGTGTCGAAGCGACGCAACCCAAGGGCACTTACAAGGTCACATACGCCGTGACCGCGAACGGCAGTACCGTCGAGACGTACTTCAACATCACGCTGCCGAGCGACGAAAACATGCCGCTTAAGGGCGCAGCCGTCGTCATCGGCGAGACGGGCACCGTCGGCGACAACATCGCGGGCGTGTCCGCGCCGACGGAGTGGACAACGGACGACAGGAGCGACGCGGTGGCGTGGGGCAACCGCAACGCGTTCGGCTTCGACTTCGGCACGTTCACTATGCGCGAAATGGGGCTGTTTTACAAGCTGTTTCCCTACGCGCGCAACTCGACAAGCGAGGTCAGCGCGGAGATGGCATATGCCTACGGTGTTTCGCGCGTGATTGACGCGCTTGAGCTTCTCACGGTGGAGGGTTCGCCGCATTATCTGCATATTAACGCGGAGCAAATCGCGGCGCGCGGCTTCTCGATTAACGGGAAGTACACGTTCGTCGCCGCGCTGTTCGACGAGCGCATCAGCGTGTGCATACCCGGCGCGTCGGGCGCGAGCGGCGTAAGCCCGTGGCGTTACACGTATGTCGGGCACGAGTACGACTGGACGGACACGCCGTTCTACAGCACCGACGCTTCGGCGCACGCCGTCGCGACCGGCACGGAGTTCATGGGTAACAGCATTCGCCACAACCGCGTGCGCGAGACGGAGCTTTTTCGCCGTTTCCTGAATCCCGGGCATATGTACGAGCATGAGGACGGCGCGTTCGGCTACGGCACGCGTTTACCCTACGACCAGAACGACCTGCTGGCGACGCTCGCGCCGCGCGCCGTGATTGTTGAGAACACAGTCAACGACTACAACGACGGCTCCGAGTCCGACGCGCTTAGTATGGAGCTTGCGAAGAGCGTGTACCGCGCGCTCGGCTACGACGGCGACGAGTTGCTGCGCTTCAACTACGGCAAGTACGCCGCGTTCGGCGACCCGCACGGGCAGGTCGGTTCGGCGGCGAATGTTGCCGCGTACCTGCGACACTACTTCTATGGCGAAGCGCTTGACCCGACAATCGACGAAACGCTGCGCGACAATCCGTTTATGCGCGCGGTGTCAAACGGCGCGACGCCATACGACTACTATTACGGCGGATTTTCCGCGATTACGGGCGGCGTGGGCGATGGCGACGGCTGGTATTACCACGCCGCGATACCGCTTGTTGCGGCGGAACCGACGCAATCGGCGGTTGACAGCGTACACGCGCCCGCCGTAAAGAGCGCGGGTTGGTTGCCCGCTGTTATAGTCGGCGGCGTGGTTGTGCTCGGCGGCGCGATTGCCGTCGCGGTCACGCGAAAGCGCAGGGCAAAGTAAGCGCGTTTGTAATTGGCGTATATGTTATACAATACGGCTCCGAAATGCCGTGATTATACCTCCAAGTAAATACCAAGTTCTAACCGCACTTCACTTTGCTCAACATCGCGATTGCCGTAGCAACTGCGGTCGAAACCGAAAAAAGTGAAGCCTTGCGACAGATAGAACTCTATTGCGTTCGCGTTGCACGACTGTGTTTCAAGCATAATCGCACGGCATTTCAGTTCAGCGGCTTTCTGTTTCGCAAATGACATCAATTTTGAACCAAGCCCCTGTCTGCGGTGACTTTCGGCGACCCACATCTCCGTGACGCGCAGACGATTTGACCAGTCCTCGCGCCAGATTTCTATACACGCGGCAAGGTTGCCGCCTTCAAAAATGCCATACGCTTCCGCGCCGTCGAAGTGGTCTTGATATAACAAATCAAAACCCTCGTCAATGTGGTTATATTGCGTTTCAAACGGGGTTTTGGTGAAAACCGCGCTGAATGTGCCGCCTGACTGCGTTATATCCGCATCGTAAAAGTGCGTCGAGGAGTAGCTGAACGGGAGTTTATGACCTTTCCATTGCTCAATCGGGAGCGGTTGTATATCGTTTTTCATAGCGCGAACCTTTCATACTTCCGATTTATTTGCCCTCGCCGCCGCGACTTCCGGCGGTTCCGCGCCGTCGGCGAAGCGGTCGCGCTCAATGCCGAAGCTCACGCCGGAGCGGTTTTGCGTATCGTCGGACACGAGCCAGTCCGCGAGCGCGGCTACGTGCGTTTGGTACTCAATCGTCTGTGAAAACGTCGATTTGTCCTTGCAGAGCGGGCAATACGCCGCGTCGAACGAACCGTAGCCGAGGTCGCGGAAGCAGTACGCGACGTACTCCGACGCATGGTGCAGCACGTCGTCGGGCGAGCCGCCGTAGCAGAACACTACGCCCGCTTTGCGTTGCGGTTGCGGCGTTTTCAAGCCCTTGACAAAGTTGTAATGCACATAAAAACGGTCGAACAGCACCTTGACCGCGCCCGGCACGCCCATGAAATACAGCGGCGCGGCGAGCAGGACCGCGTCCGCCTTGAAAACGCGCTCAATCAGCCCCGCCGCGCTGTCCGAATGTATGCAAATTTCGCGCTCGCCCATACACGCGTCGCAGCCGACGCACGGCGCGATTGTCTCGTCGCGAACGCTGAAAACCTCGACGGTTGCGCCGAGCTTTTCAAGCTCTCGCACGGCAAAGTCCGTCGCCGCGTCGGAGTTGCCGCCAACGCGCGGACTGCCGCTGATTATTATGATATTTTTCATAATTCAATCCTTTCAAAAATCATACCGATTTGATGCATTACTTTCTGCGCCGCAAGGTTGCTGATAGCTGATTTCCCATTCTTGCATTGTTGCGGCTCTCCGACTCAGTATGTGCATATGTATGTCTACTTAGAAGTATACTGCAATTTGCAACATTATAACATGCCGAACGACAGAACGCGAGTGCTATTTTCAAAGCACCGTGTTGTTTTTACGGCAAAGCGACCGACAGTCGCGTTGTTGACGAGGTGAAAGTTGATAATGTCACCGCCGCGAAGCGATTGACGCGCTGAGTTCCGTGCTTTGGGGGTACAGCTCAAAGGACTGCAACGACTAGCTGCGACTGTTTTTCCCGCGTGATGTGGGTGGCGATTGATTTGCGGGGGACGGTAAAACAGCGCGAACCCTGCGGTTCGCGCTGTTGTGTGCGGTTAATCTTCGAGACGCCGGATTGGTTTTAGTATTGCGTCAAATGCTTCACCCATCTCTACTTCTGTCAAGCCTTGCGGTAACGAGGGATTTGCGACGAACATTTCACCGACTACTGTTCTTGCATGCGGGTAGTTTAGCACGGTGTGCAGCCTTGAAAGCGTGACGGACAAATGATACTTATCGGCGATAGATACGGAAGTCGGATTCGTCGCTAAATCGTACAGTATCTCGGTATCAACTCCCGTAAACGCGGAGATTTGCGCCATTGACAGCTTATTCACATTGTGCAGGCGAACTAAATGTGTGACTACAATCTCGTCGTCATATGCAGTAGGCGATTCTGCGGCGGCGAGGATTGAACCTAGCTGCACGATTACATTGTCAATGTCGGCGGTGTCGTGACCGAATATACCGGAAGTGTCGTTGAGACGACCTGAGACGCGCTCGACACCTTTCGCCCACGTGCCGTCCTTGTACGCCAAGCCGTTAGGTACGGAGCCTATCGCGAACGCGATTGTTTCGGGCAATATGCCAAGCTTGCGAACGGCGGCGAGGGACTCGGGCTTGGATTTGCTCAATTTGCCAAGCGATGGTCTTTCTTTGTCAAGTTGTCGTTTTTCGTTACTCATGTTGGTATACCATGTTAAACTATATAGCCATAAATCGTTGCCGAACCGCTTGAAGTGATTGTATATGGCAACGTAACTGATGGGTTGCCGAGTCCCAAATTATAATATGTAGTACCATCTTCTACAATTTCAATTTCCCAACGCGAGCATAGCGGCCAAACGAATGGAGAAATACTCCAACTAATAACGCCACCATAGCCTATGTCTGGAGCTAGAGTAATATATGCGCCTACCCCTCCTTGACCGGCGATTCCTTCGTCAACTTCCACCTCGCGCTCATCCTCCGCAGCGAACGCCATCATGGAGCATACCGAGAGCATGAGCGCAAGCGCGAGAAGCAGGGAAATCAGTCTTTTCGATGTTTTCATTGTGTCAATTCCTTTCAAATTGAGTAATTCTTCATTGCCGCCCCAACAGCGCGAACCTTGCGGTTCGCGCTGTTGGGGGGGCGGGGTTATAATTCAACCCACTGCGGGATTGTTTCGGTGTATTTGCTGAGTACTCGCATGAACATTGATGTGACAGCCGACAACTTGAACTTATCCACAATACTCAGAGCGTCGGTCTGCGATTCGTTTGCATACAACTCAATGCTTTGTAAATCCACGCTTGCGCGTTCTGCGAGTGCTTTCAGCGGAACGGCATAGTATCTGTTTACAATCTTA
>JAISKH010000007.1 GCA_031261325.1 Oscillospiraceae bacterium
CTGCGAGAATTTGAATTGCTTTCTCAGCGATTTGAGTTTTTCCGAAAAGTTCATAGTAGTTGCCTCCTTGTTGGTTTGTACCACCATTATATGTCCGCTGTGGTTTGCAAACAAGCAAGCGGAGCGTACATTGCAAGTTTTTTCTGCTACTTATCGTAGCATTGCGGAAAATTCGGGTCGCTTGGGTATCTCTGAACATTTCGTGAAGCCTACATTCCGGCGCAACCTATGAGCAATCCGCAATAACACCAATCGTATACCTAAACCATTCTATTATAGCACACTAAGGGCTGAAATACAAGCAGTAAGTGAAACTTTTCGCGGATAATCGACGCTTTGTTTGTTCATATTGCTGAATTTTCAGTTTCGGTAACATTTCTCCTTGACAAACATCTCGAAAAGGCGACACCTCAATTTTTTCAGCCGTTAATCGCCGCGCTCCACAGTCCGTGGAGATTGCAGTATTCGTATACCGCGACGGGCTTTGCGCCCGCGACATTGAACACGGCTGTCGGCGCGTCCCCCGGTGAGAGAATTTGCTTCTTCTTACCCGTCTCTGTCTGAACGTAAATCCACTCAATGAAGTGGTTGTCCTGCATCGGGTGAAGCACCGAACCGACCTGAACGGACAGCGAGTCGCCGTCAAGCGTCGCGACGGGCACGTGCTTTTCCTGCGCCGCGTCCGTGGTGTTCGGCGTCAGCGCGCTCATCGGTTGCCCGCAGCAGATGGGAGCCGTCGGCTCGTCCCCATAAACGTCCTCAATTTTGCCGCATATTGCGCAGCGGAAAAAGGTCAATTTCTGTGCCATGTTTGAATACCTCCCCTTAAATCTAGAATATTTTTCCTGTAACCTTTATCAGCATAGCACAGTAAAATCTACATTGCAAGGCTGATTTGTAATTATTTCGGGTAACATTTTCATGAGATTGTTTCTTTTTTGTTGCTCTTTTTGTGTTGAAGTCTTGATAAAAAAGCTTTATCATTAAGGTAGAGCTTTAAGCTCTGAAAAATTTACAAATTAGGAGGGCACAGCAATGGACAACGTATTTCGTAAGCCAAAGACGCACGACGAGTTCTCGTGGGAGAATCTCGGCAACATTAAAGAAGGTCGCGGTGACCTCGGGGAAGAAATGCCGGTGCTTGTGTATAGACTGATGCAATACACAATGCTCGATGTACTTAGTAAGTCGTTCGGGCAAGAGGAAGCGAACGAGTATTTCCGTCAGGCGGGTTATCTCGCCGGCTCCGAGTTCGCGAAAAACACCCTTGACCTGAAAACGGACTTTGACACATTCCTCGCAAATCTCCACACGGCACTCGCAACCCTGAAAATCGGCATTCTGCGCATGGAAGCATTCGACCCCGAGACGGGCGAAATCACGCTGACGGTCGGGCAAGACCTCGACTGCTCGGGACTTCCCGTCACGAACGAGACAGTCTGCAACTACGACGAGGGCTTCATCGCGGGCATCTTGAAGGAGTACACAGGCACCACCTATGACGTGCGCGAGATAGACTGTTGGGCAAACGGCGACCGCGTATGCCGCTTCAACGGAAAGGCTCGCAAGCCGTCTTGACTGCAAACCGCGTCAACTAACCGTATCCGAAAAGAAAGGGGGCGGTACGGATTATGAATCCTGTCGCGAATTATTTATTTGACTATCTGGGGAATGTCCTGTACAGCCCCGAAAAAGCGGAGCTTGACATTGACAAGTTGCCGAAAGACTTCCAAGAGCTTGGCGAGGGCATACTGTTCTTCGTAAAATGCGTGGAGGAAGTGCGCGCGTTCGCAAACGACCTGTCGCGCGGCAACCTGAAAGGCACGTATCCGTCCAGCGACAACGAGCTTGCCGCGCCGCTCAAAATGTTGCACAGCTCGCTGCGTCACCTCACGTGGCAGGCGCAGCAGGTCGCAAAGGGCGATTTCCGACAGCATGTCGATTTTCTCGGCGACTTCGCCGACGCGTTCAACCGAATGACGCGCCAGCTTAACGAACAGCGCGCGGCATTGCTCGAAGAGATTGCGAACTCGCGCCAACGCGAGCTTGCCCTTGCGCAGAGCAACGACTTGTTCGAGGTCGTAACAAAAGAAGCGTCCCAATGGCTCGTCGTCGTAGAGCGCGAGTCGTGCGACTGGCTGTTCACGAACTACCCCGTGCGCAATATTCTCGCTTATGACTATATGGAGCGGCAATTGCGCGACCAACTGCGCGAGCGCGTTAACGCGCAGGACGAAGAAAACGCGCAAGGCAACCCGGTGCTTGTGCTTGAGCACGAGCTTGGCGTACAGCACTTTTCGATAATCGCGCGCCCCGTAACGTGGCGAACCCGCCCGTCTGTGGCGTTCATGCTGACGGACGTCAGCGAGGAATACGCGCATATACACGAGCTTGAGGACGTCGCGTTCCACGACCCGATGACAAGGCTGTTCAACCGCAATTACGGTATGCGGCACTTCGAGAAGCTGCTCGCCGAGAAGCGGCAGTTCGCGCTGTGCTTTGTCGATATTGACAACCTCAAGTACGTAAACGATAAGTACGGGCACAACGAGGGAGACAAGTACATACAAGTCGTTGCGGCGGAGCTGCGCACCTTCGCGCCGACGGCGACGGTTTGCCGTCTGGGCGGCGATGAGTTCATGCTGATGGCGCCGGACATGTCCGCGGCGGAAGCGGAAAACGTGCTCGAGGGACTGCGCGAGCAGTTAACGGCGCACAACAACGACTCCAAAACGGTGTATTTCCACAGCATGAGCTACGGCGTTGTGGATGTGCCGACGGACAACGAGCGGCTCGCGAGCGAGCTTCTCGCGGCGGCGGACGAAAAGATGTACCTATACAAGCGCGAACACAAAATGGAGCGCCGCAACTAAACGAAAAAGCCCCGCCGATTGGCGGGGCTTTTCAATGCCTAAAGCTTTTTCGCGGTGGTAAACGCGTTGCCGTGCATCTCCGCGACGGCATTGCCAAGCTCGTCCGAAATCTCTATGCGGAATACCGACATGTTGCGCCCGCGCGATAACTGCGTGGAGCGCGCGGTCAATGTTTTGCCCTTTGGCGCTTTCAGGAACGAGATTGAGCACGACTGCCCGACCGTCACGCCCACATCCTCCCCGCGCAGCAACCCGAAGTTGCAATGCACGGCGAAAGCGAGGTCGGCAAGCGTGAAGATTGCGCCGCCTTGAACGCCGCCGGCGGCGTTTGAGTGCTCCGCCGTCAGGGGCAGGGAACACGTCACATGCTCCTCCGTAACGTCGTCAATAACGATGCCCGCGCTGGCGGCGAAGCGGTCGTTTGCGAAAAATTTGCGAATTTCATCAAGTGTCGGGAGCGGATTCATGAGCAATTCCTCCAATGCGTCATCTTAGCTGTCCTCCTCGTTGAGCACCTCGCTCGCAGTCGTGGTGACGGTGGTATTATAGCACGAGAAGCAGTTTTCGACAAGCTTGGGGTCGGGCTTTTTTGTCAGCAAACTGACAATCGGCACGATTACCAATCCCGCGAGCATTGTGAACGCGCCCGCGTTAATCGGCGACTGCAAGAGCGCGGGGAAGCTCGCGCGGAACAGAATGTTCGCAATCATGAACAGCGACGCGAACAGGAAGTTAACCCAAATCGCGGCGCGCGTCGTGCGCTTCCAATACAGCCCGTACAGGAACGGCGCGAGGAACGCGCCCGCCAGCGCGCCCCATGACACGCCCATAAGCTGTGCGATAAAAGTTATGCCGCCCTTGTATTGCACGATGGCGATAATGCCCGAAATCACGATAAACACCGCGACAAGTACGCGAATCGTAAACAGCTGCGACTTCTCGTTCATCTTCTTGACGATGTTACCCTTGATAAAGTCAAGCGTGAACGTGGAGGCGGAAGCCATAACGAGCGAGGACAGCGTGGAAATCGAAGCGGCGAACACGAGCACGATAACGATACCAATCAGCAGCGGCGAGAAATCGGACAGCATCGTCGGGATAACGGAGTCATAGCCGTTTGCCGCGATGTCGATTTTCGCGCTGAACAATCTGCCGAACCCGCCGAGCAGGTAGCACCCGCCCGAGATGACGACGGCAAAGACCGTTGAGACGACGGTGCCCGTCGAAATGTTCTTCTCGGACTTGATGGAATAGAACTTCTGCACCATTTGCGGCAGCCCCCACGTGCCGATTGAGGTCAGCAGCACAACGCCGAGCAGGTCTAGCGGCTTTGGTCCGAAGAACGACGTAAACACGCCCGGCATCGTGGAAGCGGCAGCGTCCTCAACGCGCGACAACGCGTCGATTGAGCCGCCGAACCCGCCGTTCACGCGCAGCACAGCCGCGATAACCGCGACGATACCGACGAGCATAATAATGCCCTGAATGAAGTCGTTAACCGCCGTCGCCGTGTAACCGCCGAGGATTACGTAAATCGCGGTCAGCACAGCCATCGCGACGATGCAGATAGTAAAGTCAATGCCGAAAGCCATTGAAAACAGGCGCGACAGTCCGTTGTAAAGCGACGCGGTGTAAGGCACAAGAAAAACGAACGTTATAGCCGACGCGCCGATTTTCAGCCCGTTTGAAGCATAGCGTTTACCGAAAAAGTCCGGCATTGTCGAGCTGCCGAGGTGGTGCGTGATGATGCGCGTGCGGCGGGCGAGCACAACCCACGCGAGCAGGCAACCGATAAGCGCGTTGCCCAGCCCAATCCAAACGGCGGACAGCCCGAACCTCCACCCAAATTGCCCCGCGTAACCGACGAACACGACGGCGGAGAAGTACGACGTGCCGTAAGCGAACGCCGTCAGCCAAGGACCGACGTTGCGCCCGCCGAGCACAAAGCTCGCGACCGTGGTGTTGCGCTTGCGGAAAATAAGCCCGACGGAGATAGTGATTGCAAAGAAAATGACGAGCAGCGCGGCTTTTGTAAACATGTGTGCACCCTCCTGCGGCTCGCGTTTCGGCAAATGCGGCGAGCCTTATTCTTTTAGACGTTAAAGCTTTATAGCTTTAACGTCTAAAAGAATAACAGCAAAGAAACAGTTTGTCAAGCAGAAATTTTCGCTGATTTTATAAGGCGAATCGCCCCGCCGACGGGGGATAAAAACAACGCCACGAACCCGCGAAAAAAGCACTTGACACGGGCGGAATTATTGGTTATAATCATATAGCTGTTGAGACGCAGCGTCCCGCACAGCGCAAATCCCCAAAGTTAATCGGCCCGTTGGTCAAGTGGTCAAGACGGCGGCCTCTCACGCCGCAATCAGGAGTTCGACTCTCCTACGGGTCACCAACAACAACGCAAAAGACGAACTATTCAAAAATAGCTCGTCTTTTGCATTCCCCCCACCAAAACCCACCAAAACAGCGGCTCGGTCACAACAAACCGAGCCGCCCTTATTTTCGCACCGCCAGCCCTACAACCGCGGGTCCACAGGCTCGCTCTCCATGGCGAGCACGCCGAACACGCACTCGTGCACGCCGTACAGCGGCTCGCCGCCCACAAAGCGCTCCAGCGACTCAATTCCGAGCGCGAACTCGTTCAGCGCAAGGTTACGCTTGCGGTTCAGCGAGCGTTTTTTCAGCCGCGACATGTGCTCCGCCGTCGTGTACTCCGCGCCGTAAATAATGCGCAAATACTCGCGCCCGCGGCACTTGACGGCGGGTTGCAGCAACTCCGTGCCCTTAAACACCGTGAAGTCGTAGGGCTTAACGACCATACCCTCACCGCCGCTCGACGTAAGCTCAACCCACCAATCGGTCGCCGCCGGCACGCTTGCGCCGTCCGCGAGGTCAACCACCATGTAGTCGGTCGCCATGAAAATCGGGTCAGTACCCGTGATAAACGCCTTAATCGTCTCCATGTGCCGCACGTGGTTCTCCGTGTTCCAAACCTTGCCCTCGGTCGCGAGAATGTGGAACGGCGCGATGCGGTAGTCGTCGATGCCGTTGACAGTCCAACAATAGCGGCGATAAGCGTCCGTATAACGCTCAAGCATGTCGGATTTTTCGCGATAGCGGTCGAGCAATTCGGACAGCCCCGCGCCGTTCGGTTGCGCCGCCAACGCAGACTCCAACGCCGCGACAGCCGCGCGCGTCCCGTCGCGCCCCGCTCTGCCGACAGGCGCGTATTGCTCAACAACAAGCTCGCGCGCCTTAGCCGACCACGGCATAAGCTCCGCGTCAAGGCACACCCAGTCCGTCGCGAACTCCGCCCAAAAGCCTGACCTGTCGAGCGCGACGTTCAGCCGCTCAAGCAGCGCGCGCTCCGTAACCGCGTCGTCGAAGAAGTGCCGCCCCGTGCGCGTGCTGATAATGCCGTTGCTGCCGTCGGCAACTCCGAAGCGTTGCGCCGCAACCTCCGCATTGCGGCACAGGACAATCACCGAGCGCGAACCCATGTGCTTGCGCTCACAGACGACCTTATCAACCCCGCGCGAGCGGTAATACTCAAAAGCCTGCGTCGGGTACTCCAAATACTCCGGCAAGTCGCTCGTTTCGCACGGCGACATCGTCGGCGGCAGGTAAATCAACCAATGCGGGTCTGCGGCGTATCGGCTCATCACCTCAAGCGCGGCTGTCGATTGCTCCTCGCTAACCTTGACGCGCCCGCGCAGCTTAGTGCCGATATACCGCTTGCCAGAAATGTCCTCAATATCAAGCAAATCCTCGTCCTTTTCCGTCGGCGCGAGCGGACGAATCGGCGCGTAATACTCCCGCGCGGCCTCAACCTGAACGGTTTCGCGCTCGGGATAGCGGTAAGCCGTCAGCTTGCCGCCGAACACGCAGCCCGTGTCGATACACACCGCGCCGTTGACGTTGCGCACCTCCGGAATCGGCGTGTGCCCGTAAACGACGAGTGCCCGACCGCGATAATCCTCCGCCCACGGCAAGCGCACGGGCAAACCGAATTCGTCCGTCTCACCGTTCGTGTCGCCATACAAACAAAAGTCGCGTACGCGAGCGGACGCGCGACCTTGGTATTTCTCGGGCAAGCCTGCGTGCGCGACGACGAGCTTGCCGTCGTCAAATACATAGTGGCTGATTAAGCCGTCAATAAAGTCGGTCACGTCGCGCTTGAACCCGCCGACTTGGTTCTCAATTTGCTCCAGCGTAACTGCCAAGCCGTGCGACACCTGAACGCTGCTCCCGCGCAGGTGCTTCAGCAGCTTCGCGTCGTGGTTGCCGGGCACGCAATACGCGCCGCCCGACTTGTGCATGTTCATCACAAGCCGCAAAACCTCCGCGTTTTTCGGACCCCTGTCGCACAGGTCGCCGAGGAACACGGCTTTGCGTCCCACAGGCGGCGCCGCCGTAAAGCTCTCCGCGTCAACTTCGTAACCGAGCTTACGCAGCAATTCCGTCAGCTCGTCATAGCAACCGTGAACGTCGCCTATTATGTCGAACGGACCGTGCTCGCTCTTCCTGTCGTTCCAAAGCGGCGTGCGCACTATCTCACAATCCGCAATATCCGCTTCGCTTTTCAGCGTGTAAACGAACCGAAACCCGTCCTTTTTCAAGTACTTCAGCGAGCGTTTTAGTTGCGCCGCCTGTTTCGCGATGACCGTCGAGCCGAAATTGCGGTCGTCGCGCTTCGCGTTGCGCTCGCGGCAGACCGACTCCGGCAGGTCGAGGACAATCGCGACGGCGTGAATATTCTGCTCCTTTGCTAGCTTGATAATCTCCTTGCGCGACTCCTCCTGCACGTTCGTCGCGTCAATCACCGTCAGCAAACCAAGCTCCAAACGCTTCCGCGCGACGTAATACAGCGCGTCAAACGCCTGCGGCGAGACAGCCTGATTATTCTCGTCGTCGGAAATCAGCGCGCGGAAGTAGTCCGACGACAGCACCTCCGTCGGCTTAAAGCTCGTTTTCGCAAACGTGCTCTTGCCGCTGCCCGACACGCCGACGAGCGCGACAATACACAGCTCGGGAATCTCTATTCGCATCTCTCAAACACCCCCATCTGCGTCGGTGAACCGTAGTCCTCTCGCTCCTCGCCGATACCCGAAACCGCCGCTCGATAGCCGAACTTCGCGCAGACGGCTTTAACCCACGCCGCAAATTCCGCGCGCGTCCACTCAAAGCGGTGGTCGCCATGGCGCATGTCCTCCGCCGAAAGCTTTTCGTATACCGCGTTGTAGTCGCGGTTCGGCGTTGTCAACACGACAACGCGCGGCTTTGCGAAGTCAAACACCACGCGCTCAAAAACGGCGAGACGCGTCGCGTCCATGTGCTCAATGACCTCCATAACGCTCGCCGCGTCGTAGCCCGCAATGCGTCCGTCCCTGTAAGTCAGCGAGCCTTGGAACAGCGTCACGCGCTCGCTAATGCGCTCACTCGCGGTTTCGAGCCGCAACCTGTCAGAAGCGCGCTTCAGCGCGGACTGCGCGACGTCCATGCCCGCGATTTTCGTAAATTGCCCGTCCTTCAGCAGCAGACTTAGCAAACGCCCCTCGCCGCAGCCAAGGTCAATTACGCTGTGCGCACCCGCGTCTTTCAGCGCGGAGAACACCGCGTCCAGCCGCTTCGCGTTCAAGCTCGGCTCGCGAACGGGCGTAACCTCCGGCTCCGAAACGCCGTCATTCAGGCGCGAAAAATACTCGCCGACAAGGTCGCGCTGGCGGTACAGGTAGCGGTCAACGATGTACTTGCGCTCGGGGTGAGCCTCAAGCCAATCCTCACCCATTCGCAGCAGCTTATCCACCTCGTCGTCGCCGACCCAATAGTGCTTCTGCCTGTCAAACACGGGCAGCAGAACGTAAATGTGCTTCAGCAAATCGCGCAAGCGAACGTTGCCGCGCAAGCTCAAATTAACATAGCGGCTCTCGCCCCATTCGGGGAACCGCTCGTCCAACACGCAATTCTCGTAACTCACCGTATACCCCAACGGCTCAAATATTCGCGCGAGCATCGCGAAGTCCGCGTTGCACGGAAGCATCGCAATTTCCGCCGACAGGTCAAGCGGCGAATCGGACAACTCTTGGCGCGAGTCCGCGCGCCCCGTCATAGCCGTGCCGAACACCTTTGAAATAGCGACGCTCATAAACGACGACGACACATAAGGTCTGTCGTTCACGTAATCGAACAGCCCCTCCGAATTGCCCTTGCCTTTCGCGAGGTCTAGCGGGTCAATGTCGAGCAACAACGCCGCCGTAGTGCGCGTGTCCGTAATCTCGGGGTAAAAGACATGCGCCCTGCCGAACGCGAGGTCAAACGTCTGCGTGCCGCGATTCGGGTTCTTGTAGAGCAAGTACCCGAGGTCGGGCGTGTCGCGCCCCGTATATGTAATTGTCAGGAGCATTGCCGCACCTCCGATAGCTTTTTATATACTATATCAAATAATAAGCCAAATTGCATTAAACTTGTGGTTTGTGCGCCCGCAAGCCGCGTCAATAAACAACCGTAGTCGTCCCGTCGGGGATATAATCATAAATAAACTGTATGTCCTCGTCGTACAGTCGTATACAACCGTGACTGACGGGGAAGCCGATACTCGGGTCCTGCAATATGTGCGTGTTCGGATAGTACAGCCGCGAATGGAAAGCGTAACCGCCGCCCTTGAAGCGAACGACGGGTACCGCCGTGTAAGTGTCGGTCGTCCAACCCCACTTCTGCTTGTAAGTCGTTTTCCAAACGCCGATTGGCGTGTCCGTTCCCGATGCGCCCGTCGCGGCGAGACAAGCGCGCAGCAGCTTCCATTTACCCGCCGCGTCCCGCTGAAAGATGTTCACGCGTTGGTACTTTATACTCACCCAAAGCAGATAGTTCGAGCTGCTTGTGTAACCCATGGCGTTGACCCAAATCTCCTTGTCACCGCTCTGATAATCGTGCGTTTCCGCCCAGCGCGTCGTATAATCGCCCGCGTAGCCCGTGCTGACGAGCGCGAGAACGCGCTCAACATCTCTCGCGCGCCAATACTCCTCGCTGTAGTTCCCCAGCTTGACGGAGACTTCCGCGCGCATCTCCGTCTTGCCGTCATCGTCCGCGTACCGCAAAATCAGCGCAATTTTCGCGCTTGCGGGCATATCGCGGCTGTACGTGAAGTTATACCGCAGCTCAGGCGACGCGCTCGCGCCCGTCGTAAACTTAAACGTCCCCACGGGAACGCCGTCCACAAGCCAAGTGCCGTCGCAAGGCACGCCGTCGGCGACGTTGCGAACCATGGCGTAGACGCGCAGCGTATTCCCCGCGAACAGCTTCTCGGGCGCGGTCAGCGCGACCACCGCGTTTTCAATGCCGTACTCGCGGTTATCCACGATTTTACTCGGCGTTAGCTCCGCCTGCGCATCTTCCCAATGCGCGTCGCGCAACTCCAGAACATCGAGCTTACCGCTCTCGCCGCCCGTCAGCCGAACCGCCCTGCCATAAACGACGGCGCGCTCAACACGCCCGTCAAGCGTCGCGGTACATTCGCGGCAATCCCGCAGGAAACGCAGCTCACGAACGCTCGAACCCTCCTCAATGACAATATCGGCGCGGTTGCCGAACACCACAACGGTTCCAAATTCGCCATTCAGCGTCACCGCTCGGTCGTCGCCGACAATCTCAACGTTTGCAACATCGCCCGCGATGCGGACGCTCCCACCGCCGCTACCGATGACGACGGTTTTAACAGCCGCGCCCTCCGCAACCTCAAGCTCAAAATCGCCGCTTTTAGACGCGAGGGTGAGCCGCCCGACGCTCGCGCCCGAAAGGTCAAGCGACGACAGCTCGTCCGACAGCACGGTGACGCTCCCAGCAGTACTACCCGCGAGCGAGATTTCCGCCGCCGCGCCCGCAAAGTAAACGTCCGCAAGTTCGGAGTTTTCAAGCGTTGTGTTTTTCGTGAAAATCGCGCCGTCATATCGCGGCGGCTCGTCGGGCGTATCCGTCAGCAGCAAATGCTCCGGCAAAACGCGGGTCAATATCGCCATGAACTCCGCGCGCGTAATTGCGCGGTTTACGCTGACGTAACCGTCGTCGCCGATTACAATGGCACGCTCGGTTAGCGCGGCGGCAACGCGACGCGACTGCCCATTCAAAGAACCGCCGTCGGCATATCGCAGCAGAACGCCCAAATCAGGCTCCGCGCCCGTCAGCTCAAATGCGCGTGAGAGAATGTCAAACGCCGTCACGCGCGTCAGCGGCATGTCCATGTCCGCGGGCGCCGCGTCAATAAGCCCGACGAACAGAGCCTTTGCCGCCGCTTCCGTATACCACACGTCATCGGGAATCTCCAGCGGCGAAACGTCCGCCAACCGCTCCGTACCAAGCAGACGAACCATAATGGTCAGCGACTCGGCAAGGGTAATATCCGCGTCGGGCCACAGCTTGCCGCTGTAACCCTCAATCAAACCGTTCTCATAGCAGCTCCGCAATACAGGCTCCGCCCAATGCCCCTTTGCGTCCGAATAGTCCTCCCAAGCCGACGTCGCGGCAAAGAGCAAAGAACAGAGCACCGCTGCCGCACAGAGCGCGGCGACGGCTCGTTTCAGCAATATTCGCAATATGTACCCTCCCGATGAATAAATTTACATTCGGATTTTGCAGTTGCCTACCATTCTATTAAAAAAGTAAAATAATGTCAATGTAAATATATGCAAATCGCGGCTCAACCATGGCAAAATCGCCGCCGCGCTATATTACAGTTTCATTACAGGGTGTAAACTACGAGTTTATTGTACAAACAGCGGAATTGTTGTAATATATATGCATGACAAAACCCGAAAAGGAGAACACATAATGAATCTCAAAGAATCGTTCCACTACCAAAACTTCTTGGAAACCCTGCTCTCAACCGCGAGCGGCTATCTGTCAGACACGGATTACGTCACGACGCGTAAGCGCGAACACCTCCGCAGCGCGGCGAACCCGGGCGCAAAGGACGAGACGCTCCTAGTCGCGGTGGAAAAACCGTTCGACTGCGACGTAAACGCGCTCATCGACTTCGTAGTCCACATCATCGACGAAAAAACTCTGCTCGGCGCGGCAATCAGCGCGGCGAAAAAGAGCAGCGCGCTCGACATCGACAGCGCGATTGCCCTCAACCGCACTCGCCAAAACACGAAGCAGCTCATGGACAGACTCGCGTCGGTAAAGTCGCGCGAAACGGACACCACAGGGCGCGACTACCGCCTGAACAACGAGGGCAACCAGACGGCTTACGTCTACAACGTCAAGGAAGTCGTGACGATTGACTTTGACCGCAACAAGGTCAAGGGCGTCGCAAAAGCTCTCGCGCGGAAATCCGACGAAATTTCGGCGGAGCTTGACCGCCTCGTGCTGTCAACCGAAGTCGCCTACGTGCCAAAGTACGACGCAAACGACACATTCGAGGACGTGCTGGAAGCCTACATAAAAGGCGCGAAATAGCAAAATTCCGCCGCTCCGCTCGCAATTCACGTTGCGTTAAACATGTCAGTCGGTTCGGCAGCGGAACTATGCGCTGCAAAAAGCACAAACGCGGCAGTAATAAAACGCGGCGTTTGCGCAAAAAGCTATGCGACGTGGGAGGAAACTCATACATAATAAGCGTTCATTGCTTTCCGAATCGCCAATCATTCAACGACAACGCGACACACTCCGACCTGAGCCGTACAAATGAGTACGAGCGAGGACGGGCGGACGCGCCAACTCTGCAAATCACGAGCGCAACCTATGCAAAAATCGGTCTTACCCCTCGGGGTAGTATATTGGCTGCATCGAAAACAGCGCGTGAATTGCGAGCGGAGCGGCGGAGTTATGAATTAGTCGTATTACCCCACAAAGGAGACCAAAAATGCACTACGTTATGAGCGACATTCACGGACAATACACCGCGTTTTTGCATATGCTCGACCTGATACACTTCACATCGCGCGACAGATTGTGCGTTCTCGGCGACGCAATCGACCGCGGACCCGACGGAATCGCAGTTTTGCAACACATAATGCGCACTCCGAACATCACAATGATTCTCGGCAACCACGAAAACATGATGCTAGAAGCGATTGTAGGCGAACAAGGCAAGTCTTACAGCTGGTTTCACAACGGTTTTGAGCCGACAATCAGAGCGTTCGACAAACTCTCAAACAACGAAAAGCACGAAATCCTCATATACATAAGCCGCCTGAAATTACAGCATACAATAACGGCGGCAGAGCGCAAGTTTACGTTAGTTCACGGCAGACCGAAACTCACGGCGGCGGAAGAAAAACGACTAATTCTGCGCTCAAAAGCGGGCGATTACGGCAGAAGCGAGTTCGACCGCAGAATCTGGAGCGAGTTCGTGCCCGACGCGATAAAGCGCGAGGGCGTTACATTTGTGTTCGGGCACCGAATGACGTCGCGCTATCAAAACGCCCGCCCGCTCGAAATCTACTTCGGCGACGGCTGCATCGGCATCGACTGCGGTTGCGCGCGCGGCGGCTACCCCGGGCGGCTCGGTTGCCTGCGACTCGAGGATTTGCAAACGTTTTACGCGGAATTGGAATAGCCGACGGCGACACAAAAGCAGCAGCTCCTTGCCGTGCCGCGAATTACCCGCCGCACGCGTGCAATTACTCTTGACGCGCGGCGGACATCGTGGTATTATGTTTTCAACAAATTTTTAGCAAGGAGTGCACATTATTATGGGTAAATTTGACCATCTTTTTCACACGATTCTCCCGCCCTACACAGGCTTCAAGGGCGAAGCGGAAATCCCCGGCAGCACATATTCCACGCGGTATCAGATTATTACGGAACCAAAGACACTCGCGAGCGGACTGCACCGCCACAACGTCGAGCAATACCTAATCTTCCTCGGCGGCGAGCTGCCGGACGTGTTCAGCAGCTGGGACGCGGAAATTCACCTGAGCATTGGTCCCCGCCAAAACGACCTAACGGATATTGTCATCACGAAGCCGTCCGTCGTCCGCATTCCGCGCAACTGGCAGCACGGCGACATCGTCGTCACAAAAGCGAACAAGCCGTTGACGTATCAATCGTCCTTGCTCGCCGGTTCGTATGAAAAGCTGCTTGATAACGCGAGTTTCCCCGCGCAGCTCATTACAGCCGAGGGCGAATATCTGAAAATAGCCGACCTCGTGTGCGAGCTTCCGATTGAGACGACCGAATGGGGTCCGTGGTGTCCCACGCCGCAGGCGTATTTCCGCGGCACAACTTACATGAAAGAAGCGGGCTTACACGTCGGATTCCAAGTGTTCACGGGCGACTTCCCGATGGAGGACGCGCACATGCATCAGGGCGAGGAATATATCTTCTTCCTCGGCGGCAACACGGGCGCGGACGGCACAATCGACGTGTTCGACTTCCCCGCGGTAATTGAGTTCTACATAGGCTCCGACCCCGACCACATGGAGCTGCACCTGCTCGACAAGCCGACAATCGTTCGTCTGCCGCCGAATATCTGGCACAGCCCGATTAACTTCACACAAGTGCACGGCAAAATCCAGTTCATGGCGACATGGGTTAACGGCACATGGGGCACAATCACGCGCCGCGAGCAGCCCGACGGCACGAAGTACTACAACTACATGGGCGACGATATGCGCATGTGCGTGCTAGAGCCGACGAAGCGTTGCACGCTCTGCACTAAATGCTTCAAAATGTTCGCGGACGGCAACTTCCGCCCGGGCGACAACCTTTCCGCCAAAGCCGACGACCTTAAGCCGCAGGAATAGACGACGAGCCTGCGCACGATAACAACACCATAAAAAGTACTGCGAAAGCGGTACTTTTTGTTTTAGTCATTCCGCACCATACGTCAATAAAAATTCCACATAAACCTTGCAATCTGCACAAAACTGTGCTATGCTTGTGCCATCATTTTTTTGAAAAGGGGTAATTACAATGGCTGAATCAAAGAACTTTTTCCAGGCATGGGCTGAAGAGGCTCCCGAAACCCAAAAGGCGTTCTTCGCGCTGTCCGAGTCTCTAACGGGTCTGGGCGGCGTGGACAAGAAAACATGGCAGCTGCTCTATATAGCGATTCAGGCTTCGCGTGGCGAGGTCGGCTCCGTCGTCGGGCACACGATGTTCGCAAAGCAAGCCGGCGCAACGCGTGAGGAAGTCCGCGATGCGATTCTCATCTCCCTCATGGCGACGGGTATCGGCGGACCGAACGCCTGCCTTGTTCCCGCGCTCGAGGCATACGACCGCTAACTCGCAACGGCAATCATGCTGCACTATCACGCTCCCCTTGAGGCAGACGGCAAACAAATCTGTCCCCGCAAGGGGAGCGTGATTTTTTCTCAAGAGCGAACCCAAAATTTACTTACGCGAACGGAAAGGATTGGAGCAATATGAACAGACGCATACCCTATGTTCCGAACGAGCTGAAAATCATCGACGAATTGCCCGGGTTATTCGGTCCCGGTCAACCTCTGCGCGACTATCCCGTCTCACCGCGAGAGAACGTCGCCGCGCTGTTCTATGACAGGCACCCGTACTGGCTGCCGATGCCCGCGGACTCAACGATGATGATTCCGAATATATATAACGAGACGCTCGGGCGCGGCGGACCCGCGGGCGTGACGGACGCGTTCGGCATCGAGTGGGAGTGGGTACAGTCGGCGGGCGGCTCGATAGTGCACCCGGGCGACCCGCTTTTGTCCGACGCGAACGAGTGGACGGACAAAATCAAAATCCCCGACATAGACAAGTGGGACTGGGCGGCGGCAGCGGCGCAGACAAAGCTGGACGCGCGCGTGTCCAACCAAATCTCACTCGTCAACGGCTTCTGGTTCGAGCGGCTAATCTCCTTCATGGACTTTGCGCCCGCCGCAATGGCGCTGCTCGACGACGACCAAAAGCCCGCCATACACGCAATCTTCGCGGCAATGACCGACCTCGGCATAAAGCTCGTCGATAAGTTCTGCGAATACTGGCCCGCGCTCGACGGGTTCAATGTCCACGACGACTGGGCGGCGCAAAAAGCCCCATTCTTCTCGAACGACGTCGCAAACGAAATGTTCGTCCCGTACATGCGCGCCCTGACCGACCACATTCACGCCAAGGGACGCTACGCGACGCTGCACTCCTGCGGGCACGGCGAGACGCGCGTTAACTGCTTCATCGACGGCGGTTTTGACGCGTGGGACCCGCAGATTATGAACGATACATACAAGCTCTACGACGAGGTGGGCGACAAAATCATAATCTCCCTTGTGCCGCAACCGCTCGATACAGCGTCCCTGTCGGAGGACGAGCAGCGCAAACTGGGAGCCGAGTTCGCGGAACGGTTCTCAAACCCCGGCAAACCGGCAAATATCGCCTTTTACGGGCAGCCCGCGTTGACGCCCGCGTTCTCGGAAGCCCTGTACGTCCGCTCGCGCCAAATTTTCGCAAAGTAGGGGAGCCGACGCAAAGCGGAACCCCCGCGCAAATTCAAACCGCAATATATGAAATACACACAAAGTCGCATTGACGAACCGCGCGATTCATGATACAATCGCACAAAACAAAATAATAAATGGAGGTAATTTCATGTTCTTCAACACCTACAACCCGCTGACAAAAAAGGAAGTCGCCGCAAAGCTCGCCGCCGCAACGCGTCCCACCGCCGACAAGTATTGCGGCGTACTCGCGGGCAAGTCGCTCAAGCTCAAGCTGACGGGCGAGTTCGCGCCGACGCAGCTCGACTACACGTTCGCCTCCGACTCGGAGCTGACCGTCGTCGAAAACGGCACAACCTACACCGCGCCCTACGGCGCAATCTCCCTCGGCGACATAACCGTGTTCTCGCACCTCATTCCTGGCACGGAGCGCGGCTGGCACGTCGTGCTCGACCGCAAAACCGAGCTTGTGACCGCGTTTGAGACGTGGTTCGGCATTTCGGTGCCCGTCGGCGGCGACCTGTTCGGCATGAAGCAGCCGACGCACCACCGCGACATTCCGCGCGAAATTCAGCGTCACTACCACTTCGGTTACGTCGATAACGGCGGCGAAGCCCCCGCGAAGCTGCACACGACGACAAACCGCCTTGAGGGGCGCGGACTGCATTGGAAATTCGACTGCGGCAGCGAGAATCTGACATTCTTCCCGTCTGTCGTCTGCTCGCTCACCACGTGGCTTGACGAGCCGCAGGACGCCGTTTCGGTTACATATCCGTCGGACTATCTGCGCATCAACGACGAGTATTACATCTACGCGAAATGGGGCGTAGAGTTCGGCGGCGAGATGTGGCTTGAGGTTCTCGACCTGTTCGACCTCAAAGCCGTCGGCGTAAAGTTCGGCTTCGGCGCGGACGACGAGGTTGTCTACGCGCTCCACACCGCAGACCTGACGGTCACGGGCGACGCGGCGCACCTTGAGACAATCACGGTCAACGGCGACAAAGCCCCGCCGATGGCAATGCTGCAAGGCAAGGGCGCGCGTTACGCGTATCGCCCGAAAGATATGGACCCGCCAATGACGCGCGCGGAGGTTGAAGAAGCCGTGAAAACGCAGCGCATTTTCGACTTCGGCGGACCGAACATCATGATGAGCGGCAACACGCTCGCGTTCTCCGACTTCCTTGTCGGCAAAAAGTTCAAGCTGACATACGACCAAGTGCGCACGCCGTATGCGTGGAGCGCGGCGAACACGCCCGACGTTCTGCCGACGACATACGAGTACGAGTTCATCGACGGCGCGACGCTGAAATGGAGCACAGGCGGCGAGTGGACGACGGAAAAATACGTCTGCTTCGAGCCGGCAAAGGACATCTACTTCTTCTCGCACATGCTGACAGGCGTGACATACGCCGACGGCACAAACCAGTACGCGAACATCTCGCAGGCGGTCGATTTTTCAACCGGACTGTCCACCGGCATTTACGCGCACCCGGGCAGCTGGACCTCCGAGTGGGAAATTTCGGCGACAGTCCTGTTTGGCACAGCCGAGGGCGAGGGCATAGCGAAAGCGCCGTTCTCAACGCGTCACGGCTTCTCGTCCGACTTCGTGGGCAGAACGCTCGCGTGGGCGTACTCCGACTCGATGAGCAGTATCCACACATATTCCTCACCCGTCAGCTACAGCTGGACGATTTTCCAGGACGACAACTCCGGCGGAGCCACGTGGTCCAGCCCCGGATTCTTCATCAAGCTCCGCAACGACGCGTACCTATTCCAATGGGTTGAGGAAAACTGCAACGGCAGCCAAGGTCTCGTCTGCTACAACCCGTACATTCTGCACGACGGCGGCTTCTTCTTCGGCGTCGGGCACTCGGGCTTGTCGCTGAACATCACAGGCGCGTTCGCGCGCCAGCTCGGTCAGTTCGATATTAAGAAGTATTTCGAGAAATAACGCACGATAAACAGACGCGCCGAAGCCTTGCTTCGGCGCGTCCGTTTTATCTTATCTGTGGTAAATCTATAACAGCACAAAAAATCGCGGCGAGATTAAGCTCTCACCGCGATTTTATTACAGCAATTTAGTTTATTGCAGCTATTACAGCAACAAATCGTCCAACGCCTTATAAGTCGTGTGGAACGGGTGCGGAGCCGCGCCCTCGGCGGCGTAACCGACAGGCAGGAACGCCACAGGTACAATGTTCTCCGGCAAACCCAACACCGAGCGCGCCTTGTCCGCGTCAAACGCAAGGCACCAGCACGAACCAAGCCCCAACTCCCAAGCCTCAAGCATCATGTGCGTCGTGACAATACTGCAATCAATAACGCCCGCGTCCAGCCCGGGACGCTTAATTGTGCCCGACGAGTCATAGCAAATGAGGAACGCGAGCGGCGCACCGTAACGGCAGCGCGAAATCTCGTCCGCCTGCGCAAGCTCCTCCGCGGTCTGCAAAACCTTGACTTTCTGCGGCTGCATGTTCGCGGCTGTCGGCGCGATTTTCATGGCTTCAAGTATCGCCTCGAGCTTTTCAGGCTCAACGGGTCGCGACGGGTCGAATTGCCGCACAGAAAACCGTTCTTTCGCGAGTTCAATGAATGATGTATAAGACATAGCGCACCTCCTGAAATATTTCCTATATTTTACCGCGTTTCCAACCAAATGTCAACAATCAGCCGTAACGTCCGCGCGCGCTGAAAATCACCAAAATTCGGGGAACACCTCCGCCGCGAACTCCGCAAACCCCGGCTCATCGCGCTCCGACTCAATCGCGCGGCGAACCATTCGCTCAGTCCTCGCGCGCCTTGACGCTGTGTGCTCATTATAGCGCAAAATTGACAGCTCGCCGTCGCGCTCCGCCTGAAGCAAAAACTCATAAGCGTCGGGAACAACCAGCGTGTCCGACACGGAAACCTCCGCGCGGGAAATCACCGCGCACCGAATACCAACGCTCTCGACATACTCAAAATCCCCGTCACAAGCATAAACGCAGCCCGAAACCCCGCGATAAAAGTAGCTCAAGCTGTCGGGAAAGCTCTCGGTATAAACGGGCTTGCCGTTCACGTCAAACCCGTAGGTAAGCCACTTGAAAGGCTTGTTATATACATACAACGCCGCGACGGCGGGAAGCGTCGAGAGATACACGACAGGCGCGTCGTAATTTGAACCCTGCCGATGAAACGGGCGCAACCGCGCAAGCCCCGTCACGCAGGAGCCGTGATACGCAAGCATCAAAATCCCCCCACACAAAAATCTCCCCTCAATTCTACCACAAACCACACCCCGACGCAACCCAAACGCCCAGTCGAACCCCCGAATAACGCGTCGGTTACACGCCGCACATGCCGATATTTATATTGCACGGATTGACACAAAAAAGCACTTGACTTGCCTGTTGTGTTTGTGCTATACTGACAAAAGTTAATTCTAATTTAATACATAATAGGAGGAAATTTAATGGCAAAGGTTGAAACGACTCTTAACATCGGCGACCTCGAACTGGAAAGAGCGGGTATCAAAGCCGACGCACTCAAGGGCGAAACCGCAGTCGTCACAGGCGGAGCGAGCAACATCGGGCTTGGCTACGCGCGCTCAATCGCCGCCGCGGGCGGTAACGTCGTCATCGCCGACCTGAACGCCGAAGCGGGCGTGGAAGTCCAGCGCGTTATCAACGAGGAGAATGGCCGCGACTGCGCGCTGTTCGTCAAGACAAACATCACAGAGGAAGCCGACATCAAGAACCTCGCCAAGGAAGCATTCGCGAAGTTCGGGCAGGTCGATATTCTCATCAACAACGCGATGAACATGCGCCTGAACGGCAAGATTCTCGAGTCGCCCATCAGCGACCTCGACCAGTCTTACGCAATCTCGGGTCGCGGCGTCGCGCTCGCGATTAAAGAGTTCGTCCCCGCCATGATAGAGCGCAAGCACGGCACAGTCACGTACTCCGCGACGCAGTTCCATTATGCCCCTCCCATGGTCGGCGGCACAATCTACTGCGCGGGTAAAGCGGCGGCGACCTCGGTCGTCATGTCACTCGCCAACGAAGTCGCGGGCACCGGCGTTAACGTGTTCTGCCTTTGCCCGGCGGGCGTTATGCGCATCGACCTGTCGAAATTCCCCGCACCTCCGGCAGGCGGACCCGGCGACCCCGGTGGTCCGGGTGGACCCGGTGGACCCGGAGGTCCCGGCGGACGCGGACCCGGCGGACCGGGAGGCCCCGGTGGTCCCGGCGCGGGCGGACCGCCCCCGTTCGATTTCTCCGCTATGGCTTCAATGTTCAAGACGCCGGAGCAAAACGGCGCGGCAATGATTTACTGCCTGGAGCGCGCGGAGCAGCTTCACGGCTCGGGCGTTATCCACAACGACGTGTTCGCGGCAATGGGCAATCCGTTTGACCCCCCGCGTCCTGAGGGCGCGCCCACGTTCGCGGCAGGCCCCGCGCCGCGCAGACTGACCGACCAAGAGCTGACGATGATATTCTGCTACATGGGAGCGGGCTTCGCCGGCTAAACCACACACCAAAACAAAAGCTCCCGCCACTCGGCGGGGGCTTTTTGCAAACCCACAAACTCAACCGCAGGTTGCGCGGCTCTCAACCGCAAGACGGTGGTAATCCCGCAACCCACACACTATAATTGTCGCAGACACGGCAAATAAAACGACGAGGTGACGACTATGGAATACAATTTCGGCGGCAAAATCAAGTCTCTGCGCAAGGCGCGGGAAATGACGCAGGAGCAGCTTGCGGAGGTGCTCGGCGTGTCGTATCAGGCGGTTTCCAAGTGGGAGACAAATCTCGCATACCCCGACGTCACGCTGTTCCCAATCCTCGCGCGCTTCTTCGGCGTGACGACCGACGAACTCCACGGCATGAGCGAGCTGCGCGACAAGGAGCGCATCGACGCGGTACAAGCGCAGATTATCGACAAGCTGCTCAACGGCGACGCGGACGGCACTCTCGCGCTCAAACGCGAGCTTGCGCGCGAATTTCCAAACGACGACGAGGTGCAAATCAGCCTAGTCACGCAAATCATGTATCTGCCCGACGACAAAAAGAAGAACAACCTTGAAGCGCTCGCGATTCTCGAACGTCTCGCGCGCTCCGAAAACGCGGACACGCGCTGCTTTGCGCAGACGCAGTTGCCCCGAGCCTACGCCAACGCGGGCTTCCGCGACAAGGCGGTTGAACTGGCAAAGGCGTTGCCGTCCCTGCTGCAAGCCCGCGAAAACGCGTTGATTTATTGCAACCGCGACGAGGACAATTACCTCCCGCCGACCGAGGAAAACGAAAAGCTCCTGCGCGACACGCTGAAGTCCGCCGCGCAACTGGTAATGCTGCTGTCAGAATATATGCGGCAAATGAAAGGCGTGACGGACGAAGAGCTTGCCGACTCGGTTTACGGGCAATTAACGGCACACGCGATGGAAATGCACCAACTTTCGACGGTGAATGAGTTTGAAACCGACCCCGTAATGACAGGTATGCGTATGCTCTCGGAGAGCGCGGCGCAGGTCGTCGCCCGCGACCCGAAAAGCGCGATGGAAATGCTCGAACAGACAGTCGCGGCGTTGCACACGCAGTTCGCGCAGCTCAAGGAAGCGGGCATTCCGCTCGAATCGTTCGTTGACCCCGCGCGGCTCGTCGCGCTGTTCGACAAGACGGAGTTCGACCCAATCCGCAACCACCCGCGCTTTGCCGCCGTAATCGAGCGGCTGAATACGATGCAGCCGTAATCCCACGCAAAGTGGTGCCCCTCCCCACCACTGCGTTATTGTAATCGCGCCGCACGGCGTGTATAGTATTGCTATTGGCAAAACGATTTGGGGAGGTAATGACACATGGAACTGAAAATCGCGGAAAACGTCAAGCGTCTGCGTGTGCAGCGCGGCTTAACGCAGGAATCACTCGCCGAAATTCTCGGCATAGCGAGCCAAACCGTCTCAAAGTGGGAGTGCGGCGACGGGTACCCCGACATCACGACGCTGCCGCTAATCGCGAACTTCTTCGACGTGAGCGTGGACGACATACTCGGCATGAGCGAAATCCGCGACGAAGCGCGAATCAAGGAAGCCTACGCCCGCGTGCTGGAATTGCAAATGCAAGGCGCGGCAAACGAACCCGAAGTGCGGCAAATTCTGCGCGAGCTGTCGCACGAGTTCCCGCGCGACTACGACGTGCAACTGCGCTACGCGGAAAGACTTCTGCGCTACCCCGCACACAATAAGCCCGAATTGGTTCGCGAGAGCATAGCGATTATCGAGCGCGTACTCGACGAATGCCGCAAAAGCGGCTTGCGCCATGAGGCAAACTCAATGCAGATTACCGCGTACACCCTGCTCGGCGAAAACGAAACAGCGGCGGCACTAGCCGAAAAGCTGCCCGACCTGAACCAAAGCCGCGAGAGCGTGCTGTACAACCTCGTAATGCGGCATCAGGCAAATCTCAGCGAGCGGCTGTCCGCCACGCGCAAATACGCGGCGCAACTTGCGACATTGCTGTACGCGCCGTTCCAAGTGCTGATAAACACAACGCTCACCGGCGGCGATAGTGTAACCGACGGCGGCTTGACCGACGCCGAGCTAATCCGCTTATTGCACATGGAGGTGCCGCTGTACATGATGACGAACATGCAGTATGAGCTTGACAAAGAAAGCAACGACGAGCAGCTTAATTTCACAACGGCGATAAATTGTCAGCGATTCACGGCGTTCTACGCGACGCGTGACATAGAAAAAGCGTTGTTCTACCTCGAAAAGCACGTTGAGTTCAGCCTGTTACGTTCCAAGTATCCGCATGGCGGCACAAGAATTGCGGGGGTTGACGCGGACGGCGCGCCGATTTTGGAGAGGTATGAGATGACCGCCGACGAATTTGTGGAGCACCAATATGCAACCGAGATATTCGACCCAATCCGCAACCACCCGCGCTTCCTCGCCGCAATCGAGCGGCTGAAGGAGCACGAGAGATAACAAACAGGCGGCTCAAACCGAGCCGCCTGTTATAATTTGCACCCTATTTGGAATAGTTCTCGCGCGAGCGAATGTAAAGCTCCTCGCGGAACGCGGGGGTCAGCGCATCGGAACCGTTGCGCACGCCGTTCCAGTACATACCGAAGTAGGACGGCGCGTCCGCCTTGCAGAAGCGGTCGGCGTAGCTCCGCGCAATCGCGCGCTGCTCATCTTCCGTCGCCGTCGCGGGGTCAAACGAATCGGGCGACACGCCGATTGCGATTTTGTCGCCGTAAAGCTCGTAAATCTTCTGGCTGTCGTTCATCGCCTGCCCGCTCCATGCGTCCCAACCGGCGGCAATCATGTTCGGCACCTGCTTGATAATCTGCCCGCACGAGTGCAGCTGCGCGAACCGCCCCGTCGAATGAATGAAGTCCGTAACGCGCTTCATCGACGGCACAATAATCTCCTTGCACAGCGCGGGGGAGAAGAACGACTCCTTCTGCGCGCCCCAATCGTCGTGCATGTACATCTCGTCAATGTTCGGGAAGTAATGGAAATGATGCTCAAGAATGTCTATGTACAGCGTCGCCAGCCTGTCCATAAACGCCTTAACCGCGTCCTGCTGGTCCTCGTCAATCAGCGCGACAAGCGCGTTCTCGAAGTCCATGAACGAAATCAGCCGCTCAAACCAACCGTTCTGGAACCAGCATTGGTTCCAATACACGTCGGAAAGATAGCTCTTGTTCTGCTCGCCGTTCTCCGCCCAGTTCCAAGAATCCACGTCAGGCCAAACGATTTTCTTCTCCCAATCGTTCGCGTCCGTGAAAAGCGGTTTGCCCGGGTGGACAATCGAGCCGCCGACACTCGGCACAAATTCCCAGTCAATGCCGAACATGTCCTTGCCGCCCTGCGGTCCCGCCGCGAAAGGACTGCCGTCAATCACCATTGCGCGCGCAACGTTGTCGGGGTTCACGCGCGGCGCGAACATCTGATACTCCAGACCCGTCATCTGCCAAATCGGTTGCTTGTTGTACATCGCGCGATACGCCTCGCGCGGGGTCACGGGGAAATCGTACAGCGGAATGCCCATGCCGGGCATGAACGACGCTTTCTCGCCGACGACTTTAAGCTCCTTGGGGTCAAATTTCGGTGCTGCCATGTTAATTCCTCCTGTCATGTTTTTCTCGCTATATTGTCCATGTTTTTGCCGAATTTGTCAAGACAATTCTCGCGAAATGCAGATAAATTGCCGAAAAGCCCCCCGTGCAAAGTCGCTATTGCGGAAATCGACCGTTAATGGTACAATCGCAAGATACAACAGCCATCATAACGAACGGGGGAGCGCGGCATGAAAATCGGCAATATCGAAGTGAATACGCGGCTCGCGCTCGCGCCGATGGCGGGCGTGACCGACCTCGCGTTCCGCGCAATTTGCCGCGAATTTGGCGCGGGGCTGACGTACACCGAAATGGTCAGCGCGAAAGCCCTCGTCTATCAGGACGGCAAAACGCGCTCACTTCTTGCAATCGCCGCGGATGAGCACCCCGTCGGCGCGCAAATCTTCGGCAGCGACCCCGTCTGCATGGCGGAAGCCGCCGCCCTCGCGCTCGAAATATCGGGCGCGGACTTCATAGACATAAATATGGGCTGTCCCGTCGGCAAGGTTGTAAAGAACGGAGAT
The DNA here is from genome assembly GCA_031261325.1 of Oscillospiraceae bacterium. GTDB lineage: Bacteria > Bacillota > Clostridia > Oscillospirales > Oscillospiraceae > JAIRRO01. The sequence goes on from JAISKH010000007.1 coordinate 24,907, forward strand.
GGCAGCGCACTCATGAAAAACCCTGAACTTGCAGCGAAAATAATCGAATCGGTTTGCGCAAGTGTCAGCGTCCCCGTGACCGTAAAGATACGCAAAGGATTCGACGCGGGCAACGCAAACGCCGTGGAATTTGCGCAAATGGCGGAAGCGTCGGGTGCCGCCGCAATTGCCGTCCACGGTCGCACACGCACGCAAATGTACGCAGGAAAAGCCGACTGGGACATAATCCGCGCCGTCAAACAAGCCGTGAAAATACCAATTATTGCTAACGGAGACATATTCTCGGGTGCTGACGCGGAGCGAATCCTGCGCCAAACGGGAGCCGACGCGGCAATGCTCGGGCGCGGCACTTTCGGCAACCCATGGCTCTTCCGCGAAGCCGAAGCCGCCATTTCAGGCGAGCCAATACCCGAGCGCCCAACCGTAAAAGAGCTTGCGCAAACCGCGCTGCGACAGTTCAAAATCGCTTGCGAGACTAGGGGAGAACGCCTCGCGTGCCTTGACGCGCGCCGTCACTTCGCGTGGTACCTGCGCGGCGTCGCGCACGCTTGGTACTTCAAGGAGCAAATCACCAAAATCGAGACAATGGACGACATTTGCCGCATCTCGGAAGGCATCAGTCGGGAGTTGAAATAATGACGCACGAAGAAGAAATGGTAATAATCGCCAAAGTCCTCGCGGGTGAGCATAACGCCTACGAACAGCTCGTCCTCGCGCATCAGGACAAAATTTACGGGCTTGCGCTGAAGCTCCTGCACAACGCGCAGGACGCGGAGGACATAGCGCAGGAGGTGTTCGTCAAGGCGTTCACGGGGTTACAAGCATACCGCGGCGAAGCGCGATTCTCCGTCTGGCTGTACCGCATGACCTACAACATGTGCATCGACCGCACGCGCCGAGCCAAGCGCGCCCCCTTGCAAATGCCGCACGCGGAGGAGGTCGAGTTTGACATCAAAGACCCGTCGCTAACCCCGGAAGAGCTACTCCTGCAACGGGAAACGCGCGACGCGATAGAGCGCGGGCTGCAAACCCTGCCGCAGAATCAGCGCGAAATCCTGATTCTCCGCGAAGTCACGGGCATGAGCTACGCCGACATTGCCGCGACGCTCGGTATCGGCGAGGGCACCGTGAAGTCACGAATATCCCGCGCGCGTGACGCACTCGTCGAGTATTTGAAACGCGACGGAACAATTTCGCGCGCCAAACGTCATAAGCGCGGAAAGGGGGAGTGAACGTGAAACGAGAAGATTTAAGCGGTTACATCGACGGCGAGTTGTCAGACGCGCAGCGCATTCAAGTTGAGCGCGCACTCACCGACGAAGATGCAGAAAAGCTCCAAACCTACAAGCAAATAACCGAATCGGTCAGCGAAGCGCCAAAACCACCGCAAAGCTTTACATCAAGCGTCATGCAGTACGTTATTCAGCAAACCGAATCGGTCAATAACGTTCCGATTAAACACAAACACACATTCGCGCGCTTCGTGCCCGTAGCGGCGGGACTGGTGCTCGTCGTCGGCATCGCGCTGTTCGCGAACAGCTTCCTTTTCGGCAACGACAAGTCCGCCAACGCGCCGCAACTGCCGCCAGAGTACGCAACCGCAAACACGTCCGAATCGGACTACGAGTCGTCGCTCGACAAGGGGATTGTAACGGGTGCGGGGACCGAGGAAGGCGCGTCATTCGATTACGCAAACGCCGGCTCAAGTACGGACGAGTACAGCACGGACAGCGTCGCTGATGAGCCGAAACCCGTTGCGCCGCAAGCTACATCCGTGCCCGAAGCCGCACCCGCCGAAGCCGCCACACCCGCAGACGACGCGAAAACCGACACGCCCGAATCCCCCGCGGCAGCCGCGCCCGCACCCCCTGCGAACATCGAAATCGCCGACGCGAACGCGCAGTTTTACGCGATAATTTACGTCACAGGCGAGCTGCCGCCCGCGTTGTCGTCGTATCCACTCGAACCGAGCGAACGCGGAGACGCGGAGCTGCAAATCCCGCGCGAGGTGGCGGACGAACTGGCGGCGCTCGGCTACGAAACGGTCAGCGTCAACCCCGACTCGGAGACGGCACTCGTAATATACTCCAAGTAACAACGACAATAACCGAATAGGTTTTCTAAGCAAACCCCGCAAACCGCGCCAAAGTAGCGACAATTAAACACAGCAGCATGCCGACAGCCGTGGGGAGCGCGACCGCAAGGAGCGTCCACCTCACGCTGCCGGTTTCCTTTTTTATCGTCAAACACGTCGTGGAGCACGGCCAATGCACAAGGCAAAACAGCAGCGTACACACCGCCGTCACCCACGTCCAACCGTTGCAAATCAACAAGTTTCGCAAATCCGCAAGCGACTGCGCATCGGTCAACGCACCCGCCGCCGAATACGTCATGATGATAATCGGGAACACAATTTCGTTTGCGGGAAACCCCAAAACAAATGCCAGCAGAATCACGCCGTCCAATCCGAGCAGCCGCGCAAACGGGTCGAGAAACGCAGCAACCGCCTGCAACGCAGTCGAATCCCCAATCGTAACGTTCGCGAGCAACCAAATCACCAGCCCCGCCGGAGCTGCGACGACGACCGCCCGCCCGAGTACAAACAGCGTCCTGTCTAGCAAAGACCGCACAATCGTGCGACCAATTCGCGGCAACCGAAACGGCGGCAGCTCCATCGTGAACGCGCTCCGCGCACCCCGAAGAGCCGTCGCAGACAGGAAACGCGACACGCCGAATGTCAGCCCAACGCCCAAAAGTATCGCGCCCGTGAGCATTGTAACCTCAATCAGCGGCGCGGCGGAGCCGAAAACCGCCCCCGCAAAGAACATGGAAATAATCGCAATCAGCATCGGAAACCGCCCGTTGCAAGGCACAAACGCGTTCGTCAGCACCGCAATCAGCCGCTCGCGCTGCGACTCAATGATGCGGCAACCCGTCACCCCCGCGGCGTTGCACCCCAGCCCCATGCACATCGTCAAAGCTTGCTTACCGCAAGACTTTGCGCACTTGAAACGCCTGTCAAGATTGAACGCAACGCGCGGCAGATAGCCGAAATCCTCCAACAGCGTGAAAATCGGGAAAAATATCGCCATCGGCGGCAACATAACCGACACAACCCACGCAAGTGTCCGATAAACGCCAAGCACGAGCGCACCATGCAACCAATCAGGCGCTCCGAGCGCAAGCAAAAACGCGCTCAACCTGTCCTGCACCCAAAACAAACCCGCCGCAAGTGCGGAGGACGCCGCGTTCGCCCCCGAAATCGTCAGCCAAAAGATAACCCCGAGCAGCCCGAGCATAACCGCCGTTCCGCAAACCGAACCGGTCAAAACCCTATCAACGCGCCTGTCGCGAGCATAAGCTCCGCGCGGAACCGTAACCGAAGCGCGCGCAAATCTCTCCGCCGAGAGCACATACGCGCGTGAAATTTCGTCCCGCCGCGCGTCGCCGACCAAGAGCGAGCGCGGAGCACACACACGATAAGCACGCGGAGTAACCGAATCGGTCATAAGCCTACGAACAGCGGCAATCAGCGCGTCAAGCCCACCACGCCGCCGCGCCGAAGCCGGCACAACAGGCACCCCAAGCGACTTTTCCAACCTCGCCAAATCAACCTTAACTCCGCGCTTTTTCGCCTCGTCCATCATGTTAACGCACAGAATCACGCGCGGCGTAATCGCCATAATTTGCAGCGCGAGAATCAAATTCCGTTCCAAACACATCGCGTCGCACACGACGACAACAATATCAGCACGCCCCGAGGCGAGAAATTCACGCGTAATTTCCTCCTCACCGCTCCGCGCCGTGAGCGAATATGTACCGGGCAGGTCAACGACGACGTACCGTTCGCCGCCGAAATCGCCCGTCCCCTCCGACAGAGCGACGGTTTTCCCCGCCCAATTGCCCGTGTGCTGGCGCAGACCCGTCAGCGCGTTGAAAACCGTGCTCTTTCCGACGTTCGGGTTCCCCGCGAGGGCGATAGTCGCGCTCATCGCCCGCCACCCCGCTCAAGCTCAATCGCGGCAGCGTCCTCATATCGCAGCGCGATTACCGCGCCACGCACAGAGTAAGCCGCAATGTCGCCGCGCCGCTTCCGATGCTCGCACGCGACGGTCGAACCCTCCGTCAGCCCCAAGTCAAAAAGCCGCCCGCGCATTGCGGCGGAACCACCGACACGAGCCACAATGCCGCGCTCACCCTCCCGCAAATCTGTTAAATTACCCATAACCCGCCTCCTTGCTTTGCTGTAATATACTATTCGGCGGCAACCCAACGTGTGAGCCGCCGCCGAACATATAGCTGCTGGTTAATAAGCGCAAACGCATCTCCCGTCTAAATTGTCAATTGTCAACTGTCAACTGTCAATTCCTCATATAGTCGCGCAACCGATAAGGTCCCACCAGCACGTCCCGCCCGACATAGAGCGTACCGTCAGGGCGCGTCTTAACGCTCCACTTCACGAGCGAAGCCAAGCCGCCCGCAATCTCAATCGCCGTAATGCAGCGCGGGTGAACGCACGAGCCGTCGTTAAAGTATTTCGCCCTCTCTCCGCTCGGCTCGGGGAACACGGCGCGGTGCGTGTGCCCCGCAATCAGCATCTTGCCCTCACGCATTGCCCAATGCTGAAGCCGCTTTTCAACCCGCAGCTTCACATTCGTGTTAACCGCCGCGCTGCACGGGTCCTTAATCCCGACAAGCTGCAAAGGCGTCCACACATACCGCACAAGAAACCGCGCGAGCAGCCACAAATTGTCGTTAAAGAAATCCGCTTGGTGCCCGTGCAAAAGAAAAATCTCCCCCAAAACCTCCGTCGCGGGCGCGTACTCAAGCACCATTCCCTCTAGCACGCGCATGTGCGGAAAGAGCGGCATGGAACGAAGCTCCGCCGCGTCGTAATATTCGTCCATCAAGTGCGGCTTGCGCCGCTTAACCGCGTCATGGTTGCCGTTCATCATGTAAAGTCGGTCGTCGGCATAAAACTGCGTAAGCAGCCAGAACAAATGATTGTGCGTTGCGGAAATTTTCGCGAAGCTGCGGTTCTCCCACAGCTCGTCGCCGTCGCCAAGCTCTATGTAAGTGTACCTGTTGCGGTTGTAGTAGCGCAGCGCGGAGAAGCAGGTGTTTTGGTTGACGGCGAAGTTGTCCGCCCAACCGCCGTAACCCCTGTGGCAGTCGCTCATAATTACGATACGCGAGTAGTCGTCAATGCGCACGCGCTCGGCGTTGCGATACGCGCGCTCAACATGGCGCAGCTTCATAGAAACCCTCCTACTATAAATATAAGCGCGGGGAACGCGAGCGTTCCCCGACTTATCACGCGCGCGGAGCTACCAACGGTTTCGGTCGCGCGGCGGTCCCTGAATTCTGTCCCCGCGCGCGCTGTCCGCCTGCGTTAAAACCTCAAAGCCGCCGTGCACGCCGTCGTCCAGGCTGTCGAACGTCGAATACACCTCGGGCGAGCGCCCCATGTGCATAATCGCGCCATACATCGTCGGCGAAACCTCGCGCACGCGGTTCAAAATGTCATACATGTTGTCGCACCCGTATGTCAGGCGCGTAAACTCCTCGCACAGCAATTTATTCTTGCGTTGCGTAAACCAAACGAGCGCGCGCGTGCGCGAAGCGGGCTGCGCGGTTTTCGGCACGGTGAACAGTATATCCACGGTATTGCCGTAAACGCGCATGTCCTCGCTCGTGTAACCCGCGGCTTGCAGAGCCGAAGCGAAAGCCGCGCTCATCGCCGCGTTCTTCAGCGTAACGCTCGCCTCCATAACAAGGTCCCACGGGTCGGAAAACTCACCGAGCTTAAAGCCCGTAAGCCACCAATGCAGCGCGCTACGCTTCATCATCACGCGGTTGTCTTTCAGCAAAGTGAACGACATGTTCAGCAAATCGCCGTCGCCGATGTTCTCATACAGCGGACTGCCGAGCAGACTGCGCCCCGAAGCGTAATACACGCCTATTTCGCAACCCGTCGTCATGCCGTACTGACCCTTCCACAGTTCTATCAACCAGTCGCGCCCGCCGTAGCTGAAGTATATCGGCTCGCTGTCCACAATCATGCCGCTCGGCGCGATGCCCTCGTCGTATAGTCGGCAGTAACCGTATTTGCGCTGCCACGCGTTAATCAAAGAGTAAAAGATGTTTTGGCGGCTGTCATAGCCATAGCCGACCTCCGCCAGCAGGTTGTTGATTGCCGTCTGCTGCTCCGCCGTCTCACGAACGGAACCGCCCGAAGCTTCGGCAACGCCGCCGCCGAATTTCGGTGGCGAGATTATCGGCACAAAGCCCTTTGGCAGCCTTGACTTTCCGAACGGCTTTTTAGCTTTCCGTCCGCGCTTTTGTCCGCCCGACAGATTACCCGGCAGATTACCGGGCAGGTTGCCGGGGCGTTTTTTCCCGCGTTTCTTAAAGACGTGCCCCGTGAACAGAGCGGATACCGCACATGCCGCAACGAAGATTATCCAAAACAGCGGGCTTCCGATGAAATATATAAGTGCGCCCATTTCAGCACTCCATTCTATTAGACTCCGAAACATAATATGCCGATTCGCCGAAAAGTGACACCGCGCGTCCCGCCGCCCGCGCGTCTCCGCCCAATCGGACGCAAATGCGTTATTGTGCATATTGCTATAATTTAACAGACAAAACAACTAATACTTGCAAATATTATACGAATAAGGTTATAATGTAAATTGTACAAATCGGAGGACGACCAATGATAATCGCCAACAACATATACTACACATATACGGGCGCGCCGCCATACATACTCGCGGGGTTGAACCTCGAAATCAAGGCGGGGGAGTACGTCTCCGTCATCGGCGACAACGGCAGCGGCAAGTCAACGCTCATGCGCCTGCTCCTCGGCTTACTGAAGCCCGCGCAGGGCACCGTAATCTCAAAAGCAAAGCGCGTAGGATACGTGCCGCAGCGCGGCGACTTCGCGAACTCGGGCTTCCCGATAACCGTGTACGAAATGCTCCGCGCCTACTCGCGACTCCTCGGCGTGCGCGACCGCCGCGCCATTGACCGCAGCCTCGACCTGACGGGTACGCGCGACCTGAAAAACAAGCTCGTCGGTACGCTGTCGGGCGGTCAGGGGCAAAAGGTCACAATCGCCCGCGCTCTAATCGGCGAACCCGAGCTGCTCATACTGGACGAACCGTCCACGGGCATCGACGTACCCAGCCAAGCCGAAATCTACGGTATCCTCCGCGACCTGAACCGCGCACACGGACTGACAATCGTCTCCGTGGAGCACAACCTGCAAGCCGCGCTCGACAGCTCGACGCTTATCTACCACCTGCACGCGGGGCACGGGCACATCTGCACGCCAAAACAGTTCATAGACGAATATCTCGGAGGAAAAGCCTGATGCTGCAATATGAGTTCATGCAAAACGCGTTCATCGTCGCGATTGCGATAGCGATTCTCTGCCCCTGCATCGGCATTTTTCTCGTACTGCGTCGATACTCGATGATAGGCGACACGCTGTCGCACGCGTCGCTCGCGGGCATATCCCTCGCCCTGACCGTCGGCGGCAACCCGCTGCTCGGCGCGTTCATATTCACCGCGTTCTGCGGCGCGCTAATCGAGTTCCTGCGCGGATTCTTCAAGAAGAACGCCGACCTCATTCTGTCCGTCGTCCTCGCGCTGTGCGTCGGCATAGCCATTACGCTGATAAGCTCCGGCAAGGTACACGCGAGCGCGGAGAGCTTCCTCTTCGGCAGCGTACTGACGGTAACGCGCGGCGACATGACTATCGCGCTCGCGCTTAGTGTACTGACAATCGGCGTGCTCGCGATATTCTATAACCAACTCGTGTTCATTGCGTATGATGAGGAAACGGCGGCGGTTGCGGGCGTCCGCGTTAAGCTCATCAACTATATATTCTCAATCCTCGTCGCCGCCGCCGTCTCCGTCGCGATTCGCGTCGTTGGCGTGCTGGTACTCAGCTCCATGATTGCGCTGCCCGTCGCCGCCGCGCTTCAACTCGGGCGCGGGTTCCGCGCAACGCTCGCGCTGTCAATCCTGTTCAGCGTGACGGATATAATCGCGGGAATAACAATAGCCTACTACTTAAATGTCGCGCCCGGCGGCTTCACCGCGATAGTCTCGGTTGCGACGCTCCTGCTCGCCATAGTCGGCAAGCAACTGACAAGAACAATAAACGGTCATCTGAAAGGCGGAATGTAGATATGATTACAAGCGGACAACAGCTATTCATCAATCGCGCGCTCCCGATATTGCGGCGCGACCCGCGCGTCGTCGGCGTGGCGCTCGGCGGTTCGTACATCGAAAAGGAGAAGATGGACGAATTTTCGGGGCTTGACTTCGTCGTCGCCGTGCAGACGGAGTCGTTGCAGGACGTGTTGCAGAACATGGAGGAAATTGCGGGGAAAATCGGACCGCTTCTCGCGTGCTTCCCCGGCGAGCATATTCAGCGTCCGAACCTGCTCATCTGCCTGTTCGACGACCCGATTATCCACGTTGACTTCAACTTCGTCGCCGCCGACGACGCGTCGGGACGCGAGGACGAACCGATAATCCTCTTCGAGAAGAACAATATCCTTACCGAGCAATACGCGCTGAAACCGCCCGCAACACCCGCCGCGAACATGCAATGGTGCGAGGACCGCTTCTGGATATGGGTGCATTACGCGGCGACACGAATCGGGCGCGGCGACCTGTTTGACGCAATCGAATCCCTCGCGTTCCTGCGCACAAACGTGCTCGGACCCTTGGTGCAAATCAAAAACGGAGCGGTGCCGAACGGCGTGCGCAATATCGAGCGCGACTCGCCAAACGACGTGCCGCGGCTCATCGCGACGCTCGCCGAATACGACCGCCGCGACTGCATACGCGCCCTAAAGGCGGCGACGGACCTGTACATCGCCCTGCGCGGCATCAACAAATCGCACATGTATCTGCGCGAAAAAGCGGAGAGCCGCGCCCTCCGCTACCTCAACTATATCTCCGAAAAGTTCAGCTAACCTCACCTACATAACGAAATCGCCGCCCAAACGGGCGGCGATTTTCCGCTTATAATCAGTATGAAAAAACGTCACACAGCGAACATTTTCGTGAATTTAGACAAAAGCTCCATACAGCGAAACTTGACGACCTTGCGCCCCGTTCGCTCCGTAATCAACGCCCACTCGTCGTCGCTGAGCGCCGCAACATCGTCGCCGCCAACCTCGCCGACGCACAGCTTTGGGAAAACGACGCACCACCAGTTGCGCCCCTCCGCCGCGCCGATTTTCACGCGCAGCGATTCATAAGAACCGGCGGGCAGCGAAAACGTGTCGTACTCGCGCGTCGGGAAATCCTCGCGCGTCAGCGTTATCGAAACAGGATAAGAGTAACCGCGCAGCTGAACCTCATCGCGCGCGGAAACCGTTAAGTACATTAACTCCTGACCGATTCGGTCAAGTGCCTCGCCGCGCGTGCCGACGCCTGCAAGCCGCGGAGTAAGCTCCGCCAGAATACGGTCGCGCACCGCGAGCTTCAACGATTGGTCCTCCTCGGAGTCCGAATTTGCCACGACATGCAGACGAATCAACTTGTCGGACAGGGCGCGTTGCTCGCGCGCCAAAGCCGCGCCCGCGACGAACGTCACGGTCAACGCCATAAGCAACGCCAGCTCCCATTTTTTAAGTTTCATAATTACCTCCTTTTGCTTGTACAGGCATTATGTACAAAAAGGCGGCGAATTACACATTATTCACAAAAAACTTCAATACAATCTGTAAAGACTTGACTTTTCACCGAAAATAAGTTACCATAGGCAAAAGAGTTACAAAACCGAAACAAAAGTAACATTAAGGTTACATTAAGGTTGGTGCTGTCAACTCACCGCTTTCTCTGAAGGAGAATATGGCGGGGGGAACGAATGTCCACGGTTCCCCGAACCAAAAAAACCGGAGGAAAAACAACAATGAAACTGGATTATGACCGAAAACGCAAGGCGCAACCGTCGGCGGAGCGCGCATATTCAGCCCCCGTCAACTGCGCCCAATCATTCTTCTCGGGCGTCGCGTCGCGTGCGCACAAAATACGCAAAGAGCGGATAATGCTCCTGTTGCTCGCGCTCGTCGTCACAATCGTGTGTGTCGCCGCGCCCCTGCTGTCGCCGAAAAAAACCTTTGCACTTTACATCAACGGCGAAGCCGTCGGCTCCGTCGCAACGCGTGACGAAGCGCTCCTGATAGTCGAGCGCGCGGAGCAGCAGCTCTCCCAAGAGCTTGGATACGAATATTCCCTCGCGGAAACCGTCTCGGTTTCGCCAATCAACGTCTCGGATGCGCCGACAGAAACGGTCGGACTCGAGGAAGCAATAATCCTCAACGTGCCCGACGTGCGCGACATGGCGGTCATCGAAATGGACGGAATAGCCATCGGCGCGTTTGATACGCGCGAGGAAGTGGAAGCAATGCTAACCGCGATTCTGGACGAGTTCACAACGGAGCGCACCGTTTCAATCACGATAAAGAACAGCATAGCCGTTCGCCAAAGGCTCGTCGGAGACGACGAGGACGTTATCCGCGACGCAGCCGCGCTCGCCGCATTACTGAAGCCCGATTCCGGCTCCAACTACGCGCTGACAATCGAGAGCGTCGAAAACGTCACGCATTGGCAGGCACTGCCGTTCGAGACGATTTATACCGACGACGACGCGATGTTCATCGACGAAGAAACCGTCACGACAGAGGGCGTCGCGGGTGACGCACTCGTCACGGAACAAGTCGTGTTCGTCAACGGCAAGGAAGAATCGCGCACAGACCTGAGCACCATGACGGTCGTCGAACCCATTGCGCTGCAAATAGTTCGCGGCACCAAGGAGCACCCGAAAACCGCGTCAACAGGCGAATACGGCTGGCCGGCGGACGGCGTGCTGACCTCCGACTTCGGCTATCGCAACGTTGAAATCGGCTCGTCCAATCATCAGGGCATCGACATCGGCGGCGCCTCGGGGCAGGACATTCTCGCCTCTGACGGCGGCGAGGTCATTCTCGCGGGCGAAAGCTCCGGTTACGGGCTGCTCGTGCAAATCAAGCACGACAACGGCGACGTTACGTATTACGGGCACAACAGCAAGCTCCTCGTCGCGGTTGGCGACAAGGTGGCGAAAGGGCAGCTCATTGCCGAGATGGGACGCACAGGCGTAACAAGCGGCGTGCATTGCCACTTTGAGATACGCAAAAACGGTATCCCCGTTGACCCCCTGAAGCACCTGAAATAACCGAAACGCAACAAAAGCGGGGCGCGCAAAGCGTCCCGCCGTTTTATTTACCCGAGAGCATATTGCCAACGCCCGTTTTCCGCAGCACATAAACAAGCGGCAGACCGAGCGCGATGCAGGACACAGCCTGACCCGCGCCGACATAAAGCGCGTTAACCGCAAATGCCGCCAAGTTAAACCCGCCCGTCTCCAACACGGAAAGCTCCGCGCCGATAACCGCGGCGTTAAGTACAATCGGCGGAATCGCCGACAGCACAGGCAGCCCAAAGGTTTTCACGTTCCTCAACTTGTAGCTGAACAGCGCGGCAATTAGCGTCGCGCCGGTGCCGAAGAACACGTCCAAGAACCCGAGAATGTTCGCGCCCGTCAGGAACCCGACAAGGTTAGAGAGCGCGCACCCAACCGTAACGCCCCAAATCGCGATTGGCGAGAATACGGGCAACAAAGTCAGGGCTTCCGCAACCCGCACCTGCACCATTCCGTAACTCAACGGACTAAGCGCAAGGCACAGCGCGGTGTAGAGCGCGGCAATCATCGCACATGCCACAAGGCTGCGCGTGCTTAGGTTTTTCATATTCAATTCCTCCGTAGTTTTATTTTAGGTCAGGATGTTGCGACTGACCGTTATTTTCCCGTGTCGAAAATAACAAAAGCTATTATACAGCATCGCCGAAATTTTGCAACCAAAGTTTTCGCGCCGCCTTTACCGCGCAAAAAAACGCCGCCCGAGGGCGACGCCGTAAGTCACATATTTTGCGGCATATTATGCGCATAGATATAAAAATAACCCTTGACAACATGTGCCAATAGGTGATACAATGAAACGCTATCACTTTTTTCGTCGTAGCATTTTTGTGTTTTCGCGCCCACGCGTAACAGCGGATACTCCCGCAACCTAACTGAACGAAGTATAGCACGGGCAAAAACGAATGTCAATATGGTGTCAACACGGCTCGCGATAACATTACAACGCACCCGCGCGTATCGCGAGCTTATCGCAACAACCGCCTACTTAATATTATAGAAGGAGTGAAGTGAATGCCGAAGGACATAGCATACGGCAAAACAATCCGAAAGACCTTCGCGAAAACAGAGGAAATTATGGACATGCCGAACCTGCTGGAGGTTCAGAAGCAGTCCTATAAATGGTTCCTCGAAACAGGTCTGCGAGAGGTGTTTCGCGACGTTGCCGCTATCACCGACCACACGGGCAACCTCGAGCTTACATTCATCGACTTCAGCATGGACGAGAAGCCCAAGTACTCCGTGGACGAGTGCCGCGCGCGTGACGTGACGTATGAAGCGCCGATTAAGGTCAGCGTGCGTCTGCGCAACAAGGAAACGGAAGAAATCAAGCAGCAGGAAATCTTCATGGGCAAGTTTCCGCTCATGACAGAAGCGGGCACGTTCATCATCAACGGCGCGGAGCGCGTCGTCGTCTCGCAGATTATCCGCTCGCCCAGCTCTTACTTTGAAAAGCGCATCGACCCGAAAACGGCGGGCGCGGTTTACGCGGCGACGTTGATACCGTATCGCGGCGCGTGGCTTGAGTACGAAACCGACGCGTCGGACGCGTTCTTTGTCCGCGTTGACAAGAACCGCAAGCTGCCGATAACGTGGCTGCTGCGCTCCGTCGGGCGCGTTGGACCCGACCCGTACACATGGCTTTCCATGGCGGGCGGCGAAGCGGGCGCGGAGTCAACCGAGAAGCTGAAAGCAATCTTCGGCGACGATGAGCGCATAGTCGCGACGCTTGACAAGGACGCGTGCACGACGCGCGAGGAAGCGCTCATTGAGCTGTACAAACGTCTGCGTCCCGGTGACCCCCCGACGCTAGATTCCGCCGAAACGCTGCTGTACAACCTGTTTTTCGACCCGAGACGTTACGACATTTCCACAGTCGGACGCTATAAATTCAACAAAAAGCTCGCAATCTGGTCGCGCCTGAACGGGCAGACGCTCGCCCAACCGATAGCCGACCCCATGACGGGCGAGATAATCGCCGAGGCGGGGGAGACGTTGTCCCGCGCACGCGCCGAAGAGCTTGACGCGCACGGCGTAATCGACGCGGTACTCCAGCTTGACGGACGAGAGGTCAAAATCTTCTCCAACGGCATGGTGCGCATGGAGCCGTTCGTGGACTTCGACCCCGCGGAGCTTGGCATACGCGAGCGCGTGCGCTTCATCGTCCTCAAAAAACTGCTCGAAACGTACTCGGGCGACGAACTCAAGGAAGTGATTCAGGAGAAAATCGACGACCTGATTCCGAAGCACATTCTGCCCGACGATATATTCGCGACCGTCAACTACCTGAACAGCATGGCGCACGGCTCCGGCGACGCGGACGACATCGACCACCTCGGCAACCGCCGTATGCGCAGCGTCGGCGAATTGCTGCAAAACCAATTCCGCGTCGGCTTCTCGCGCATGGAGCGCGTCATTAAAGAGCGCATGACCCTGCAAGACCTCGACATCATCACGCCGACCTCGCTAATCAATATCCGCCCCGTAACGGCGGCGGTTAAGGAATTTTTCGGCTCGTCGCCGCTGTCGCAGTTCATGGACCAAACGAACCCGCTCGCCGAGCTGAAGCACAAGCGTCGTCTCTCCGCGCTCGGACCCGGCGGACTGTCGCGCGAGCGCGCAAGCTTCGACGTGCGCGACGTTCACTACAGCCACTATGGGCGCATGTGCCCGATTGAAACGCCCGAAGGTCCGAACATCGGACTTATATCCTATCTCGCGTCCTACGCGCGCGTCAACGAATACGGCTTCATAATCGCCCCGTTCCGTAAGATTGACAAGGAAACCGGTTGCCTGACCGACACAATAGAATATCTGACCGCCGACATGGAGGACCAGTATATCGTCGCGCAGGCGACGGAGCCGATTGACGAAAACGGCAGATTCGCAAACGCCCGCGTAACCTGCCGCCACCGCGACGAAATTGTTGAGGTTGACCGCGAGCGCGTTGACTTCATCGACGTGTCGCCCGGCATGATGGTGTCAATCGCGACCGCCATGATACCGTTCCTTGAAAACGACGACGCGAACCGCGCGCTCATGGGCGCGAACATGCAAGGACAGGCGGTCCCGCTGCTCACGCCCGAAGCCCCGATTGTCGCGACGGGCATCGAACACAAATGCGCCGTGGACTCCACGGTCTGCCTGATTGCGGAGGAGGACGGCGAGGTCACATACGTCTCCGCCGACCTCATAACCGTTCGCTACGAGGGCATAGGCTACAAGGACTACAAGCTCGCGAAATTCCAGCGCAGCAACCAAGGCACCTGCTCCAACCAACGTCCAATCGTGACGGCGCACGAGTTCGTCAGAAAAGGCGACATCTTGGCTGACGGTCCCTCAACCGCCGACGGCGAAATTGCGCTCGGCAAGAACATTCTCGTCGGCTTCATGACGTGGGAGGGCTACAACTACGAGGACGCGATACTAATCAACGAGCGTCTGTGCATGGAGGACGTGTTCACCTCAATCCACATCGAGGAGCACGAAATCGACGCGCGCGACACAAAGCTCGGACCCGAGGAAATCACGCGCGACATTCCCGGCGTGGGCGAGGACGCGCTGCGCTATCTTGACGACCGCGGCATAATCCACGTCGGCGCGGAGGTTCACGCGGGCGACATTCTCGTCGGCAAGGTCACGCCAAAGGGCGAAACCGACCTCACGGCGGAGGAACGTCTCCTGCGCGCAATCTTCGGCGAAAAGGCGCGCGAAGTGCGCGACACATCGCTCAAAGTCCCGCACGGCGAGACCGGCATCGTCGTTGACGTTAAGGTGTTCAAGCGCGACAACGGCGAAGAGCTTCCCGCCGGTATCAGCAGCGACGAGCTAAACCCCGGCGTAAACATGGTTGTGCGCTGCTATATCGCGCAAAAGCGCAAAATCTCCGTCGGAGACAAAATGGCGGGACGGCACGGCAACAAGGGCGTCGTCTCCCGCATACTCCCGAAAGAGGATATGCCCTACCTGCCGGACGGCACGCCGCTCGACATCGTGCTCAACCCGCTCGGCGTTCCGTCGCGTATGAACATCGGTCAGGTGCTTGAGGTTCACTTAGGTTACGCGGCGCAAACTCTCGGCTGGAAAGTCGCGACCCCGATATTCAACGGCGCGAACGAGCAGGACATCTGGGACACGCTAAAGCTCGCGGGACTGCGCGAGGACGGCAAGAGCGTCCTGTATGACGGGCGCACGGGCGACCCGTTCGATAACCCCGTAACAGTCGGCTACGTCTACTTCCTGAAGCTCCACCATCTGGTTGACGATAAAATCCACGCCCGTTCCACGGGACCCTACAGCCTTGTAACGCAGCAGCCCTTGGGCGGTAAAGCGCAGTTCGGCGGTCAGCGTTTCGGAGAAATGGAAGTCTGGGCGCTCGAGGCTTACGGCGCGGCTTACACCCTGCAAGAGATACTAACCGTCAAGTCGGACGACGTGTCCGGGCGCGTGCGCACCTACGAAGCAATCGTCAAGGGACACAACATTCCGAAGCCGGGCGTGCCCGAGTCGTTCAAGGTGCTTATCAAGGAACTGCAATCGCTCTGCCTTGACATGCGCGTGCTTGACGCGGACGGCAACCTTATAGAACTGAAAAACGACGACGATGACGACGACAGTCAGGCACTCCGCGACAACAGCGTCTACGTCGCCGACGACAACGAATTTGTCAGCTCGGGGCATTCAATCCAGCGCGCGCCCGACTTTGATGAGGACGAAGACGAAAAAGACCTGCTGGCGGACGACGACGACGAGGACGACGATTCGGACGACGAGGACGAAGAACTGGACGACGAGCTTGAGCTTGTCGTTGCCGGAGAAGAGGAGGACGACCTATGAGTATGGCACCTTTTGAAGCAATCCAAATCGGCTTGGCTTCCCCCGACATGATTAGGAACTGGTCATACGGAGAGGTCAAGAAGCCCGAAACCATCAACTACAGGACGCTAAAGCCCGAGCGGGACGGACTCTTCTGCGAGAAGATTTTCGGACCCATGAAGGACTGGGAGTGCCATTGCGGTAAATATAAAAAGATACGCTACAAGGGCAAAATCTGCGACCGTTGCGGCGTTGAGGTCACGAAGAAAGAGGTCAGACGCGAGCGCATGGGGCATATCGAGCTTGCCGCTCCCGTGTCGCACATCTGGTACTTCAAGGGAATCCCGTCCCGCATGGGGCTGTTGCTTGACCTAACCCCGCGCATACTGGAAAAAGTGCTATACTTCGTCTCCTACATCGTAATCGACCCGGGTCTTACGCCGCTGCGCAAGAACCAGATACTCACCGAAAAAGAGTACCGCGAGATGCGCGAGAAGTACGAGGACGATTTTCGCGCCGGCATGGGCGCCGAAGCGATACGCGAGCTTCTGCGCGGCATAGACTGCGAAAAGTTCTCCGACCAACTCCGCACGGAAGCGCGCGAAGCCTCAGGACAGAAAAAGGCAAAGCTAATCAAACGGCTCGAGGTTGTTGAGGCGTTCCGTCAGTCGGGCAACGACCCGTCGTGGATGATAATCGACGTTCTCCCCGTAATCCCGCCCGACATTCGCCCTATGGTGCAGCTTGACGGCGGCAGATTCGCGACGAGCGACCTGAACGACCTGTACCGCCGCGTTATCAACCGCAATAACCGCCTGAAAAGGCTTATTCAACTCGCCGCGCCGGACATCATAATTCGCAACGAAAAGCGTATGCTGCAAGAAGCCGTGGACTCCCTCATAGACAACGGCAGACGCGGACGCGCAGTCACGGGCGCGAACGCCCGCGCGCTGAAGTCCCTGTCCGACATGCTAAAGGGCAAGCAGGGACGCTTCCGCCAGAACCTGCTCGGCAAGCGCGTTGACTACTCGGGACGCTCCGTCATAGTCGTCGGACCCGACCTGAAGATTTACCAATGCGGCGTGCCGAAAGAAATGGCGGTTGAGCTGTTCCGCCCGTTCATCATGAAAAAGCTCGTTGAGGACGGCGTATCGAACAACATCAAATCCGCCAAGAAAATGGTTGACCGCGGCATGACCGAGGTGTGGGACGCGCTCGAGGTTATCATCAAGGAGCACCCCGTCCTCCTAAACCGCGCGCCGACGCTGCACCGTCTCGGTATCCAAGCGTTTGAGCCGATACTAGTCGAGGGACGCGCGCTCAAGCTCCACCCGCTGGTGTGCACCGCGTATAACGCGGACTTTGACGGCGACCAAATGGCTATCCACGTTCCGCTCTCCGCGGAAGCGCAGGCTGAAGCCCGCATACTCATGCTCTCCGCCAACAACCTGCTCCACCCGAAGGACGGGCAGCCCGTAACCGTGCCGACGCAGGACATGATACTCGGCTCCTACTACCTCACGTTCGTGCGCAACACGGAGCTTGGCGCGGGCAAGGCGTTCGCAACTCCCGAGGAAGCGCTCATGGCTTACGCCAACGGCGACGTCGGTATCCACGCGACGATTAAGGTGCGCGTTACCAAGGAGTTCGGCGGCGTGCCGCAGAGCCGCATAATCGAAACGACAATCGGACGCATCATCTTCAACGAGCCGATACCGCAGGACCTCGGCTTCATCGACCGCACAGACCCCGAAAAAATGTTCAACTACGAAGTCGGCTTCACGACGGGCAAGAACCAGCTCAACGACATCATCAGAAGATGCATCGCCAAACACGGCTTCACCGAATCGGCGGAGCTGCTCGATAACATCAAAGCGCTCGGCTTCAAGTACTCAACGCGCGGCGCGATAACCATTTCAATCGCCGACATGACCGTGCCGGAAGCGAAGAAAACGCTCATAGCCGCGACCGAGCAAAAGGTCATCGAAATCGAACGTCAGTTCAAGCGCGGCTTCATCACGGACGACGAGCGTTACCGCCTTGTCGTGCGCGAGTGGGAAAAGACGACGGACGACGTAACCGCCGCCCTGCGTGACGCGCTCGACGAATTCAACCCAATCTTCATGATGTCCGACTCAGGCGCGCGCGGCAGTATCGTCCAGATACGCCAGCTCGCGGGAATGCGCGGACTCATGGCGAATACGGCGGGTAAAACAATCGAAATCCCGATTAAGGCGAACTTCCGCGAGGGCTTGACGGTGCTTGAGTACTTCATCTCCTCTCGCGGCGCGCGTAAAGGTCTCGCCGATACCGCGCTCCGAACGGCGGACTCCGGATACCTCACGCGCCGTCTCGTTGACGTCTCGCAGGACGTAATAATCCGCGAGCACGATTGCGGCACGCACGACGGCATATCGGTAACGTCGGTTGAGCAAATCCCGTCGCGCCTGTTCAAGGACACGGACGTCGATAAAGACCTCGTGCAAGACCGCGTAACCGCGCTCCCCATATCGGACGCGGACACGGGCGAGCTGCTGTTCGACAAGGGCTACAAGCTCACAGACGGCGACGCGAATATCCTCCTGCAACACAACGTCCGCGAGATAACCGTCCGCATCGAGGACAAAGAATACTTCGCGAACGCGCTCCACGGGCGTTACCCGGCGGACGACATAGTAGATTCCGCGACGGGCGTAGTCCTGTTCTCGCGCGAGACCATGCTGAACGTCGCGGACGCGGCGGTGCTGGACGCGCACGATATTACAACGATAAAGATTCGCACGGTGCTCGACTGCGAAGCCGAAAGCGGCGTGTGCGCCAAGTGCTACGGCGTAAACCTCGCGACGGGCGACACGGTAAGCATCGGCGAAGCCGTCGGCGTAATCGCAGCGCAGTCGATAGGCGAGCCGGGCACGCAGCTCACAATGCGCACGTTCCATACGGGCGGCGTCGCGGGCGGCGACATTACGCAGGGCTTGCCCCGCGTTGAGGAATTGTTTGAGGCGCGCAAGCCCAAGAAAATGTCGATTCTCTCCGAAACAAGCGGACGCGTTGACATTGAGGAAACGCGCAAGAACACAATCGTCGCAATCAGCGTCACCAACGAAGAGGACGGCGAGGTGCGCGTCTACCAAACGCCGTACTCGGCGGGTATCCGCGTCAAAACCGGCGACTTCGTAAAGCGCGGCGAATGCCTGACGGACGGCGCGCTCAACCCGCACGACGTTCTGCGCGTCCGCAGTAAGGACGCGGCGCAAACCTACCTAATCAGCGAGGTGCAAAAGGTGTACCTGCAACAGGGCATCGACATCAACGATAAGCATATCGAAGTCATTGTCCGCCAAATGATGCGCAAGGTCCGCGTGGAGGACGGCGGAGACACGACGCTTCTCGCGGGCACGACCGTGGACATTCTCGACCTCCGCCGCGAAAACCGCAAGGTGCGTGAGCGCGCCGAAGCCGGCGAGTTCGCGGAGAACATCGAGACGGGCGAAATGACCGACCCGCTGCAACCCGCGACGTATACGCAAATGCTCATGGGCATCACGAAAGCGTCGCTCGCAACAGAGTCATTCCTCTCGGCGGCGAGCTTCCAGGAGACGACGAAGGTGCTGACCGAAGCGGCGATTAAGGGCAAGGTTGACCATCTCGTCGGTCTGAAGGAAAACGTCATCATCGGCAAGCTTGTTCCCGCCGGCAGCGGACTCGCGATTTACCGCGAGTTCAACAGCGACTTCGCGGACCTCGCGGAAGCGGAGTACTACGAAGAGGAAGAGCCGGAGAACGACATCGACCTCTCCGCGCTGAAAAACGTGGGCAACGCCCTCTAAACACCGCGCGTTTCGGGTATACTAACGCCGCCGCGTCATTCTCAATTGGCGCGGCGGCGTAAACTTAGCAAGTGCCGCGATGAAATTATAGTTGACTTATCGGAAAATTTGTGCTATTATTATAAATCGCGTGATATATGCGATTATCTTGCTTTGCGCAGCTTTAGCGCGCTGTAGTAACGGAATCGCTTTTTATCTCCACATTACCGAAGAAAGGAGGAACGAAATTGCCGACATTTAACCAGCTTGTCAGAAAAGGCAGACAGACGCAGACCTATAAGTCCACATCACCGGCTATGCAAAAGGGTCTGAACACGCTGCGCAACAAGCAGACCGACCTGTCCGCTCCCCAAAAGCGCGGCGTTTGTACGGCTGTGCGTACATCAACACCGAAAAAGCCGAACTCCGCCCTGCGTAAAATCGCGCGCGTGCGCCTTACGAACGGATACGAAGTCACGGCGTACATTCCGGGTATCGGGCACAATCTGCAAGAGCACTCCGTCGTCATGATTCGCGGCGGGCGCGTAAAGGACCTTCCCGGCGTGCGCTACCACATCATTCGCGGAACCTTGGATACTCAGGGCGTTGCGAAGCGTATGCAGTCGCGCAGTAAGTACGGCGCAAAGCGTCCGAAAGCGGGCAAAAAGTAAGCGCGTAATCAAAAAAGCCAATACGCTCATTGCGTAAGGCAAATCGCCTTGCCGTGAGGTTGACATATATGTGTTACCTACAGGCTTGGCGCGTACTGAAATATCGCGATACCATAATACACGCGGTATTTTAGACTACCGTTGATTTCATTAAGTATGAAGGAGGGAAGTACAGTGCCCAGAAGAGGTAACGTACCGAGACGCGAAGTTTTACCCGACCCGATATATAATTCTGTCATGGTCAGCAGACTGGTCAACAGCATTATGCTCGACGGAAAAAAGGGCGTCTCACAAAAGGTTGTATACTCAGCGTTTGACATCATCAAGGACAAGACGGGTAAAGACCCGCTCGAGGTTTACACGACGGCTCTTGAAAATATCATGCCGTCCCTTGAAGTCAAGGCGCGTCGCGTCGGCGGCGCAACGTATCAGGTGCCTATCGAGGTTCGCCCCGAACGCCGCAGAACGCTCGGTCTCCGCTGGCTGACGAGCTATTCGCGCGCCCGCAACGAAAAGACCATGAAAGAGCGTCTCGCCGGCGAGATTATGGACGCGGCGAACAGCATCGGCGCGGCAGTTAAAAAGCGTGAAGACACGCACCGCATGGCGGACTCGAACAAGGCGTTCGCGCATTTCCGTTGGTAGCAGACGTTCGATGTTTGCGCCGAAAAACGGCGGTTAGCAACAACAATACCCAGTCTCTATCGGTCTTTTTCGCCGGAGACAGTGGAATTTATGTAAGGAGTGAGTTATATGCCAAGGCAGTATACGCTTGAAAAAACCAGAAACATCGGCATTATGGCTCATATTGACGCGGGAAAGACGACGACGACGGAGCGAATACTGTTCTACACCGGTCGTACCCACAAAATGGGCGAAGTGCACGAGGGCGCCGCGACCATGGACTGGATGGCGCAGGAGCAGGAGCGCGGAATAACTATTACCTCCGCGGCTACAACCTGTTTTTGGAAAGAGCACCGCATCAATATAATTGACACGCCGGGTCACGTTGACTTCACGGTGGAGGTTGAGCGCAGCTTACGCGTGCTTGACGGTTCCGTGACGGTTATGTGCGCCAAGGGCGGTGTCGAGCCGCAGAGTGAAACGGTCTGGCGCCAAGCCGACCACTATCACGTCCCCCGCATGATTTACGTTAACAAAATGGACATCATGGGCGCGGATTTCTTCAACGTCCTCCAAATGGTGGAGGACCGCCTGAAGTGCAACGCCGTTCCCATACAGCTCCCAATCGGAGCCGAAGCGGAGTTCAAGGGCATCATCGACCTCGTGGAGATGAACGCGGACATTTACTACGACGACCTGGGACAAGACATGCGCGTCGAAGAAATTCCCGCCGACCTGAAAGAGCTTGCCGACGAGTACCGCATTAAGCTGCTCGAAGCAATCTCCGACTTTGACGACGAGATTATGGAGCTGTACCTTGAGGGCAAGGAAGTCTCGTCCGACAAGATTCGCGCGGCAATCCGCAAAGCGACCGTGTCGGTTGACATGATTCCCGTCACCTGCGGCACAAGCTACCGCAACAAGGGCGTGCAGAAGTTGCTCGACGCAATAGTCGATTACATGCCGTCCCCGCTCGACGTGCCAGCCATCAAGGGAATCACCCCCGGCAGCGAGGAAGAGGACGTTCGCCCCTCATCGGACGAAGCTCCGTTCTCCGCGCTCGCGTTCAAGATTATGACCGACCCGTTCGTCGGGCGGCTGTCGTTCTTCCGCGTGTATTCCGGCAGCGTCGAAAAAGGCGCGTCGGTGTATAACTCGACTAAGGGACACCGCGAGCGTCTCGGGCGCATACTTCAAATGCACGCCAATGACAGACAGGATATAGACGTTGTTTACTCGGGCGACATTGCCGCCGCCGTCGGACTCAAGAACACCACGACGGGCGACACGCTCTGCGACGAAAAGCAGCAGATAATCCTCGAGTCAATGGAGTTCCCCGAACCCGTTATCCGCGTGGCGATTGAGCCAAAGACAAAGGCGGGTCAGGAAAAAATGGGCATCGCCCTCTCAAAGCTCGCCGAGGAGGACCCGACGTTCAAGACCTACACCGACCAGGAAACAGGGCAGACCATCATCTCCGGCATGGGTGAGCTTCACCTGGAGATTATCGTTGACCGCCTCCTGCGCGAGTTCAAGGTTGAGGCAAACGTCGGCAAGCCGCAGGTTTCCTATAAGGAAACCATCACGGGCACGGCGGACGTTGACCACAAGTACGCGCGTCAGTCCGGCGGTAAAGGTCAGTACGGACACGTCAAGATTATCGTTGAGCCGAACGAGTCCGGCAAGGGCTACGAGTTCATCAACAAAATCGTCGGCGGCGCAATCCCCAAGGAGTACATTCCCGCGGTGGACGACGGCATACGCGGCGCAATGGTCGCGGGCGTTGTCGCCGGATACCAAGTCGTGGACGTAAAGGTAACGCTGTACGACGGCAGCTATCACGAGGTTGACTCGTCCGAAATGGCGTTCAAAATCGCGGGCAGCATGGCGTTCAAGGACGCCTGCCAAAAGGCAAAGCCCGTCCTGCTTGAGCCTATCATGAAGGTATCCGCAACGGTGCCCAAGGACTACATGGGCGACGTTATCGGCGACCTGAACGCGCGGCGCGGACAGGTGAACAAGACGGAGGAGCGCGGCAACGCGGTGCAAATCGACGCCGCCGTCCCGCTGTCCACCATGTTCGGGTACGCGACGACCCTGCGCAGCAAGACGCAAGGGCGCGGCAACTACACCATGGAGCCGAGCCATTATGTCGAGCTTCCCAAGTCGCTCGCGGCGGAAATCGTCGCCGGCAAGAAATAGTTAACCAAAATCGCAATTATAACCGCAAAAATATTCCCGCAGAGTAAAAATACTCTTGCAAAACTTGAAAAAATGCGATACAATATCGCATTGACAAGCAGATGTATTGAATTAAGTAAGGAGGATTATCCCAATGGCTAAACAAAAATTTGAGAGAACCAAGCCGCACGTAAATATCGGCACAATCGGTCACGTTGACCATGGTAAGACAACACTTACAGCCGCCATCACGAAGTTCCTCGCTTTCTCCGGCAAGGCGAAGTTTGAGGCATACGACATGATTGACAAGGCTCCCGAAGAGCGCGAGCGCGGCATCACAATCAACACCGCGCACGTTGAGTACGAGACGGACGCGCGCCACTATGCGCACGTTGACTGCCCGGGACACGCCGACTATATCAAGAACATGATTACCGGCGCCGCGCAGATGGACGGAGCTATCCTCGTCGTCGCCGCGACCGACGGTCCTATGGCGCAGACGCGTGAGCACATCATTCTTGCCCGTCAGGTTGGCGTGCCGGCAATCGTTGTGTTCCTGAACAAGTGCGACCAGGTTGACGACCCCGAGCTTATCGAGCTGGTAGAGATGGAAGTACGCGAGCGCCTGTCCGAGAACGAGTTCCCCGGCGACGATATTCCGATTGTCAAGGGCAGCGCGAAGGACGCACTCGATTCCGCTTCCACCGACCCCGAAGCCCCCGAGTATGCTTGCATCAAGGAGCTTATGGAAGTCGTTGACAGCTATATCCCCACCCCGGAGCGTAAGGCTGACCTGCCGTTCCTCATGCCTGTTGAGGACGTGTTCACCATCACCGGACGCGGCACCGTCGCAACCGGTCGTGTCGAGCGCGGAAAAGTCAACATGAACGATAAGGTTCAAATCGTCGGACTTATGGACGAGCCCCGCGAAACCACCGTCACCGGCATCGAAATGTTCCGCAAGTTGCTTGACTACGCCGAGGCGGGCGACAACATCGGCACCCTCCTCCGCGGCATCGCCAAGACGGACATCGAGCGCGGTCAGGTTCTCGCAAAACCCGGCTCCATCAAGCCGCACACGAAGTTTAAGGGTCAGGTTTACGTCCTTTCCAAGGAAGAGGGCGGCCGCCACACCCCGTTCTTCAACAACTATCGCCCGCAGTTCTATTTCCGCACCACCGACGTTACCGGCGTCATCAGCCTCCCCGCCGGCGTTGAGATGTGCGTGCCCGGCGATAACATCGACATGGATGTTGAGCTGATTACCCCCATCGCCATCGAAAACGGACTCCGCTTCGCTATCCGCGAGGGTGGACGTACCGTCGGCTCCGGCGTCGTCATCGGCGTCAACGAATAAGCAAAACATAAAAAAGCGCTCGCCGAAAGGCGGGCACTTTTTTTGCCTGCTTGAGAGTTGACAAACGCGCCGCGCGATGCGACGAAAAAAGACAAGCCCGCCAATCGACGAGCTTGTCTTTTTATATCGCAAAATCTTCCGCCTTGATACCCTCAATCTCCAGCTTACGTTTCATCTCGGGGCGACGCTTCGACGCGTCATACTTAAACTTGGCGCAATGCGCGGTCGCGAAAAAAACGCCTCTTTTAACGCATGCTACCTCATCGTAGCCCAGGTGACTGCCATACCGGCAATATTCGCACTTTGGCTCAATATCTTCCCTGAATAACAAATTCATACCCCCGATTTGTAACAATTTGTAACATGAACTCATTATACAGTATCTTAATTCAATTTGCAATAGCTAAATATAGACTTATTACGAAAGGTTACAATTTTTTTTCGCGTTTCAGTCGCGCTTTGTAATCTCGATATAACCCTCGTCGGCATTGACGAGAACCAAGTCTCCCGTCTCAATCACGCTGAGCGGGTCAATCTCAAAGTCCGTCATCGACGGTATCCGCGCCACCATCGCGCAGGCGACGGACAGCGGGCAACCCTCCGTGTGAATGAACGCCGCGGGCTTCTTGTCGCCCACGCCATAACTCATGAACCCGCCCGAGCCGCGCGGCGACGGATAAACAAGCACCTTGCCCGTGTACGGCACCTTGAACAGCGGGTGATTGCGCTCCGTCGTGCAGCCGCGATTCGGGTTGCAATTCGTAAAACCCTCAAGCGGCTTGACAGACACAAGCGCCTCCGCCTCAACCACGCCCGGGAACTCGCCGCGTCCGTTAATTCGTATCTTTCGCATAGCTCCTACCTCCATTCGCCGCGCCACTTGCCCGTGACAGCGGAGTCAATACAGTCGTCGGTCGTGCCATAGCACACCTCAAGCCTGTTGTCGTCGTCGGGATAGCAGCCCGTGATGTAATACGACTGCTTCGCCGAATCCACCGCGAGACGCTTCACCCCGTCGGGCACCGCGCCCATCGCCGCAAGGCACGTCCCCGTCAGGACATGCGCGCCCGCGTCCTCGTAAATCTTCAAATACCCCTGCGACCTCGCGACCTCGTAAAGCCACGGCGCGGTCATAATCCACAGCGGTATGCGCAGCTTCTTACCCTCAAGCTTGCGCGCGAGCAGCATGAGGTCAACGACCGTCAAATGCGGGCAGCCGAGATATACCATGTCAACGTCGTCGCCCGTGCGGTAATTCAGCGTGTCATAAGCCTTTTTCAGCTCGCGCTCACCCACCATCGTCTCGCGCTTGGGTTGTTTGCCGCCGAGAGCCGCCTCAAGCGTCGGAGCCTCGGGCGTGGAGCCGGGAATGTGGTACATGCGCACGGCTCCGCCCGTGTTCATCGCGGAGTTCAGCTTCATGAACTGCGTCGTCGTCGGCTTTCCCGTGCCCGTCAGCACAGGCACATGCACGCCCGCGTCCTCGCCGACGGCGAACCCGAAAACGTCCCACTCAATGTCCGACTTAATCAGCCGCTCCGTCTTTACGAGCACGGTCGCGTAGCGGTTTTCGGTGATGTGCATGTCGTAATACGCCGCCTTACCGAGATAGCACGTCGCGAACGAGCCGTCAATATTCGACCGCGCGCCGAGCACCGCGTTGCAGTAAGGCACGGCGGAGGACTCGTTCCAAGAGCAATGCTGCCCGATTGTCGGCAAATACGTCGCGTGCATATAATTCGCGCAGGAGTGCGACGTGAGCATACCCATCTTACGGTACAGCTCATACCACTCGTCACGCATAGCGATTTTGTGGAACTCGGGGTCGCTCTGGCATTGCGCGGGGTCCTGCTGCGCGCACAGATTGCACTTTTCCCACCCGTGAATAGGAGCCTGCGCGTAGAACGGAGCCTTGTTCGCAAACGTCGGAATCTTGAAATGCGCCCCCTGCGCGACGATTTTCTCCAGCTCCTCAATCGGGAACTCATAATGCGCCGCCATCGAAGTCATCGGCGAATGGAAGTCGCCCGTGCCGTCCAAGTCAATCAGCCGCTCCGCGCCCGAAACCTGACAGACCTCAACGAGATACTGCATACACTTTTGCGCGACAAGCCCGTCGCCGCCGTCAAGGAGCCGCTTTTCCTCGTCTGTCAAAAATATAGTGTGCGCCATCTATTTTACCTCCTCGGGGATTCCCCAAATGTAAACGACATTCTTCAGCGCGCCGCGCTCCGAATCGTCGAGTGCCTCCTGTATTTGGTCGAGCGAAAAGCGATGCGTCAGCATACTGTCAATGTCAATCACGCCGCGCCGATACATGTCCATGTACTTCGGAATGTCGCGCCGCAGGTTCACCGCGCCCATGACGCTGCCCGTGACGCTCTTACCCGTCAGCAAATCCATCGCGCTAATGTCGCCCAAGAACTCATTGCGCGGGTGTTCATGCCCGATAATCGTCATCTTGCCGTACATCGCCGTCATCTCAAACGTTGACTTCTTCAACCCCTTACCCGCGACGGCGACGACGCTGTGGTCAACGCCGTAACCGTTCGTAATGCGCTTAACCTCGGCAACCGCGTCGCACTTCTTCGGGTTAACCGTATGCGTCGCGCCGAACTTAACCGCCGCCTCAAGCTTGCTGTCCATCGTGTCCACCGCGATAATCGGTATCGCGCCCGAAACGCGCGCCCCCTGAATCGCCGAAAGCCCCACGCCGCCGCACCCGACGACAGCAAAGCTCTCCCCGGGCTTAATTTGGCAGCGGTTCAGCACCGCGCCGAACCCCGACATGAACCCGCAAGCAAGCGCGGAACCAATCTCAAACGGAATATCGTCGTCCAGCTTAACGAGCATAGCCTCATGCGCGTTCGTGTACTCCGCAAAGCCCGATGCGCCAGAGCAAGTCTGTATGCAAACCTCACCGTTTGAGCGCGTGTAAGGACTGGCGACGCGGAACGACATCGGCGGTATATTCTCGCAAAACCACGGGTGCCCTTTCATGCAAGGCTCGCATTGCCCGCAGCCCTGCCGCACTTCGCTGCACAGCACGCGGTCGCCGACCTTGACATACGTGACCTTCGCGCCCACCTTGTCAACAATCCCCGCAATCTCGTGACCCGCCGTGCCGGGACCCTCATACTCGCCGTGCTCACCCGTAAACGCGTGAATATCGCTGTGGCAAATGGTGCAGGTTTCAACTTTCAGCCGCACCTCGTACTCGCTCGGCTCGGCAAGCTCCACTTCCTCAACAACAACCTCCCGACCCATGCGCGGCGCAAGCGCGATTCGACATTTCATCTTAAAACGCTCCTTTCATTATGTAAACTCCTGTAACCGTTGATTATACTGAAATTATAGTGCCA
The DNA here is from genome assembly GCA_031261325.1 of Oscillospiraceae bacterium. Classification (GTDB taxonomy): domain Bacteria; phylum Bacillota; class Clostridia; order Oscillospirales; family Oscillospiraceae; genus JAIRRO01. Next base: position 52,995 of record JAISKH010000007.1, read on the forward strand.
CGCGTCGTTTTTGTAAAGCCTTAATCATTCCGCGGGCATAAACGACAGGTTATGGCGGACGCGCATGTTGCTATTGCTTTTTGGCGTGTTTCACGGTAAAATTGTATCAGAATAAGCTATATATGGAGGGATTCAACAAATGCTCACGGAAAAAGAAAACTTTCTGATGCTGCTGAACGGCGAGCAACCCGAGTGGGTGCCGAACTACAACTTTTGGACGCTGCCAAAGGACGACCCGAACCTCGCGGTGCTGTTCGTCGCGCCGCCGTTCCTTGATACGCATCGCGCCGTCGGCAAGGGCGGGCGCGACATTTGGGGCGTGAACTACGTGCCCGGTGAAGAAGCGGGCGGCGCGACCCTGCCCGAGCCGAACAACTTCATCTTAGACGACGTAACCCGTTGGCGCGACATAATAAAAGCGCCAGATGTGTCGGGCTACAACTGGGAAAAAATCGTCAAGGACCAGTTGGACGGCACGGGGCTTGACCGCAAAAAGAACCTTGTCTCGTTCAACGTCCATTTCGGTTACTTCCAACTGCTCATGTCGTTCATGGGCTTCACCGAGGGGCTGTGCGCCCTGCACGAAGAGCCGGAGGAGGTCAAGGCGCTCCTGCACTACCTTGCCGATTTCTATTGCGACGTAACGGAAAACATGATTGACCACTACAAGCCCGACATTCTGTCCCTGCAGGACGACACCGCCGCGTGGGGCGCGCCGTTCATCTCGCGCGGCATGTACGACGACATTCTCGTGCCCGTGTACGACCGCCACGCGAAGTTCGCGCGCGACCGCGGTATCCCCGTCTCGTTCCACAACTGCGGCAAGTGCGAGGGCTTGCTTGAGCCGCTCGTGGACATCGGCGTGCGCATGTGGGACCCCGCGCAGACCTGCAACGACTTGGTTGCCGTAAAGCAAAAGTTCGGCAACAAGCTCGTAATTGCCGGCGGCTGGGATGGTCGCGGACGGCTCATGGAACCCGACGTGACGGACGAAGAGCTGTATGAATCGGTGCGCGTGGCGTTTGACAAGCTCGCCCCCGGCGGCGGATACTGCTTCTGCGGCGGTTTCCTGTTCGCACCCGGCGACAAGGAAGCGGCGCGCAAAAACGCGGTAATCCTGCGCGCGGTTGACGAGCTTGGGCACTCGTTTTACAATTAAATTGAAATAGGGGAGACGATACTATGAGCGACACATTAGCCGCCGTGCAAGAGGTTTACGACTTTCTGAAGCAGGCGGGCACGTTCTATCTCGCGACGGACGAAGGCGGCCAACCGCACATTCGCCCGTTCAGCAACATCGACATATTTGAGGGCAAGCTCTACATGCAAACGGGCAAGGTGAAAACCGTGTCCAAGCAACTCATCGCGAACCCGCGCGTCGAGATTTGCGTCTGCGTCGGAGACGCGTGGCTGCGCATCGAGGCAAACGCCGTCACCGACGAGAGCGTCGCGGCAAAGCAGCACATGATAGACGCGAACCCGCTGCTGAAGGACTGGTTCAAAGCGGACGACGGCAACACCCACGTCCTCTACCTTGCGGACGCAACGGCGACCTTCGCGTCGCTCTTCGGCGACCCAAAAGTCCTGCAATTCTAAGAAAAAGCCCGCCTGTCGGCGGGCTTTTTCTTATTCCCATCGTCCCGCCGCGCGGCACCTCTCGTCCTTCGTCGTATCTTTCCTTTCCATATCTGTTATCCGTTATCTGTTAGATGTTACCTGTCATCGTCCTGCGCGGACGGCGCCCCCTTTCTTATGCGAGAAAGGGGGGAAAGCGCATTTAAGAGGGGCTGCCGCCCCTCTTAAAAATCACCCCGCAATGCTAGGCGCAAACCTAATGCGCAGTTACGGGCGGTAAGTTAACGCTTGTATTGCAAGCTGCCATTCGGCAAGGACATGTGCGGCGGCAAACGTTAGACTTTTTCGCGAGTGCTTGCACTACTTCTTCCCCAACAACAGAAAGGCCAGCATAATCAAAAACTCCTCGTCGCCGCTTTCTAGGAACAGGAACAGGAACAGCAGCAGGAGTATCACGTCGCCCATCTCCACGCCCGGGAGCAGGGAGTCGAACAGCCCGTTCACCTGCCGCCGAATCGGCTCAAGCACGGAAGCCGTTGCCGTCGCTGTCGGCGGTTCAGGCTCCGCGGGCGTGTCGTCAACGCGGATAACCTGTCCTGTGTTACCAATGTAACGATTATACATTTCCGCCTCCAAACTCGCTCAACGCGATTTTCGCCAGCCGAGCCATTCGCGCAACCTCCGCCGCGCGGTCAAGCTGCTCGCGCTTCTCGTCCTTCAGGTATGGGCGCAGAGCGCGCAGCAGGTCGGCGGTGCCGCTGTCGGACGAATATTCACCCGTCAACCGCCCGATAAGCTTCAGCATTTTCGGGTCAAGCCCGCCGAGCAACCCCGACAAGCCGTCGCCGCCCGCGTCAGCCTGCGCCGAGCGAGCGGACTCGCCGCCCGAGCCGCCGTCTGAAGCCGCACTCGCGCCGTCGGAAGTGCCGCCGCCGAACGAACCGCTCAAAGTCCGCGCCAATCCCGCGATTTTCTCCATGTCCTCAGGCGAGGACAGTATCTTGTTCAGTTTGTCGTCAAGCTCACTCACGGCAGCACCCCCTAAAATCGTATGCTATTTCATCAGCTCTCGCAGCGTCTCCGCGAGCCGCGCGCCCTCCGGCGTGCTGAGAATACCCGAGATTGCGCCCGAAACCGTTGTCATGTCGCCCTCGTCGAACGCCTTAGCGATGGACGTGCCGTCCAGCTTCTGCCGTATCGCCTTGCCGTCGTCGGAGTTCGCGAGCGACTCCAGCGCCGACTTCTTCTCCAGCAGCTTCGCCGCCTGCGGATTGTCAAACAACGCGCCGAGCGGATTGTTGTCTTGCATTGCATATCACCACCAAATAGTTTTTCTGCCACTACTTTCAGTATATTCACGGAGCGACTGATTGCTACACGCAAAAAAAATATTTATAAGAAAGTTATAAAACGTCTTGACAAACGCCAAAACTGGTGATATTATGTAACCATAAACAAGAAAGAGGGTCGTTACCGTGACGCAGGGAAAACAAAAACTCTTGTATATTATATTACTGTTCATGCTTGTTGTATTTCTGATAATGGCGATTGCGCCGGAATTTAACCTATCCTCCGCATTGAGCGCGGAGACGCAAGGGCAGAGCATCAGCGACGTGCGAACTCGCTCGCATACTGATGTAACGATTGCGGAACCCGACGGCAAGTGGCTGTAACAACAAAACGCGACGTGCAATGCACGCCGCGTTTTATATTTTAGGTACAAATCAACCGTTCGGCGGCACAAATAACGCCGCGTCAGGCACAGCAAGGTTACATTCGCCCGTCGTCATCTTGTAAATCTGCTCCTCGCCGTCATAACTCACCGCGCCGACGAGCAGCCCGAGCGAAACCGAGACATAACACGTCGTCGAATACCCGAACTCGCCGGAGGTAAACGTTACATAGACGCAATCGTCGCCGTTGTAATCCGCGTAACCCGCGTCACTAATGGCGGTGGGGTCAAGCGCAACAACGTCCTCATACGTCAGCAGCATCGCAAATTCGTCTGCGGCAGAGCGCATGTCGGCAACTTCGCCGATATACGGCTCGCGGTCGCCCGTGTACCAAATGTACAGCTTGCCGCCCGAAATCACAATGTTGCGCGTTATGCCGCCTGCGGTGCGGCGCAGCGAAAATGAACCGTCCGACACGGCGGAGGACAGGTTGTAAACGGCGTTGCCGTCCGCCCAAAAGTTCTCAATCATAATGTCGCGCGAATAGTAGGCGGGGCGCGAAAGCGTTGCAATTACACGCTGAACGTTGCTCGTCGTGACCGCGATGCGCGCGGGACCCGAGCCGTTATCCGTAACACTCTCGGGCGGCGCGGAACCCTGAACCGACGTGTCGGGCAGGGGGAACTCGACAGGCACGCGCTGCGCCGCACCGATAATCAGCATAATAATCGAAATCACCGCGATAAACGCCACGGCGAATCCCGCAAGCCCAAAAACGCGCTTATAGCTCATCGTTATCTTCGGGCAAAGCCGCGTCGTCGTCGCTTTGGGTCGCGTCCGCTTCAGGCAAATCCTCCTGCGGCGCAACGGCTTCGCCGCAATCGTCAGCCTCGTCATCAACTACCGACGAAACAGCCGCGCCAACGCGCGCCGCACCAACTTTCGCGCCGCGCAAGCTGCGCCACAGGAACCCCGCAATCACCGCCGCAATTGCAATTGCAATCACAAGTATAATCGCGCGCATTTCACCGCTGGTTGTAATGACGACGGCGGCAAGCCCCAAAATCGCGCTCACGGAGTACAAAATCGCAACCGCCTGCTTCTGCGAAAGCCCCATGTCAATGAGCCTGTGGTGAAAGTGACCGCGGTCACGGTGCATGGGGTGCTGCCCGCGCAGCACGCGCCGAATGATTGCCATGCCCGTGTCAAACAGCGGCAAACCGATGACGAGGAACGGCACGGCGAACGAAACAATGGCATAGAATTTGAACAGCCCGAGTATGGAAACCGTTGCGAGAGCGTAACCTAAGAGCAACGCGCCCGTGTCGCCCATGAAGATTTTCGCGGGGTTCAGGTTGAACGGCAGGAAGCCGATGCACGCGCCGCAGAGTGCAGCCATCATGACGGCGACATTCAGTTCTGACACCAAAAGTGATATAATAAGCATAGTCACGGACGAAATCGCGGACACGCCGCACGCCAAGCCGTCAAGCCCGTCGATGAGGTTCACGGAGTTCGTTATGACGATAATCCACATGACCGTCACGGGTATGCTCGCCCAGCCGAAGAAGATGTACTGCGACTGACTGAAGATATTCGGGTTCGACAGCACCTCAATCACGATGCCGTGGCGCACGGCGATAAGCGCCGCAAACACTTGCGCCGCAAGCTTTACGTACCACTTGAGCGACACAATGTCGTCGATTACGCCCGATATTACGATGACGACCGCGCCGAGCAGAAGCCCCTGAACCTGCCGCGAAACGTCCGCAAACAGCAGCACCGAGAACAGGAATCCGAGGAAAATCGCGAGTCCGCCGAGGCGAGGAATCGGGTGGTCGTGCACGCGCGTCTCGTCCTTGGGCACGTCAATCGCGCCGACCTTGTTCGCGAACGCGCGGACAATCGGCGTGGCGGCGAAGCAGACGACCGCCGCAGAGATAAGCGCGAGCGCGATTTGGAAGTAAAGCTCGGGTGAATATTTGAATATTATGGGCATAGGCACCTCATTTAACGCGACTTCCGCAAGCTTTTTAACTACTTTCGGAAGAAATTCGACTACTATTTCAAGTTATTTTGTGGTTTTCAGCGCGAGTATGCGAAAAGCGCATAAATATTCACTATTTATGCGCTTTCCGAATTATTTCTTAACGAAGCCGACCTTTTGGTAAACGTCGCGTAGCGTCTTGTTCGCGGCATAGGACGCGAGAGCCGCGCCGTCCGTGTAAATCTTTTCGAGATACGACCTGTCGTCAAGCAGGCGCGTCGCCTCCTCGCGAATCGGTCGCAACGTCTCAACGACGGCTTCGCCGACGGCGGCTTTGAACGCGCCGTAACCCTTGCCGTCAAACTCCGTCTCAATCTCGGCGAACGGCTTGCCTGTGCAGACGGAGTAAATTTGAATGAGGTTGGACACGCCGGGTTTCGTCTCGGGGTCAAACCGAACGGACGTGTCGCTGTCCGTGACGGCGCGCTTGAACGCCTTCATTATGTCCTCCGGCTTGTCCAGCAGACAGATGCAGCCGCCGTTGTCCTGCTCGGACTTCGACATTTTGTTTTCGGGTTCCTGCAAGCTCATGACGCGCGCGCCCGCTTTCGGAATGAACGGCTCGGGCAACTTAAACGTGTCGCCGTAGATGTGGTTGAAGCGCGTCGCGATGTCGCGGCAAATCTCGACATGCTGCTTCTGGTCCTCACCGACGGGGACGAGGTCCGCCTGATAAATCAGTATGTCCGCCGCCATGAGCGACGGGTAGGTGAACAATCCCGCGTTGATATTGTCGGCGTTTTTGGCGGATTTGTCCTTGAACTGCGTCATGCGCGAAAGCTCGCCAAACATGGTGTAGCACGACAGCACCCAGCCAAGCTCCGCGTGCGCGGGCACGTGCGACTGGATAAACAGCACGTTCTTTTCGGGGTCAAGCCCCGCCGCGACGTATTGCGCAATCTGTTGCAGCGTAGTCTCCCGCAGCGTGTCGGGGTCCTGCCGCACGGTTATCGCGTGCAGGTCGGCGAGCATGTAGTAACACTCGTACTCGTCCGACAGGGCGACCCAGTTCTTTATCGCGCCGATGTAACTGCCGAGCGTCAGCGCGCCGGAGGGCTTTATGCCCGATAGGATTATCTTTTTATCCGCGTTGTCCATTTTACTTTTTCTCCAATCCGGTTTTCTCCAAGCCATACTCTTCCGCGAGCTTTGAGAAGCCGGGCAGAGAATGCTCAATCGTTGATTTCCCGACGCAGTAGGCGATGCGCACGTACCCGGGGCAGGCGAAGCTCGTGCCCGGGACGAAGAGTATATTGTGCTTTTTCGCCGCCGCGACGAACGCCTTGTCGTCGCCGTCGGGTACCTTGACCCACATATAGAACGCGCCCTGCGGGAGCACGCAATCGAACCCGAAGCTTGTGAGACTGTCGTACAGCAAGCGGCGGTTCGCGTCATACGCGCCGATGTCGGTCTGCGCGCTGACGCAACGCTCAACCGCGAGCTGTAGCAGACTCGGCGCGTTGACGAAGCCGAGGACGCGCGTGGCAATCGACGCGGCGTCGAATATGAGTTGGTACTCGTCAAGCTCGCTCGGTACGACGATGTAACCGATGCGCTCCCCGGGGAGCGACAGCGACTTCGACCACGAGTAGCACACGAGCGTGTTGCGGTAGTACTTCGTCACATACGGGACGAACGCGCCGTCATACGCCAGCTCGCGGTAAGGCTCGTCCGAGATGATGTAAATGGATGTGCCAAGCTCCGTCTGCTTTGCCTCGAGCGCGGCGGCGAGAGCTTTGAGCGACGCTTCGGAGTAGACGACGCCTGTCGGGTTGTTGGGGGTGTTGATGATGACCGCCTTGGTTTTTTCGGTTACGGCGGCGGCAATTTTCGCGGTGTCTGGTTGAAAGTCCGCGGGATTTGCGGGGACGACGACGAGCTTGCCGTCATAGTTGCCGACGTAGTTGCCGTATTCGACGAAGTAGGGCGAAATGGCGATAACCTCGTCGTCGGGGTTCAGCAGCGTTTTTAGCACGACGTTTAAGCCGCCAGCCGCGCCGACGGACATGATGATGTTATCCGCCGAGAACGACACGCCGTGCGCGCCGTTCAGGAAGTCCGCGACGGCGGAACGCGTTGACGGGAAGCCCGCGTTCGACATGTAGCCGTGTATCTCGGTCGGCTCGACGCTTTCAAGCACGTCAATGAGCGCGCTTTTAACAGCGGGGGGCGACGGGAAGTTCGGGTTGCCGAGCGAGAAGTCGAACACGTTTTCGCGCCCGTATTCGGCGGCGAGACGGTTGCCCTCCTCAAACATGGCGCGTATCACGCTGTTATTTTGCGTGAGCTTTATCATTTTGGACGAAATCATAGATGTTCACTCCATGTGTTTTGTTGTCTGGTATTGTAACCCATGAATGGCTTTTTTGCAAGGATTATTTCTACTTGCGCCACTCGAAATCTAGTGAATAAACGCTTACTGTGTCGCCCTCGGCGATGCCCATTTCCTCAAGGCGGGCGAACACGCCCGAGTTTTCCAGCGAGCGGTTGAAGAACATGCGCGACTCGTTGTCCGTGAAGTTCGTGTTCGCGACGAGACGCTGAAGCCATTGCCCCTCGATGACCCACACGTCGTCAAGCACTTCGATTGTAAGCTCCGCCGCTGTGCCGAGCGTGGGCGCGGGCGGGATATAATCGGCTTCAAACACCGTCATGGGCGGCAGGGCGGCGATGCGCGCGGCTATTGCGCCGACAAGCTCACGCGTGCCCTGATGTATCGCGGCGGAAAGCTCAAACACCTCGTAGCCGCGCTCGTTCAGGTATGACTTGAAGTTCGCGAAAACCTCGCTGTCGTCGGGCAGCAGGTCGGCTTTGTTGGCGGCGACGATTTGCGGGCGGGAGGCAAGCTCGGGGTTATAGCTCTTCAGCTCGGCGTTGATTGTCTCGAAGTCGGTTATGGGGTCGCGCCCCTCGCTGCCCGATACGTCCACGACATGGACAAGCAGGCGGCAACGGTCAACATGGCGCAGGAAGTCGTGCCCAAGCCCCGCGCCGTCCGACGCGCCCTCGATAAGTCCGGGTATGTCCGCCATTACGAAGCTCGCGCCCTCGTCCACGTAGATAACGCCGAGATTCGGGTACAGCGTCGTGAAGTGATAGTCGGCGATTTTCGGGTGCGCCTTGGAGACGACGGAGAGCAGCGTCGATTTGCCGACGTTCGGGAAGCCGATTAAGCCCACGTCCGCGAGCAGCTTCAGCTCCAGCACAACGTCGCGTCCCTCACCGGGCAGTCCCGTTTTCGCAAAGCGCGGGGCTTGGCGCGTGGGCGTTGCGAAGTGCTTGTTGCCGTGCCCGCCGACGCCGCCGCGCGCGAGGACGAAGGTTTTGCCGTCGCCCGTCATGTCGCAGATTATGAGGTTCGTCGCGCGGTCGCGCACGACCGTGCCGTTCGGGACGCGGATAACGAGCGGGTCGCCGCTCTTGCCTGTGCAGTTTTTGCCGCTGCCGCCGTCGCCGTTTCGGGCGACGTACTTGCGCTTGTAGCGGAAGTCCATGAGCGTGGACATGTGTATGTCCGAGCGGAGCACAACGTCTCCGCCGCGCCCGCCGTCTCCGCCGTCGGGTCCGCCTGCCGCGACAAATTTCTCGCGGTGAAACGACACCGCGCCCGTGCCGCCGTCACCCGCGCGAACGGTAATGTGCGCCTTGTCTACAAATGTTGTTGCCATAATTACTCCTGTTTTCTATCTGATTTTGTCTATGCGGTCGATGAAATCGCCGAATGTCGTGCTGAGTACGTAGTTTATGAATATCACGTCCGCGTCGGGATATTTCAGAATCTCGTCGATTGCGGAGCCTGTGAAGCTGCGTGGGTCGAGGACTACTATTGTGTCGTAGTGCGGGGCGAGCCACGGGATAAAGCTGTTGGCGTAGCTGTCCTTTATGACGACGGCTGTTTTGCCGTTATTCGCGTTTGTCGTGATTGCCATGCTGTCACGGTCGCCGCCGAGAAAGACCTGATACGTGGGCTTTTCGCCCTCGGGCGGGAGGTACAGCAGGGGAGGTGAAGTCTCAATTTCGGGGTTTGCGTAGTAATAGAGCGTGTCGGGCGCGTCCGCGAGCTTTGGCGACGGGGAGAGACGATAGAGGTACCCGTGAAAGCCCGAGAGGGCGGTTTCGGCGTAAGCTTCGAGCGGCACGGGGTTTAGCCCCGCCGCTTCCGCGAACGCGAGGTAGGCGCAGTACGCGCCGCGCGCCGTCCAATGGTGGTCCGTGCGGAAGTAGATATACTCGTCCGCGCGCGCTTTAAGCTCGGCATACGCGTCCACGGTGACGACGCCGTATTGGTGCAACTGCTCGTAAACGTCCGCGATTGCGTCTCGCTCGGAGTCGGCGACGGAGCGGTAGGTTGCGGGCTGGAACTCAATCTGCGTCGGCGCGAGAATTGAGAACACGCGAACGCTTTCGGGCAGCGCGTCGCGATAGGCGGTGAGCGCGGCGGCGTAGGCGGCTTCGGTTGCGCGGTTGCGGATAAATATCTCCATAAGGCGGTCGGGGAACACGAGGAGATTGCCGCGCACCTGCGCGTCCCGCGCTATGCCGGCGAGAGCCGTTACGGAGCGGGACGCGGCGACGAAGTCCGCGCGGTACCCCACGCGGTCGGACAGCCACGCCTCAAACGCGGTGTTGAACGTGCCGCCGAGTATGCCGTCGCGCGTCAGCTCCGGGAAGCGGTTGTAGCTGCGGTTTTCGTCCGTCAGCGTTCGCGGGTCGCGCGGGAAGCAGGTTACGACGACGGCGAACGCCGCGAGGATTATCAGAAATACGGCGATGTTGGTTCTTTTCATACTCACCTCAAAATCTGAAATAGAGGAACGGGCTGTAGCTCTGCCCGACGAGCATTGCGAAGCAGACGAGAAGCAGCGCGGTGTTGCGGAGCGGCTCCAGTATCGCGGCGTGACTGCGCAGCTTTTGCGCCGCGAGCTTGGGCAGGGGCGTTGCGGCGACGATTAGCGCGATTAGCAGGAACAGGTTCGCGGTCAGGGTTGAGATTGCGCGGAAGTCCGAGAGCGGTGCGCCGCCGAACGCGACCTTGAAGAACGCGGCGAGCTGCGCGAAGTCGGTGAAATAGAAGATTGCCCAGCCGATTATGATTACGGCGAGGGAGTAAACGTGCCGCACGGCGCGGGGAACGCGGTCAAGCACGCGCTTGAGGACGAATTTTTCGAGGATTAGCACCGCGCCGTAATATGCGCCCCAGAGGATAAAATTCCAACTCGCGCCGTGCCACAGTCCCGTCAGCAGCCAGACGACGAGCAGATTGACGAGTTGATGTCGGCGGTTGCCGCCGAGCGGGATATACACATAGTCGCGGAAAAACGACGACAGCGAGATGTGCCACCGCCGCCAGAAGTCGGTGATTGACTGCGCTATATAGGGGTAGTTGAAGTTCTCCTTGAAGTCGAAGCCGAGCATTTTGGCAAGACCGAGCGCCATGTCGCTGTAGCCGGAGAAGTCGAAGTAGAGCTGGAACGAATAGAAGATTATGCCGAGCCAGTTGCCGAGGACGGTTTGACGCAGGTTCGGCGCGAGCAGGGCGGTTACGGCACTGCCCGCCGCGTTCGCGAGCAGGACTTTTTTCGCAAGCCCCGTGACGAAGCGCGTAATGCCGTCGGACAGGTTTTGCGCGGTGACGCTGCGCTCGGTGAGAGCGGTTTCTATGTCCGCGTAACGGACTATGGGTCCCGCGAGAAGCTGCGGAAACATGGTCACATACGTGAAAAACTTGACGGCGGAGCGTTGCGCCTTGACTGTGCCGCGCGCCACGTCGAGCGTGTAGGAGAGCGTTTGAAACGTGAAGAATGAGATGCCGAGCGGGAGCGCGAGTTTTGGTACGGCGAGGGATAATCCGCCGACGGCGTTCACGGTTTCGACGAGGAACGCGGAGTACTTGAACGCCACGAGCAGCCCGAGGTTTAGGGCGAGCGACACGACGAGCGCGGCGCGTGCTTGCGACTTGCGCCCAGCGACGGCGCATTGCTCGATTACGCGCCCGCCGATGTAGCTGACTGTGCCCGAAAATATTAGCGCGATTATCCACAGAGGTTCGCCGAACGCGTAAAACGCGAGCGACGCGGCTATGAGCGCGAGGTTACGCAGCCGCGGCAGGGCGAAGTATATTATAAGGAATATCGGCAGGAACAGGCACATGAACGTCAATGAGGAAAAAAGCATTGCGGCTCCTTTTCGGCGGCTGATGTGTTGTAAATCAGCCTACGGCGGTGGGTTCGGGGGAAAATTCGGGGGTTAGCTCGGGGGTTGATTCGGGGGTTTGCTCCGCTGTGGGTTCGGGCGACGGGGTTTGGAGCGGCGCGGGGGTCGGCGACGGCGACGCGTCGGGCGACGGGGTTTCGAGCGGTACTCGGGGAAGCCTGAGGACGAGACACAGCACCTTTGCCATTTGCGCGCGCGTGAGCGATTCGCGCGGGACGAGATAGCCGCCGTCCGAACCGGACACGATGCTGTACGCCGTCAGCGTCGCGGTCGGAACCGCCGCGTAGTCGGCGAGGTCGGAAATGTCGGGGTATGAGGCGAGGCTTTCCGTCGGTACGTCCTCATACGCTATTTTAAGCACATTCAGGGCGCGGTAAACGAAAGTGAACGCCTGTTCGCGCGTTAATGTCGATTGCGGCTCAAACTTGCCGTCGCCCGTGCCCGCCGCTATGCCGACGCTCTTTGCCCATGCGATTGCGTCCGCGTAATAGTCCGTGGGCGAAACGTCGTCAAATTGGAGCGGCGGCGGGGTGGGTTCCTGCGTCGGCTCGAGCGGCGGGGTTTGCTCGGGTTCGGGCGTTGCGTCCTCCGTGGTTTCGGGCGATGATTCGGGCGAGACTTCGGGAGTTTCGTCTGTCGGCGGTTCCGTTGGCGGTTCCTGCGATGGTTCTTGCGACGGTTCGACGGGAATTGTTGGTTGGTCGTCGATTATCGGTTGCGGGGAACCTGCCGCGCGGTATAGCATTAGAATGAAGTCGCCGCGTATTATTTCCGCTTCGGGCGCGAACTCCGTGGCGGACACGCCCTTGACGACGCCGGAGCGGGCAAGCTCGTTGACGTACTCCTGCGCCCAGTGACCGACCGTGTCGGTAAAGCCTTCGATTGTGATGTGCACCGTCGCGGTTTTGTCGCCCGCCGCTATTGTGACGTCGCCCTCCGCGCTTGCCGTCAGCGCCGCCGTGAACAATCCATCGGGCGTTACCTCGCCAAGCTCGGGCGATGCGGTGAACGTGAACGAGGTGTTTTGGGCGAGGACGGGCATTCGATAAAACGTCGCGGCGGGGGCGAGTTGATACGTTTCGCCGGGGCGGAGATAGACGCTGTAGGTCAATATGTCCTTTGCGGCGTAAATTGTCGTGGGGTTGACGACGACGAACAGCTCCGCCGCGCCCGCCGCGCCCGTTGAGGGGGATGCGAGCGCGATTGCGTCCGCGCCCTGCTCGGTTCCCGCCGTGTAGAGCAATCCGTCAAACGCGCCGCGCCCTGCGGAGGTTGCGGTAACGTCCGCGGGGAGGGGAGCGGAGTTTAACGCGCTGTCCGCCGCGACGGGTTCGAGCGGTATTTGCGAGCCTGACAGAACGAGCGCGCCGTTGTTTGCCGCCGAGAGCCGTGTGGGGAAACCGTCCGAAATTGCGTCGGTTACGAAGAGTATGTACGTTGCGCAGGCGCGCTCCTTGCCGTCCGAGGGGTTGTTCAGCAGGGCGAGTGGTTGCCCCGCTTGGCGCGTGAGGATTGCGGACGAGCCGCCGCCGTCGAGATTCACGGCGGTTACGCAGCCGCGCGCGAGCATTTCGTCCGCAAGCTCCTGCATGTCCAAGCCGTTGTAGTAGGTGGTGTTCCTGCCGTCGGCTATGAGCGTCACGATGCTGCCGTCGGCGGTTACGCCGATTGCGGTCTTTGGCGCGCGGACGAGCAGAGCCTTGTCCCACGTCGCGGAGTCGGCAACCGCGCCGTTTTCGACGAGAATGTCGCCGCCGCCCGTCGCCCATTGCGCTTCGGCAAGGCGGGGGTCGTCGCACGTTGACGTGAGCTTTATTATGTCGCCGACGGCGAACTGCTCAAACATCTCGCGGTAGCCGCTTTGGTTCGCGGCTGTTAGAATCACATAGCCCTCGCCGATGGGTATTTCGCCGTCGGAGTTAATCGTTTCCTCAACCAGCAGCGTCATTTCGCCGTTGACTGACGGCGCGCCCTCAAGGATTTTCATGCGGACGAACCAGCCGGGGGACGCGGTGCGCGTCGAAACCTCCGAAAACGCGGAGGTGAAGATGTACAGCCCGCCCGTGTCGGTGCGGTACTTGTTAAAGCTTGTGGTGGCGGCGGTTTTGCCCGCGTTGGCGTTCGCTTCGCCGTCGCCCTGATTTGTGAGGGTCAGCTCGACGCGGGCGTTTCGCGTAACGAACATTTCGCCAGTCGCCGTGAAGCCTATGGCGGACTCGGACGTCGCCGCGCCGGACTTGTACACACCGTTTTCAATCAGTATGCCGAGCGGCACGCCCGTTTGCAGCGAGAAGAAGTCGGCGTTGACCGCCGCGAGAACGTTGCGCCCGCGAGCGGCTTCAAACGCGGCGACCTCGGAGATTGTTGTTCTGCCGTACACGGTGTCCCCGACGGAGACTATCGGATACGCGTCGCCATACGGCGAGAGGGAGAGCGTGTAGCTCTGCCCGCGCCCTGTCGCGTCGCTCCACGAGACGGTCTTGGTCAGGCGGAGATTATCCGCTATGTATCTGCCGTCCGTATACACGTCGCGCCAGCCGCCGGAGGCGAGCGACACGACGGGGAGCGCGGACAGCGTTAGGGTCAGGGCGAGAATGAGTGCGGCGGCGCGCTTGAAGATTGATTTCATGATTACTCCTTTTTCAAATAAGAACGAACGGATAATGTATGCGGCTTGCGGGGTATTCTGCCATTATACAGAAATTCGTCGGATTTTTCAAGTCAAATGCGCGGATAGTAGAAATTGGCATTGGAAAACGGCGCGAACCGTGCGGTTCGCGCTGTTGGGGGGCGGGGTGGGGTTATAATTCAACCCACTGCGGGATTGTTTCAGTGTATTTGCTGAGTACTCGCATGAACATTGATGTGACAGCCGACAACTTGAACTTACCCTCAATACTCAGAGCGTCGGTCTGCGATTCGTTTGCATACAACTCAATGCTTTGTAAATCCACGCTTGCGCGTTCTGCGAGTGCTTTCAGCGGAACGGCATAGTATCTGTTTACAATCTTA
>JAISKH010000056.1 GCA_031261325.1 Oscillospiraceae bacterium
CGAGGCGGAGATCGCCGACACTCTCTCACACGCGTCGCGTGACGTTATTAACACAATTAAAGAAGTCGGCGGCGGCAACGTATTTCTTTATGACGCCGACTTGCGCGACCCAGTTGCCGTTGAGAAAATCTTTAAGGACGAGAACTTTACGGCCGTTATCCATTGCGCGGGTCTAAAGGCGGTCGGCGAATCGGTCAAGAAGCCGCTTGATTATTACCGCAGCAATCTGGACATCACGCTGACCCTGCTTGAGGCAATGTCGCGCGGCGGCGTTCGTCGCCTGATATTCTCGTCGTCGGCGACGGTTTACGGCAACCCCGCCGACCCGTGCTATACCGAGGACCTGACGCTGACCGAGGCTTCCAGTCCTTACGGCAACACAAAGATTTTGAACGAGCGGCTGATTACGGACTTCGCAAAGACAAACGAGAACTTTTCCGCCGTGCTGCTGCGTTACTTCAATCCCGTCGGCGCGCACCCGTCGGGGCTGCTCGGTGAGAACCCGAAGGGCACGCCGAACAACCTGTTCCCCTACATGGCAAAGGTCGCAAAGGGCGAGCTGCCCGAGCTTGAGGTTTTCGGCAACGATTACGGCACGCGCGACGGCACGCCGATTCGCGACTACCTCCACGTTGTTGACCTCGCGAAAGGGCACGTCAAGGCGTTCGACTACACGATTAAGAACAAGGGCGTGCACGCGTTCAACCTCGGGCGCGGCGAGGGCAGCAGCGTGCTTGAGTGCGTCGCCGCCTTCGAAAAGGCTTCGGGCAAGAGTATTCCGTACAAAATCGGCGCGCGGCGCGACGGCGACCTGCCCGAGTACTGGGCGAACCCCGCGAAAGCAAAGGAAATTCTCGGCTGGTCGGCGGAACTTACGCTCGACGACATGTGCCGCGACGCTTGGAATTTCGCGAATAAATAGACAACACATAATTCAGGGAGGGCAAAACGCCCTCCCTGTTACTTTTTATTCAGCAACGCTCGCCGCGCGAGTGCGGCGACGCGCAGAACCAGTTCGTCCACGTTGAATGGCTTGACCAAATAATCGTCAACGCCGAAACGAAACGCACGCACTATTGACTCGTTATCACGGCGAGCCGACACAAGCAGTATCGGGGTCGCCTTATCACTCGCGCGAACCGACTGCGCAAATTCAAAGCCGTCAATTGCGGAGGAGATAATCAGGTCGAACGTCGAGCCTTGCAGCTTCGCGTGAGCTTCCGTTGACGATTGCGCCGTGACCACGGAATAGCCCGCGTCCGTCAGGCGGCGGCAAACCATCTCGTGCATCACCGCGTCGTCCGCGACGACGAGTACGTTGACCTCCGACGGTACTATTCCGTACACGTTCGCGGTTTGCACGTCCGCGACGATTGCGTCAATGCTCGGCAGGGACGCGACGGCTTCCGCTTCGGTCATACCGTCCTCCTCGCGGTCGTCGAGAATCTCGCAAAAGTAACCGACCGCGCGCTCTGTTTCAATCGGCGGCAGGTGCGCGAGACGGCGGCGCAGCTCCGCGAGAAATTCGTTTCTGTTTACGTTGTCGTTCATCTTATTCAACCTCCCGCATTGCAGGCGTTTGACCGCCGCGCTTGATAAATTCGTACACGTCCATGACGGCTTTCCATTCCTCGAGAAAGCCCTCGATGCGCTCCCGCCCCGCCGTCGTCAGGCGGTAGTACTTTCGCAGGCGGCTGTTGTGCTCGACGGAGTAAACCGTTACCATGCCGCCGACTTCGAGCCGCTTTAGGATTGGATACAGCGTTGATTCCGAGATTTCGACGCACGCGCCGATGTCCTTGACAAGCTTGTAGCCGTAGGAGTCGCCGCGCTCCAGCGACGCGAGCACGCAGACCTCCAGCAGTCCGCGCTTTAGTTGTTGCTCCATTTATACCACCTCTTGCGTTATACTATATCACGCATAGTATTGCGTGTCAAGGGGTATATGCACAAATCCCGCCCATTTGGGCGGGATTTGTTGGGGGTTGGGGGTTGTGGGGTTATCCTCCGTAAGGAACGGTGTTAAAGCCGTTAACTATTACCGGTGCCGATTGTGAGTTGAAAGTCACGCCGTTATATGATATTTCCGCCCATATAGTGCCTGTGTTGCCGTCAGCAAGACCTGTAACTTGGTAAGAAGTCGCACTTGTTTGAACAGCGTTAAAGTAGTAGTCTCCGCTATTTTTCCACACTACCGTCGCGCCTGTTAACGCGGGAGGAAGTGTAAGAATTACAGGAGTGGTCGGTTGGGTGTTTATTGACGTAGCAGTCAGATACACAGTTGCCACAGGAATTATCGGCGCCTCAACCGCGGGGATTATGAGTGTTACCACTCTGTAGTCAGATGCGCCGGGACCTATCTGCAAGTATCCTGTCAGCGTTACATATGTGGTTATCGCCGTACCGGTCACTTGCCATGTGTTACCCACCTTAACGACGGACACCGCAGTCGAATTGCTCGTAAGGTTTATCACATTCGGGATTGAATATCCGCCGCCGATGGGTGTTATTACGATGTCCTTTGTCTCGAACAAGTGCAGCCCCGGCGTTGAAAGAGTAAGCGTTGCGTCCGTCGGGTATTGGGTGTTGCCAATCGCAACGGATACTGTATCCTTTGCGGTTGTTGCCGTTGCGCCTGTCAGGGTGTAGTGGTACTGGTCGGACGGCGCCCACGCGGTGATTGTAAAGTAGGGTATCTGCGCCACCGGGAAGCTCGCGGGCACGTATATCAGCCCGTTGGTGACGGTTACGCCGGCGGCAATCGCGTTAGGTTCGTTGATTACCCAGTTAACGCCGGTAGCCGCGTCGGCGGGCACGGTTATCGCGCGCAGCTGAAGCGTGGTGCCGAGGGCGATTGTGTGATTCCTGACAGCGGTGTTGCCGTTCGCGTCGGCGATGAGCACGCTGCTGGCGTATGTCGCGCCGACCGTGAGCGGGATTTGCACGCCTATGCCGCTGTAAAGTCCCGACACGTTGACGGTTGTGGTTCCGCTTCTGGAACCGATAATCTGAATGTTGAGCGTCGCGGTTGAGTTGTACACGGGGATTATGTAAACGCCCGTGTTATCCGCGCCGCTTATGGTTGCTATCGTCGGGTCGGCAACTCTGACGACAATCGGCTCATTGCGGGTTGTCGGCGTAACCGACAGCGCGACTGTCACGTTTGCGCCGACGGCAACGGATACCGTGGTGGGCAGGTACGTGATGTTCGTAACGCCGATTAGGCTGCCGAGCGAGAGTGTCAGCATGTTGCGGTAGTTGCCGCCGTAGGTGTAGCCGTAGTAGCCGATGCCCGCGACGCGCGCCGTTGTCGCCAGGTAGTACGTGCGGAGGGTTGTATTCTGGACTATGTTGTTAAGGAAGTCTGGCGCGCCCGTGCCCTCATGGGCAAACGGCTCGCCGATTGTGAGCGTATAGTCGTACTCCGCCTGTGCGAGCATCGCGCGGAAGTCGCCCGTGCCATAGTTCGTGCTGTAAGAGCGCGAAGCAGTTGAGAGCTTCGTGTTCAGGAGCAGCGGGTCTGTTCTGCCGCTCTGCGCGCGGTAGCCGTTGAGCAGCGCGAGGGTTAGCTTCTCCGTGCCCTCCGCCGTCAGCGCGCGCGCCGCCGAGATATTCGTCGTCGTGTCACTAAGCAGGACGGCGTACTTTGCGTTATTGTTGCTCGGGTCCGTGTACACGGTTGCGGCGGCGTTCTTGACCGTGTTGACCTTATCGGTGGTTATAACCGTCTTGTTGGACGAATCGCGGAGCTGATTTGCCCAATCGGTTGACTGCGAATAGACGGCGACAACCTTGCTTGACTGGTACGCAACCGCGATGAGGTTTACATACGAATTGGTGTAGTATATCGCCCAGGACTCGTTCGTCGCCGTGCTGAACGTGTCGCGCGGCGAGGTGCCGAGAACGGCGGCAACCTGCGTCTGCGTCATTCCCAGCTCAACGTTGTGGAGCGAGACGCGGGAGGTTGCAAATTCGGGGTTCATGACGTTCAGCACGAAGGTTTTATTGCGCGTCTCGTCGCCGACGCGAATTTGCGCCGTAAGCGTCACGGGGATTGTCGTGTTGGTCGTCGGAACCGTCACGGTGCCGCTCGTGCTGATAACCTGCGGCGTGTTGGAGCTCCACGTTACCGACGCGGAATAGATGTGCGCGGGGAGCGAGATGTTGCCCGTCACGCGCTCGGCATTGTCGCCGGAGATTAGGTATACGACGTCAAGAGCGGCTGTGCCGTTTTCGACGAGCAGCTTGTCGCCGGACAGTCCGTTGACGACGCGGACGTTAAACGCCTTTTCGCGCACCTGCGAGCCGAGCCGCACGGTGGCGATGAGCGTGACATACGTCGTGACCGAGCTGTTGACAACGCCCGCTGTCGTGATTGCGTTGCTGTTGCTTGACCATGTTACGGTCGCGCCGCCCGTTGTTGAGGTCGGGAGGTTCAGGTTTTGGGTTACGGCGTTATCGGAGTCGCCGAACGCGTACCCGATTGTGAGGTTGGCGACGGCTTTTTCAAATAGCTGCGCCTGTGTGAGGGCGTTGTTAACGACCGTCTCAATGCTCTTGAAGCTGCGGATAATGACAGCCTCGCACTCTTCGGAGGTCATGTTGTCGCGCGGGTTGAAGCGTCCCGCGTCGTCGCCCTTAATTATATTGTTTGAATAGGCGTAAGCAAGCGGAGTTACCGCGTACTCCTCAACCGAAGCCAAGTCCTTGAACGGGAGGTTCGCCGCCGGCGGTTGCAGCAGCGTCTTGGACAGGTCGGTGGACAGCTTGCTGATTGCGCGGTACATCATTGCGACGAGCTGTTGACGCTCAAGCGTCTCGGTCGGTCCGAAATGCGTCAGGTCAACGCCGTTAACTATGCCGTAGCCGTAGGCTTTCAGCACGTACAGGCTGTTGCAGTCCAAAAACGGATTGTTAATCGGCACGGGCAGAGATTTGCCCAATGCGCGCTCGGCAAGCGTAACAACAAGCTCGCAGAACTCGTCACGCGTCAGCGCGCGCTGAAAATCCGTCGCGGCGCGATGCGACAGCAGTCCCGCGAGATTCGCTTCACGCATTTCGGGAATCGCCCATTCGGTCGGCGTGCGCGCGGCGAGCGCGGTTGTCGGAACGAGGGCGAGCGCCAGAACAAGTACCAGTAACACGGATAGTATTCGTTTGCTCTTCATATGTACCTTTCCTTTCAAATCAAAACCAATTCTTCCGCGTTGAGCCACATAATAACCCAACGTCTGCCATTATACCGCATATTCACGCAATATTCAATACATAAGCGATGAATTTTTGCGATGAATTTCATATTTCGTCACCATATATTGTGTAATTCTTCTTAATTTGAAATAACGCGCAGATTGTTCTTGTCCAGATTCGGCGCGTTCAGCGTGCCGCTCCATACGGTGGCTGTTCCCGCCGTCACGACCTTGCCGCTGATTGACAGCGCGGGTTCCGCCGTCGGCAACAGCGGCTCGTCAAACGCGAACACGGGCACGGCGTATTCCTCGGGCGAGCGCGACGTGCGAACGGCTTCAAACGCGGCGGCGCACACCTCGTCAACTCCCCCGCTGCCGACAATTATGGTTCCGCCGAGCGCGAATACGCCGCCCGTTACGTCAAGCGTCGATTCGCCGTAACGCGCGTGCTCGTTGGACACATTCAGCGCGCCAAGTCCGTCATAGCCGTCGGTTACGGGCAGGAGCATGTCCCCGCCGACGGAGACGGCTCCCCCGCTTTGTGTGTAATACTTCGCGATAACGCCGCCGTCAACGCGCATATCCAGCCGCTCGGCGGAGCTGTCGAGCCACACGCGGTCGGCTTCAAGATTGCCGCGAATGACTATCACGCCGCCGCGACACTCGAAGTGGTCGCCCGCAGACACCTCGCCGTTTACGGTCAGCTTTGCGCCGCGCTCTACGATGATTCCGTTCGGCGCGTTGATTGACGCGACGTTAAGCTCGCCCGTAATGATAAGCTCCGTCTCGGAATTGAGCGGCTCGCCCTCGGGATACGCGGCTGTTGAAAACGTAAACACCATTGCGACGAGCGCGAACAGGAGCGAAAATCTCTTCATGGCGACGCCTCCTCTGTTGTATCATTTGCAGGAGCATTTCTTTCTCTCTCAAATATACATTACGGCTTGCGCGAATTTGAACGCAACGTGTCGGGCGCGCGATATTGCGCGGATAAAACTCGCGGTTTTCGTCATTATCATAATCAGGTTTCATATTTAGCTTGACAAACTGTGTCATTTGGCTATAAAATACATGACGTTCACTCGTAAAAATAAATAGGAGGAAAAGAAATGAAAAAGACCATTCGTCTCGCACTCGCGCTTTTATTGGTTGTCGCGTCGCTTCTCTCTCTTGCGGCTTGCGGTGAAAAGGCACCCGCAGACGCTTCCGCCGCGCCGAACGCCTCTGTCGCGCCCGACGCTCCGTCCGCCGCGCCGGCGGTTCCCGCAAAAGAGTATGTCATTTACTCGGACAACGCGTTCGCGCCGTTTGAGTTCCTTGACACGGCGACGAATACATACATCGGCGTTGACATGGATTTGCTCGCGGCAATCGCCGTTGACCAAGGCTTCACCTACACGATTCACAACGAGGGCTTTGACGCCGCGATGGGCGCGGTTCAGTCGGGACAGGCTGACGGCATGATAGCCGGTATGACGATTAAGGATTCCCGCAAGGAGACGTTTGACTTCTCGGACGGTTACTTTGCGGACGGGCAGATTCTCGTCGTTCCGTCGGGCAGCGCGATTGCGTCGCTCGACGATTTGAGCGGCAAGGTCGTCGCGGTTAAGACGAGCACCGCGGGCGCGGACTACGCGCTTGAGATTTCCGGGCAGTACGGCTTCACGCTCCAGTACTACGAGGATTCCCCGACGATGTACACGGCTGTTATCAACGGCACAAACGAAGCGTGCTTTGAGGACTTCTCCGTCGTCGGTTGGGCAATCGTTGAGGACGGGCTTGCGCTTCAGACCGTGGGCGACGTAATTAACCCGGGCTATTACGGCTTCGCCGTTAAGAAAGGCACAAACCCCGAGCTTATCACGCTGTTCAACGCGGGACTTGCGAACATCAAGTCGAGCGGGCAATACGACACGATTCTCGCAAAGTACGGGTACTAAGCCGCAAGTAAATAACGCATCGCGGACAACGCCGGCCAACCGGTCGGCGTTGTCTTATGATTTATCTCCGCGCAAACAAACGGGCTTCACACGCAGACCGCTTTCGCGGCTTGCGCGCGGCTTTTGCTTGTGCCAAAACGCAAAATGATTGATACGGTTGTGACATTATGAACTTTACCAAGGCTATAAATAACGCGTCCGGCTTGCTGTTTCAGGGGTTGCAAATAACGGTTACGGTGTCGCTGATTTCTATTCTAATCGGTACCGTTATCGGGTTTTGTTCGTGCCTGCTCGGGCTGTCCAAGTGGCGCGGGCTGCGCCTGATTTCCAAGTTTTATATCTGGGTTATTCGCGGAACGCCGATGATTGTTCAGGCGTTTATCGTCTATTTCGGTTTGCCGCAGCTTGTGCATCAACTGATTTCGCCCGATTTCCGCATAAGCGCGTTCTCCGCCGGAGTCGTAACGCTGAGTTTGAACGCGGGCGCGTACTTGTCGGAAATTTTTCGCGGCGGCATTTCGGCGGTTGACAAGGGGCAGATTGAGGCGGCGCGCAGTCTCGGCATGTCGAGTATGCGGACTATGGCGCGCGTGACGCTGCCGCAGGCGACGAAAATCGCGATTCCGTCGATGGTTAATCAGTTTATTATCACGATTAAGGACACCTCGATTCTCTCGGTTATCGGTCTTGCCGACATTGTTAACAAGGCGAAGGTCTATGTGGGCGGGACGTATCAGTTTTTCGAGACGTATATCCTTGTCGCTGTGTTTTATCTTGTAATTATCTCGATTTTGATGTTCGTCTCCAACAAAATTGAAAAAAGGTTTAATTATGATAAGAAAAAAGGATAACGAAAAAATTATTGTGCGCGGCGTGCATAAGCACTTCCACGACTTGCGCGTGCTGCGCGGGGTTGACCTCACGGTTTCGGACGGCGAGGTTGTGTGCGTCATCGGTCCCTCCGGCTCCGGCAAGTCCACGCTGCTGCGGTGCATAAACCGTCTCGAAAAGGTGACGGAGGGCGAGATTATTGTCGACGGCATTTCGCTTACCGATAAGAGCGTTAACGTCAATAAAGCGCGCGAGAATATCGGCATGGTTTTCCAGAACTTCAACCTGTTCGCGCACCTGACCGTGCGGCGCAACATCACGCTCGCGCCCGTTGACCTCGGCAAAATGACAAAGTCGGCGGCGGACGAGGAAGCGGTTGCGCTGCTCCGTCGCGTCGGGCTTGAGGATAAGATTGACGCTTACCCGCATCAATTATCGGGCGGGCAGAAGCAACGCGTCGCAATTGCGCGCGCTCTCGCGATGAAGCCCGACGTTATGCTGTTTGACGAGCCGACGAGCGCGCTTGACCCCGAGATGATTGGCGAGGTGTTGCAGGTCATGAAGCAGCTCGCGGCGGACGGAATGACGATGGTCGTCGTCACGCATGAGATGGGCTTTGCGCGTGAGGTTGCCGACCGCGTGATATTCATGTCGGACGGGTTGATTATCGAGGAAGCACCGCCAAAGGAGTTTTTCGCGAACCCGCGCGAGGCGCGAACTAAGGACTTCTTGCGGCGAGTGTCGTCGAATTAGAGCAACAAAACGCGCCGTTTGCACGGCGCGTTTCTTATTCTCCCGTCAACTCCGAAAGCTGCTGTTTGAAGCGTTCGAGTGAAATTTCGTATGGTTCAATAGGAACCTGCGTATACTCAAAGAAGTCGAACAAGTCCTCGTCGGACATGTCCCCCGTGCCGCTGTCGAGCGCGACGGTACGGTCAAACACGCCGAAATTCAGGCGCGCGTCCGTATCGCTCCAAGCCACGCCCGTGCGTATTAGCTCCTGCCACTTTTTCAGCCAGCCGCGCGTGAGGAAATACGTGTTGCTCTCCTCGCCCAGTTCGTCCAGCTTTTCGCCGAGCAGCATTGCTATGCAGTTCTTGTTTTGCAGCAGCTTCGCGCCGTGCCTTTCGGCAATCGCCGTCATTTCGGGGTGACACGCCGTGCCGTACAGCAGCGCAATCGGTTCCCCGCGTGACGCGGCTTGCGCCAGCGTGCTCTCAAGCGCGGACTTCAACTCGTCGTAGTCAAGGTCGAGCGTGGACGGGATATACAGCACCTCATGCGTCATGTTCAGCTCCGCCATTGCGGCGCGCAGCTCGTCCTCAAACACAGAACAGGCAACTATTACCATTTGTGAACCTCCAAAAGAAAGATATGGCTCATTGTCCCACGCTTTTCATATTCTGTCAACCGCGCATTTGACATTGGACGCGAAATGTGCTATACTCAACTTGTAACACGTGTAATCTTTTTTCAAATTTGGGAGGGATATAATGAAACGTAATGTAATCGTTTTTATCCTCGCGGTTTTATTGCTTGCTTCGCTCGCCGCGCCGACCTCGGCGGTTGACGAGCGTGTAATTGTAGTGCTCAACGGCGTGACGCTTTCGCCCTCCCCCGCTCCGTTCATTCGCAATGACCGCACGATGATTCCCCTGCGGTTCATCGCGGAGGCAATGGGCTACGACGTTGAATGGGTCAGCGGCGCAACCTCGCTTATCACCGTTACGGACGCGGCGCGCGGCGTTACGGTGATCGCGTCCGTTACGGGCGACGCGTTTACGCTTAGTCGCAAGGTTGGGGACGACGTGCGCGAAATTGTGATGGACGTGTCGCCGTTTATTGAGGACGGGCGAACATTTGTGCCGCTGCGCTTCTTTGCGGAGGCTTTTGACTACGTTGTCGGTTGGGACGCGGCAACCGCTACCGTGACGCTCACGGGTTATCCGACGCTTGAGACGGCGCGACCCGACACGCAGTTTTCGCTTCTGGGCGACCGCCTGACGGTTCGGCTGCCGCACAGCGCGGCGGTGAGAGATGATATTGCGCCTGACAAGAATTTCGCCGTCGGCGCGACGGTGCTGGATTTCAACCTGAGCACAGAGCCGTTTTATGTCGGCGCGTCCGAGACGTTTGCTTACAGCTCGGGCGACTTGACGAAGGACGCGCGGCTGATGATTGATTCGTCGCTGGGCGGTGCGCTCTCCGATTACGCCATTTCCATGCCCGTGAACGTCGCTTCCGAAGTCGAGTACGTTACCATAACGCCGACATATACGCGGCATGACGGCGATTTTGTACTGCTCACGTCCGCGCTAGCGCGTATGCCAGATAAGACGCTCGTCTTTGTCGGGGTTTACGCGGACTACGCGGCGGCTCGCGGCGACGAGAATTACGCGCGGCTTGCGGGTGAGGTCGTCGCGACGCTGAAGCCCGGCGCGAAGCTGACGCTTGAGACACGGGCGCGTGCCGTGCCGCTGTCGGATTATTCGCTCGACGTGCCCGCGGGATACGCCGCCGCGCGGTTCGCGAGTAACATTTTCACATCTTACGCGCTTAACAAGCTCGTGACCATCGGCGAAAGCTCGCCGCAGCTTAGTATTTCGCTCGGCGCACAGCCTGTTGTGGACGATGACACGGAGGTTAAGCCCACGGGCTTTGTTGAGGACACGATTCTCGGGCAGACGGTGACTTGGAGCTTGTTCCAAAGAGATGTCGGCGCCTTTGACGGCGGGACGCTTGCCACGGCGTTCGTTCCAATTGGCGACGACGGGCAGGGCGTTAACCTCGCCGCCGCGCCGCAAAGCGAAGCCGATTGGAACGTGATTCGCGGTATCGCACGCAGTTTGAAATTGAAGTAAAAAGCAAACCCGCCGTTCGGCGGGTTTTTGCAGTTATTTAAGCGCGCCTATTATCGCGTCGGCAATGCGGCGGCTTGCGTAACCGTCGCCGTATGGGTTCGGCGCGCCGCTCATTTTTTCGTAGGCGGCTCTGTCGGTCAGCAGCTCGCGCAACGCGGCGTACACGTTTTCCTCGTCCGTGCCGACGAGCTTGAGCGTGCCCGCGTCCACGCCCTCGGGACGCTCCGTCGTGTCGCGCACGACGAGCACGGGTTTGCCGAGTCCCGCCGCGCCCTCCTGTATGCCGCCGCTGTCCGTAAGTATCAGGTACGCGCGCGACATGAAGTTGTGGAAGTCAACGACCTCCAGCGGGTCGATTAGGCTAACGCGCGGCACGTTGCCGAGTATCTCGTTTGCGACCTCGCGCACGGCGGGGTTCAGGTGCACGGGGTAAATTACGCGCGTGTCGGAGAAGTCCGTCACCGCGCGGCGCACGGCTCTGAATATTTGCCGCATGGGTTCGCCGAGATTTTCGCGGCGATGCGCCGTCATGAGTATCAGTCGCTCATTGCCGAGATTGAGCGCGGGGTGCGTATAGTCGCGGCGCACGGTGAAGCGCAGAGCGTCAATTTCGGTGTTGCCCGTTACGAATATTCTCGCGTCGTCCTTACCCTCGCGTAGCAGGTTTCGGCGGCTGTGCTCCGTCGGGGCAAACATGAAGTCCGCGATGTTGTCCACCATTTGGCGGTACATTTCTTCCGGAAACGGCGAATACTTATCCCATGTGCGCAATCCCGCCTCAACGTGCCCGACGCGCACCTGCCGATAATACGCCGCGAGCGCGCCCGCAAACGCCGTCGCCGTGTCGCCGTGGACAAGCACAAGGTCGGGCTTAACTTGCTCAATCACGCGTTCAAGTCCCGTCAGCGCGGCGGAGGTTATTTCCGACAGCGTTTGTCGCTCGCGCATGATGTCTAGGTCGAAGTCGGGCGCGACGCCGAAAGCGGACAGCACTTGGTCGAGCATTTGCCTGTGCTGCGCCGTGACCGCAACGACGCACTCCACCTCCGCGCGTGATTTAAGCTCCGCGACGAGCGGCGCCATTTTTATCGCTTCCGGACGCGTACCGAAGCTGACAAGGACTTTGAACATGGGCAACCTCCGATTTTTTCTGACAACTATATCACATGGCTGCGCCGTTGTCAAAACCGCGCTCAAACGGGCACGCGCGGGTACGCAGTTTTGTAATATCAGCCGATTTTTTTGTTATTGCTAACTATAAAATTGTGTGATAGAATACATTTATATAAGTAAAACCGACTGTAGGTGTTATTATGCTGGAATTGCTTAAGGAGAAGTGCGTGAAGTATCAGAAGCATTTCTCGGAGCTGCTGGAAATAGGGTGTAAAATCGTCGATATTTCGGACGGCGGAGAGGCTGTTATGCTGACCGAGGACCCGAAGCGTAATTTCTGCGCCCATTGCCGCTATGACAAAAAAGACGAGCTGACCACGCACTTGTACGGCTGCCATGAGGCGCGCCGCTGGAACGGCAAGTACATTTATTACTGCCCGCTCGGGTTGACGTTTATCGCCGCGTCCATCTCCAACGAAAGGGGCGAGCTTACGGCGGGGGTTGTGCTCGGTCCAATCGTCATGGGAGACTTGCAGGACACGCTGTATGACCTGCCCGTGCCCGAGATGTCGTGGGCGGTGTCGCAGCTCTCGGTGTTCTCAACGCAAAAGGTGCAGCATATTCAGGAGATTTTCGTTGGGGTCATGGCGCACATCTCGGACTCGGAGCAGCAAAAGATTCAGAATTTGCTGTACGACCAAGAGAAAGCGTTAAAGGACATTTATGTCGCGAAGGACTACTATAAGGATTCCGCCGCGGACGACCTTGGGCAGAACGCGGACACGCTGCTGAAGTTCGAGAAAAATCTGCGCATGACGGTGATTAACGGCGAAAAATCCAAGGCTCTGGACAGCATAAATGAAGTTCTGGCGCACATTTATGTTTACAGCAACTTTGACCTCGCGGCGATTAAGGCGCGGTTGCTCGAGTTGCTCGTTATCCTCTCGCGCGCGACGATTGAGGCGGGCGCGAACCCAAAGGACACGTTCAGACTGTCGGAGGATTTTATCTCGCAGATTGAGCAGTATTCGGACGTTGACCAGCTCGCTTTCTGGATTTCGGACATTGTGCGGCGGTTCGTGGTGCAGGCGTTCGACTTGGCGCAGATTAAGCACTCGGACGTGGTGTTTAAGATTACGAATCACATCAAGAAAAACTGCGCGGAGAAGCTGTCGCTTGACCTGCTGGCGCGGGAGGTTTATTTGTCCAAGTCGTATTTGAGCAGTATTTTCAAGCAGGAAACAGGCATGAGCCTGACGGAATACATCACGAAAGTGCGCGTTGAAAAGAGCAAGCGATTGCTGACGGAGGAGAACATCAGCCTGTCCGCGATTGCGAGCCAATGCGGGTTTAAGGACCAGAGTTATTTCACAAAGGTTTTCAAAAAGGAAACCGGAAAGTCGCCCAAAAAGTTTCGGAACAACGCTTCGGATTAGGGCAATTCTGCAATATGCAACAAGGCTGCGGGTTAACCGCAGCCTTGTTTGTTTACGTTATGATTGTCGGTGCCGTACCGTTGCCCGGCGGGATTGGCGCGTTGCCGCGCTCGCCGCGCCCGCCGAAGTTGCCGCCGTTCTGTCCGTTCGGCGGAGCAAAGCCGTCGGGCGGAACCGCGCCGTTCCAATCGGGCATTTCGCCGCTCCAATCGCCGCGGTTGCCGCCCTGCCCGCCGCCGAAGCCCGCGCCCATGCCCGCCGCGACGGTTGTCGTCGCCGTGACTGATTGAAATTCAGCGCCGTTTAGCGTGACGCTGTACGCCGTGCCGTTAACAAGCTCGGGCAGGGTAAATGCCGCCGCCGTTATCGCTGTGTCAAGCGTGATTTCGCAGAGCGATTTGCCGTCTGCGGCGAATACGGCGATAACGTCTCCCGCCGCGAACTTGCCTTGCAAATTCAGCGTCGGCAATACTGTCGCGGGTCTGTCCGCGTCAAAGGTTTGCCCGTCGCGCGGGGCGTAAATCAGCACGGCGGTTGAACCGCCGCTGATTGTCAGCGTGCCGTTGCTGTCTATGCCGTCGCTGCCGGAATAGATGAAGTGCGTGCCGCCGCTGATTGTTACGGACGGCGTAACGCCCTCCTCGTCGCTCGCGGCGTTTACGCCGTCGTCGGACGCGTGCGTCGTCAACGAGCCGCCGATTAGGTTGACATACGCCGCCTCAACGCCCTCGTAGGAACTTAGCACGTTGACCGTGCCGCTCTCGAAATTAAGCGTGTCGCCAGCGTGAAGCCCATCCTTGACGGCGGTTACTTCAAGCGAGCCGTCGCCCGTGATTGTGAGGTTATCCTTGCCCTGTATCCCGTGCTTCGCGCCGGAGGTCACGGAGCTGATGCCGACGAGCTTAACCGTCAGCTCCTGCAACTTCTTTTGACCATTGCCGTCGTCGCCGAGAATTGCGGAAGCGTCCGCGCACGTTATTGTCGCGTTGTCGAGTATCAGCGTGACGTTCGCCGCCGTGACGAGCACTTGCCCGTTAATCGCGCCCGTCAGCGTGTGTTCGCCGTTTGTCGCGATTATCACGGCGGGCGCGGAGTCGTCGCCGCTCACCGATTGCGCGATTGGTTCCGTCGGCATTGCGGACGGCGCGTTCGTCGGCGGCGCGTTTACCTGCGGCGGTACGTTCGGGGCTTGCGCGGCACAGCCCGCGAGCGTTAGGATAAGCGCGAGTATCATGAATAATGCAAGTTTTTTCATTGCGGTTCCCCTTTCAAAATTCGGCGTTATTCGGCGCGTCGAGCGCGAGTGTGATGTTCAGGTTTCCGTTGCGGCAGCGCAGCGCGTCGATGAAGTCCTTTTCGCTTTGGTCATTTTTCGCGACGACGGAATAGGTCAGCTCGAACAGGCTGCCAAGCTCCGTGGTTTTGACCTTGATGAGTGACGCGCTTGCCGCGTATTGGTCGAAAATGTCATCGAACGCGCCTTGGTAATCTAGGTTTTCGGGTATCGTGATTTTCAGCGTCTTAGCCGTGCTCGCGGATTTGCCGTATTTGCAGGCTTCGAGCAGGACGACGACCGCGCACAGGAGTATACCCGCGACGGCGGCGTACAGCAGAAAGCCCATTCCCGCCGCAAGCCCGACAGCCATTGAGAACAGCACATATGTTATGTCCTTCGCGTCGCCCGGCGCGGAGCGGAAGCGGATTATTGAGAACGCTCCCGCGAGCGAGAACGCTCTTGCGATGTTGTTCCCGACGAGCAGTATGATTATCGTCACCACAGCCGGTAAGAGCACGAGCGTGAGCGCGAAGCTTTGTGACGGCATTTTACTCGCGTGGGTCTTGATGTAGACAAAGCTTATCAGCAGTCCGACGGCGAAAGCCGTGCCCAGCGCGGCAAGCAGCGTCGGCAACGTTATTGTGATGTCGCCCGCCGTTGATGTTGTGAATATGGATTCCAGCATTACTCTTTCTCCTTTACATCGCCGCCGCGAGCGGCAAATTCTCGCGCAGACGCTTCTTGTATTCCTCGCCGTACTTTGAAAAGCTCTGCGGGTAAACCTTGCATTCCGAGAGCAGTCGGCACAGCCACGGCGGTATCGCGCGGGCGACTTTGATTTCCATGATGTACTGCCCGCCGCCGAGTAGTTGTTCACCGTAATCGCCCGCCTCCAGCCGTAAGTCGTAGCGCCGCGAGCGAATGTTGGCGTCGAACGACACGCGCAGGTCGTCGGTTCCGCCGCCGCAATCACCGCCGCCGAAATACGCTCTGCGGTCGTAGGCGAGATACGCCGTCGGCAGCAGCTCGCGCGTTGCGGCGATGTACTGAAGCTCGGACAGCACCTGAGCGTTCATGCAGGGTTGCAATTCGGGCGGTTGCGCGGTTTTCAGGAATGTGTACGCGTCGGTGAGCGTGAGCGCGGTGCGCCGCTTATTGACCAAGCCGCCGACTTTTTTCTTTATCTCCGCGTAAACCTTGCCGTCCGACGCGGGAACGCCGTAGGCGCGAATGCGCACTTTCTCCTTGTACCTCGGCTTTGACAGCGACGCGCGTATCAGGTAATTGTCCGTCGTGTCGTAGTACAGGTTTGAGATTGGGTACGTCTCGAACGCCTTGTTGTACGCGTCAAGCTCCATGGTCGCTTCAAATCGGTCGCGCAACAGCGAATATGTCCGCTCGTCAAGCAGGTACTTGTTCTCGTATCGGTTGAACACTTCGATTGCCATAAAAAGCGAGTCTCCTTTCGTTGATGGACATATATTAGCAGTTAATTGTGTCAGAAAAATGGCACGGGGCAGACAAAAACAGGCGTGGTTCCGCGCCGCGCCTGTTTCGATGTTCAGTTAATCGGCGAGCATGACCGTGAACTCGAACGTCGTCACGCCGTTTTCGCTTTCGGCGCGGAGATTCTCGCCCAAGCCGTCCGCAATTTCGCGCGCGATGGACAGTCCAAGCCCGTAGCCCTCGCCGCTGTGCGACTTGTCGGCTTTGTAGAATCGCCCGAATATGTTCGCCAGGTCCTCCGCCGCAATCGTGTCGCCCGTGTTGCCGACGCTGACGGTTACTTTGCCGTCGCCGCGACGCGCGGACAGCGTGACCGTGCCGTTCTCGCCCGTGTGCTTCAGCGCGTTGTCCATTATGATGACGAGAAGCTGCTCAATGCGGTCGGGATTGCTGCACACGCGGAGCGGCTCGTCCTCTGCGATAATTGACAGCGTAACGCCCGCGTCCGTTGCGGTTACGCCGAAAGTGTCCTCAACATTGCGGAGAATTTCGCGGAGGTCGAAGTTGACTTTTTTCATGGCTTCCGCGCCCGACTGCAAGCGCGACAGCTCCAGCAAGTCATCGACAAGGCGCGACAGGCGCATACTTTCGCGGACGATGTTGTTGTAAAACAGCGACTTCTTGTCGTCCGTTTTCGCCATGCCGTCGCGCAGGGTTTCGCCCATTGCGCGGATTGACGCAATCGGGGTTCGCAGTTCGTGCGACACGTTTGCCACGAAGTCGCGGCGCGTCTGCTCCAGCCGTCCCGATTCAGCGGCGAAGTGATTCATCGCGCGTCCCAGTTCGCCGATTTCGCCCGCCTGCGTTTCGTCGGCGCG
Organism: Oscillospiraceae bacterium; assembly: GCA_031261325.1. Taxonomy (GTDB): domain Bacteria; phylum Bacillota; class Clostridia; order Oscillospirales; family Oscillospiraceae; genus JAIRRO01. The sequence goes on from JAISKH010000056.1 coordinate 16,971, forward strand.
AACCGCGAACTCGCCCCGCGCCATTGCGCGCGCGACGCTTTGCATCTGGCGAATCGGCACGACGAGCCGACGCGCCGCGAGATAACCCGGGACGAGCATGACCGCGAACGAGATAAGCACGCTGACAATAAGCGTCTCGTTCAGCTCCCGAACGGGTCTTGTGAACAGCACCTTGCCATTCTCGTCGAAAATGCTCAGCTCGCCGTGGGGATACGGTTCGCCGCGCGGTATCATTTCGTGCCGCCCAAACGGTTCGCCGTTCTCGGGGTTCGGCGTGCCGAAGGCTCGTTGCGTGACGAAAATGTAAATCGCGGAGGTCAGCAGTCCCGTAAGCAGAACCGCCGCGAGCAGTAGCAGAACGATTCTGCGGAGAAGCACGCTGTTTTTCATTCGCTCACCTCGAATTTATAGCCCACGCCGTAAATGCTGCGGATATGCCACAGCTCGTTTTCCGGCAGCTTGCGGCGTATGCGCTTAATCTGCGTGTCCACGACGCGCGTGTCGCCGTAATAGTCATAGCCCCAAACGTCGCTTAACAGCTGTTCGCGGCTCCACACTCTGCCCGGCGAGGAGCAGAGCTTGTACAGCAGCTCAACCTCCTTGGGCGTGCACGGGACAAGCTCGCCCAGCGCGCGGACTTCGTAACGGCTGATATTCACCTGCAATTCGGGGAAATTGAGAATATGCGCGCCGCTTTCCTTCGGCATTTCCCGTACGCGACGCAGCACCGCCTTTATGCGCGCGACGACCTCACGCGGGCTGAACGGCTTTACGATATAGTCGTCCGCGCCCAGCTCAAGCCCGAGTATGCGGTCGATTTCCTCACCCTTAGCCGTCAGCATTATTATGGGCACGCCGCTCTCGCGGCGTATCTCGCGGCACACGTCCGTACCGTTCAGCTTTGGCATCATCAGGTCGAGCACGATGAAATCCGGCTGCTCCGCGCGCCACTTGACGAGCGCGTCCTCTCCGTCATACGCGGACACGCAGGCGTAGCCCTCCGCTTCAATGTACTCGCGCAGGGTTTCGTGTATCATAGGCTGGTCGTCACAGAGCAGAATCTTTACGGACATGCTGCGTCACCTCGGTTTCTTGCGGTATTGCAGTCATTGTAACACACTTTCGCGCCGAAAACCATATGGCGGACGCATGTGCCGCATTAGTTCACATTTGTGACACAATCGAGAATTTTCTTCCGTTCCGCCGAAACGCGCGCTTGACAAACGGCGCGATTTGTGTTAATATTATTTGGTTGGCAGCTGAGATGCGTAGAATCCTAACGGGTTTTGCGCGTTTATTTTTTGCCTGAATAAATGAAACGGGAGTCGAAGTTATACTATGGATTTTCACATGAGGTTGCCCCGCAATAAGCGGGAATTTGCTCTGTTTATCGCGATTATTTCGGTAATATCGGTAAACGTCATCGCGCCGCTTATTACTTGCTTTGAATTTGGGTTCAGTCTCGCCGTGTGGTCGGACGTTTTGCGGGTAATACCTTTCATCTGGCTTAGCGTCGTCGCTCTGGTGCTGATTACGTACAAGCCGTCCGAGTGGCTTACGGACAAAATCGTCGCAAAGGGCGACAGCTTCAGGTCGCACATCACGATTAACATTCTCTGCACCGTGTTGTTCATGTCGATATTCCTGACGGTAATCGGCACGTGGATTGGCAGTCGCCACGTCAGCCTTGAGCCGATTCGCCTGTTCTTCCACAAGTGGCCGCGGAACTACGCCATATCCTTTGCCGTGGAAGCATTGTTTGCGCAACCGATTGCGCGCGCCGCGCTGTACAGGCTGCACAAGGCGCAGGACGCGAAAATCGCCGCCTGATTCGGTACGTTTGCAACAAAAAGTTGTTTATGGCGAAAATTTCGCTTACATAATGCTCAAATCTGTGATATAATGTATTGTAATACAGCGTGTAGTTCTGACGAACGTAAGCCCGGTTGTCAGAGCTACTTTTTTTACTTTATGAGCCGAGGTGTGCAATGGATAGTCTTGTTGTTTCGGGGGCGCGGGCGAACAACCTTAAAAACGTAAGTATCGCTCTGCCGCGCGAAAAGCTGATTGTATTCACGGGCGTTTCGGGTTCGGGCAAGTCCAGTCTCGCGTTTGACACGATTTACGCGGAGGGGCAATTGCGTTACGTTGAGTCGCTGTCGTCATACGCGCGGCAATTCCTCGGGCAGCGCGGCAAGCCCGACGTGGATTCCATTGAGGGGCTGTCCCCCGCGATTGCGATTGAGCAAAAATCGACCTCCGCAAACCCGCGCTCCACGGTCGGAACCGTTACGGAGGTTTACGACTATCTGCGTCTGCTCTGGGCGCGAATCGGGGTTCCGCATTGCCCCGAGTGCGGGCGTGAAATTCGTCGGCAGAGCGTTGACCGTATCGCCGACCGCATTATGTCAATGCCGGAGGGCACGCGGTTTCAAATCCTCGCGCCCGTGGTTCACGGCGGTAAAGGCGAGCACAAGGCGATACTCGAAAGTCTGCGGAAAGGCGGATACGCGCGTGTTCGCGCCGACGGCTCGATGTACGAGTTGACGGAGGACATTACGCTCGACAAGAACGCGCGGCATAACATTGAGGTTGTGGTTGACCGTCTCGTCGTCAAGGCGGATAACCTCGGTCGCATAACAGGCTCCGTCGAAACCGCGCTCTCGCTCGCGGACGGGCTTGTGGTCGTTCACCGCCCGAGCGACGACACGGAGGAGCTGTTCTCAAGCAGCTACGCCTGCCCCGACTGCGGAATATCATTGCCGGAGCTGTCGCCGCGCTTGTTCTCGTTCAACAGCCCTTATGGCGCGTGCCCCAAGTGCTCGGGGCTTGGCTTCTTCCTGAAAATCGACCCCGAGTTGATTATCCGCGACAGGCGTTTATCCCTGCGGCGCGGCGCGATTGCCGCACCGGGTTGGGGCAGCGCGAAGGACGAGACGATAAGCGGCTCAATCTACGCGGCTCTTGGTGAGAAGTTCGGCTTCACCCTTGACACGCCGCTCGGCGAATTGTCCGACGACGCCCTGAATACAATTTTGTATGGCACGGGTAAGGAAAAGCTGCACCTGACGTACTCGAGCTACGGCAGTCAGGTGCGCTCCGTGACGCGCACGTTTGAGGGCGTTATCCCGAATTTGGAACGCCGATACAAGGAGCAACAGTCCGACGCGGCGCGGCACGAGTTGGAGGGCTTTATGTCCGCGCTCCCCTGCTCCGACTGCGGCGGCGACAGGTTAAGCCCCGTTGTGCTCTCTGTGACGGTCGGTGGGCTGAACATCTCGGATTTCTGCAAGCTGAATATCACGCGGGCGCGTGACTTTATTCGCGGGCTGACGCTTACGGCAACGGAAGCTGCAATCGCGGAGTCGATTGTGAAAGAAATTCGCGCGCGGCTGGACTTTTTGGAACAGGTCGGGTTGGCGTATCTCACGCTGTCCCGCATGGCGGGTTCGCTCTCCGGCGGCGAAGCGCAGCGCATACGGCTTGCGACGCAGATTGGCTCGGGCTTGACGGGCGTGCTTTACGTCTTAGACGAGCCGTCCATCGGGCTGCATCAGCGCGATAACGAGAAGCTGCTCGCGTCGCTGAAAGAGCTGCGCGATTTGGGTAACACGCTGATTGTCGTGGAGCACGACGAGGACACGATACGCGCGGCGGACTGGATTGTGGACATCGGTCCCAACGCAGGAGTTCACGGCGGTGAAATTGTCGCGTCGGGCAGTCTCGGCGACGTGCTTGCCGTGCCGCAATCACTAACGGGGCAGTACCTTTCGGGGCGGAAGCGTATCCCCGTGCCGACGAAAAGGCGCGCGGGCAACGGGCATGAGCTTGTCGTTTACGGCGCGGAGGAGAACAACCTCAAGCGCATCGACGTGCACATTCCGCTGGGAACTCTCACCTGCGTGACGGGCGTTTCGGGTTCGGGCAAATCCAGTCTTGTTAACGGCATACTTTACAACAAGCTCGCGGCAAGCCTTAACCACGCGAAAACGCGCGCGGGTAAGCACGACCGCGTTGAGGGCACGGAGTTTCTGGATAAGGTTATTAACATCGACCAAGCGCCGATTGGTCGCACTCCGCGCTCAAACCCCGCGACGTATACAGAGCTGTTTGGCGACATTCGCGACTTGTATGCGTCCACGAGCGAAGCTAAGGCGCGCGCATACGGCTCGGGGCGGTTCTCGTTCAACGTGCGCGGCGGGCGGTGCGAAGCTTGCGCGGGCGACGGGTTGATGAAGATTGAGATGCACTTCTTCCCCGACATATTCGTCCCGTGCGACGTGTGCAAGGGCAAGCGGTATAATCGCGAGACTCTGGAGGTTCGCTTCAAGGGCAAGAACATCGCGGAGGTGCTTGCGATGACCGCCGACGAAGCTCTTGACTTCTTTCAGAATATCCCAAAGCTGAAGCGCAAGGTTGAGGCGCTGTGCGACGTCGGGCTGGGATATATTCAATTGGGGCAGTCCTCGTCAACGCTGTCGGGCGGCGAAGCGCAGCGGGTCAAGCTCGCGGCGGAGCTGCTGAAGCCCGCGACGGGCGCGACAATCTATATCCTCGACGAGCCGACGACGGGCTTGCACATCGCGGACGTTCATATACTTCTGGACGTGCTGCAAAAGCTCGTTGACGCGGGCAACACCGTAATTGTCATCGAGCACAATCTGGACGTAGTCAAGTCCGCCGATTGGATTATCGACTTAGGAGCCGAGGGCGGCGACGCTGGCGGAGAAATCGTTTGCGTCGGAACGCCCGAGCGCGTCGCGGAGTGTGACGCGAGCTATACGGGGCAATTTCTGAAAAAATATCTGAGGTAGGTTAACATGTACAAAATAGGAGACTTAATTTTTTACGGGCGCACAGGCGTGTGCCACGTGTCGGACCTTGTGACGCAGGCGGACAAGGAGCTGTATATATTGGAGCCGCTGTATTGTAATTACACCATTTCAACGCCTGTGGACACAAAGACGTATATGCGCCCGATTATCGCGAAAGAGGAAGCGGAGCGGCTGATAGACACGATTCCGACGGTTAAGGCGGAGCCTTACCACAGCCGAGTTATACGCGAGCTTACGGGGCATTATGACGAGTCGCTGAAAACCAACAATTGCGCTGATTTAATCGCGCTCACCATGTCGATTTACGAGAAGAAGCAGGACGCGGAGCTTCAAAAGCGCAAATTGGGTGCAATTGATGAAAAATATATGAAACGCTCGGAAGAGCTTTTGTTTGTAGAATTGGCCGCCGCGCTCGGTATCGACAAAGACGACGTACCGAAATATATAGCCGAGCGGCTTGAAGAGAGAAAGGGAGAACAATAATGAACGCAATAAACGAGAAAATCAGCCACCGTCAATTCGGGGACGGCGTAATCACCGAGCAGGTCGAAGCGATGATTACGGTGCAGTTCGACGCGCACACAGAGGTAAAGAAATTCGTGTATCCCGCCGCGTTTTCGACTTTCCTGAAATTCTGCGATTCCTCGGTGCAGGAGAAGTTCGACGCGGAAATGCGTCTCGTTCGGGAGCGGTTGGACGAGGAGCAAAAGGTGCGCGACGTTGAGAACGAGAAGCACCGCGAGGAGCTGCGCGTCTTGCTGTTAGAGCAGAAGCGCGCGGCTGCAAAGCGTGCCGCCGCGGCAAGAAAGCCCGCCGCAAAGGCAAAGAAAGTCGCCGCCGCGCCGACTGAGGAATAAACAGCGCAAAATTTAATCGGCGGCTTGACTAGCGTCAAGCCGCCGATTTTATGTTTTGCGGTTTATTTGTGCACGGGCTGCTTTGGCGATTGCTTTGCCTTTGCGTCCTTGTCCGCGTTGCGCAGGTACACGAACCAATAGACAAGCCCGACGAGCACCATGCCGCCGACGATATTGCCGAGCGTCACGGGTAGGAGGTTCTTTGCGAACATGTTGCCCCACGTGAGGTTCATCAGGCTCGTGCCCGTCGGCACAGCCGCCGCGTATGCGGGGTTGCGCTGGGCAAAAAGCCCCGCCGATATGTAGTACATGTTTGCGACGCTGTGCTCATAGCCGCTGAGAACGAACGTCATAATCGGCAGGAACAGACCGACAATCTTGCCGACCACATCCTTTGCCGCGAACGAAATCCAGACGGCGATGCAGACGAGGAAGTTACAAAGTATGCCGCGCAGGAACGCGTCCCCAAATGAGAGGGAAACTTTTGCAACGGCGGTTTTTATCACGGAAGCCGCCGCTTCGTTAGAGAAAACTGAGAACGTGTGCCCATAGACGACAAGCGCGGCGACGAGTATACCGCCGATAAGATTACCGAGGTAGACGAAAAACCAGTTCTTCAGCATTGCCGAGACTTTGACCTGCTTTTCCATGACGGGAATGATGAGCAGGTTGTTGCCCGTGAACAGCTCGCTGCCCGCGACGAGCACCATTACGAGTCCGACGGGGAAAATCACCGCGCTGACGATTTTCGCGAGAGACGCGGACGCGATTGTTACGGAGCCTATCGTCGCTCCCACTCCCGCAAGGGCGATGAACATGCCCGCGAGAATTGCGAGCAGGAGCATTTTGCTGATTGGGTTCTTGGTCTTTGCTATGCCTGTCGCGATGTAATTCTGCGCGACTTCTTTCGGTGAAAACATTTCCAATATCCTCCGGTGATGTTAATTTAATGATGTGATAACACGTTACGCGCGTATTTCGCGCGCAAGCCAAGACAACAGCCGCGTGTTTGCTCGCGGCTGCAAACGCTGTTTTCCGTTAGCGCGCGCGTTGGGTTAGAAGTTTTCGGCGAGAATCTCGAAATACGCCTGCGGGTGCGAACAGACGGGGCATGACAACGGCGCCTTTTTGCCGACCACGACGTGACCGCAGTTGCTGCAAATCCATGTCGAGTCGCCGTCCTTGGAGAACACAAGTCCGCCCTCAACGTTTTCGATAAGCTTGCGGTAACGCTCCTCGTGGCGTTTTTCAACTTGTCCCACTTGGTCAAACAGGAACGCGATGTTGTCAAACCCCTCCTCGCGCGCCGTTTTCGCAAAGCCCGCGTACATGTCTGTCCACTCGTAGTTTTCGCCGTCCGCGCCGTCCGACAGGTTAACGACCGTCTCGGGCACTCCGCCGCCGTGCAGCAGCTTGAACCATATCTTTGCGTGCTCTTTTTCGTTATCGCTCGTCTCTTGGAAGATATTCGCGATTTGCTCATATCCGTCCTTGCGCGCTTGCGAAGCGTAGAACCCGTACTTAACGCGCGCCTGTGACTCCCCGGCGAACGCGGCTTTCAGGTTGTCCTCGGTTTGGCTGCCCTTTAGTTCTTTTGCCATAATTGTGCTCCTTTCAGGATTTAATAATATTAGTTGCGTCGGCAGTATCTTTTAGACTTGACCGATAGATTTTATCATATCGGGCGGCAATGTACAAGTGGAAATTTAACTTTTCGTAAACAATCCGTATAACTGCATTCGGTTGCGCACCTTTGTCTTGCCGTAAATGTTCGTCAGATGCTTCGACAGCGTGGCGGGCGTGATGAACAGCTCTTGGCACATGTCCTCGCTGCTCTTACCGTCACAGGTGAGGACGACGATTTCCGTTTCGCGCTTTGTCAGGTTGTAGGCGGCGGCGGTCTTAACTATGCGGTCAATGTGCACGGCAGTGCCGTCCGACTCCTTCTCGCTCTCGAGCAGGCTGAAGAACTTGCGCTCCAGCGGGACCTTCAGCGCGTTCATTATATAAATGTCGCGCGCGGAGAAGTCGTCCTCCGACTTTTCGCGTTGAAGCCCGAGAATCGTGAGCGGGCAGTCCTTGTAGACAATAGAGATGAACAGCCCCCAGTACATGTTCTTCGGCTGCCACACCTCGCGGTAGACGCGCGTCCGCTCCCACTTCGCGGGCGGGATAATGTCCGACTGGCGGAACACGGTGCTGTAGGGCGACATGACGAACTCGTTCCAATGCGGGTAATTGCCCTTCATGAAGAACGTGTGGTCCGAAGCGTCGTCAATCGCCTCGGTCGAAACGGGGTTATCGAGCGTGACTCGCCCGTCCTCCCTTGCGGCGCGGAAGATAATGCCGGTCTGAAACGGTATCAGGGTTTTCATCTGTTGCAGGATTGTGTTGCAGGTCTCCAGATACGTGTCGCAGTAGGTGACGCGCGTCACCATCTGCAGCAGGAACTGCCATTCGTAGTCAAACAATGTCGAACTCAAGCGCTATCCGTCCTTTCACCGTGGGTCATCTGTCGCGGGGTACCAGATATTTAGTACCCCCTCCTTTATAATCTAGCATAAATCACGAATTATTTCAAGAAAAAGTATTAAATAAAATTATGTTATATTTTTGTCGAACATATATAATATAAGTTACAAAGCCATGTGGTTCAATCTAAGGACGTACCAATAATAGCATAGGAGGAAAAGCAATGATTTTTTCGGAAAAGCATGACCTTATTCGGAAGCTGGCACGCGATTTCGCCGAGAAAGAACTGACCAAGGAAATTCTGGACGAAATCGAAGAGACGCACGAATACCCCCGCGAGTTGCTCGCAAAAATGGGCAAGGCGGGATTTTTCGGTGTTAAAACCCCGAAAAAGTATGGCGGGCAAGGCTCCGACTACATCTCTTACGCAATCATACTCGAAGAGCTGGGTCGCGTCAGCGCCGTCACGGACATCTGGGTTTCCGCCCCGAACTCTCTCGGCGGCGGTCCGCTGATGCTCGCGGGGACGGAAGCGCAGCTTGAGAAGTACCTGCGCCCCGTCGCAACAGGCGAAGGCATCATGGCGTTCGGTCTGACCGAGCCGGAAGCCGGCTCAGACGCGGGCGGCACTCGCTCTACCGCCGTCAAGGACGGCGACTACTACGTGCTGAACGGTCGCAAGACGTTCATCACGACGGCTCCGGTCGCCGACTGGGCAATCATCTACGCGAGAACCGACATGACGAAAGTCGGCACGTCGCGCGGAATTTCGGCGTTCATCGTCGATATGAAGCTGCCGGGCGTTTCCTGCGGTAAGGCGGAGAACAAGATGGGCATCATCGGCTGCCCCACGTCGGACATTATCCTTGAGGACGTTCGCGTACATAAGGACGACCTGTTGGGTGAGGAAAACCGCGGCTTCCAGAACGCGATGAAAACCCTCGACATCGGTCGTATCGGCGTCGCCGCAATGAGCATCGGCGTGGCGCAGGGCGCGCTCGACGAAGCGATTAAGTACTCCAAGGAGCGCAAGCAGTTCGGTCAGCGTATCGCCGATTTTCAAGCTATCGGCTTCATGATTGCCGACATGGCGACGAAGCTGCAAGCGGCGAAAGAGCTCGTTTACCGCGCGGCGCAGCTAAAGGACGCGAACTCGAGCGAAGCGGGCGTTGCCGCCAGCATGGCGAAGCTCTACGCGACGGAAATCTGTAACGAAATCGCGGGCAAGGCCGTCCAGATTCACGGCGGATACGGCTTCATCAAGGAGTACAAGGTTGAGCGCATTTACCGCGACTGCCGCGTGTTCACGATTTTCGAGGGCACAAGCCAGGTTCAGCAGTTGGTCATCTCCAACGCGCTGCTGAAGAAATAGGGAGGATTTACGATGAAAATTATTGTCTGTGCAAAGCAGGTTCCCGACACGAACGAGGTTAAGATTGACCCCGTTAAGGGCACCCTGATACGTGACGGCGTTCCGTCAATACTCAACCCCGACGACGCGAACGCGCTTGAAGCCGCGCTCGCGCTGAAGGACCGTTATCCCGACACCACAATCTCCGTCGTGTCGATGGGACCCCCGCAGGCGAACTACATGCTGCGCGAGTGTCTCGCAATGGGTGCGGACGAAGCTTATCTGCTCTCCTCCCGCGCGTTCGGCGGCGCGGACACCTGCGCGACTTCCACGACGATTGCCGCCGGTATTCGCAAGATTGCCGACTATGACATCATCTTCGCGGGTCGTCAGGCTATCGACGGCGACACGGCGCAGGTCGGTCCCCAAACCGCGCAGCGTCTCGGGCTTCCGTCCGTCACGTATGTGCAGAATATTCGCGAGCTGAAGCAAGGCTCCGTTATCGTCGAGCGTCAGCTTGAGGACGGTTACGAGGTTGTTGAGGTTCAGACTCCCTGCGTGCTGACCGCCGTTAAGGAACTGAACACGCCCCGTTATATGTCCGTCGAGAACATTGAGGAAGCTTACACAAAGGCAATCACGACATGGAACGAGGTTGACGTTAACCTCAAGCCCGAGGATTGCGGACTGAAAGCGTCACCGACGCAGATTCTCCGCAGCTTCGCGCCGGCTCCGAAGGGCAAGGGCAAGCTGCTCGCCGGTTCAATCGCGGAGGTTTCGGCGCAACTCGTTGCCGAGCTTTCCGAATTGCACGTAATATAGGAGGACGCTGAACAATGGCTGTTAAAATAAATTTAGAAAAATGCATCGGCTGCGGGAGCTGCGTAAAGGCTTGCCCGTTCGACGCGATTACGATTATCGACAAGAAAGCAATCATCGGTCCCAAGTGCACAAACTGCGGCTCGTGCGTTGACGCTTGCCCCGCAAAGGTCGGCGCAATCAGCGTCGTCGAAGAGGACAAGAAGGGCGAAGTTGACATTACCCTGTACCACGACGTGTGGGTGTTCATGGAGCAGCGTGACGGCGTTCTCGCGAACGTCTCCGTCGAGCTTCTGGGTGAGGGCAAACGTCTTGCGGGCGAGATTGGCTGCAAGCTTGCCGCCGTTCTCTGCGGCGACGGCGTTGACAACCTCGTTGACGAGATTTTCGAGTACGGCGCGGACAAGGTGTACTACGCTTCCGCTCCCGAGCTGAAGAGCTACAACACCGACGCTTACAACAAGACAATCTACGAAGCGATTCTGAAGTACAAGCCCGAAGTGCTCCTGCTCGGCGCGACGCATGTCGGGCGCGACCTCGGACCCTGCCTCGCGGTTCAATGCGGCACAGGTCTGACGGCGGACTGCACAAAGCTTGACATTGACCCCGAGGACAAGAAGCTCCAACAGACGCGTCCCGCGTTCGGCGGCAACCTGATGGCGACGATTCTTATTCCGAAGCATCGCCCGCAGATGTCCACCGTGCGTCCCGGCGTTATGGAGAAGCCTGTCAAGGTAGCGGGCGCGAAGGGCGAGCTTATCACGCTTAGCACGTCGTTCAAGGACGGCGACATTCGCACAAAGGTTCTTGAGATAGTCAAGGGTCTTACCGAAAAGGTGTCGCTCACAGATGCGAAGTACATCATCTCCGGCGGTCACGGGCTTCAGTCCGGCGAGCACACCCCCGAAGAGGGTTTTGAGCTTCTGAAGAAGCTTGCCGACCGTCTCGGCGGCGTTGTCGGCGCAAGCCGCGCGGCTGTTGACGCGGGTTGGATTGAGCACTCGCATCAGGTTGGGCAGACGGGCACGACCGTTAAGCCGACAATCTATTTCGCGTGCGGCATCAGCGGCGCGATTCAGCACCTCGCCGGTATGCAGAACTCCGGTTACATCGTGGCGATTAACAAGAATGAGAACGCGCCTATCTTTGACATCGCGGACTACGGTATCGTCGGCGACCTGTACAAGGTTATTCCCGAGATTCTTTCCGTGCTCGGCTAAGGCAAAAACGTAACGACCGCTCCCCTGCTTTCGGGGAGCGGTTTTTTGTCGGCAAAAATGTCGGCGGAAGAGATTTTATGCTTGACAATCGCGTGCGGGCGTTGTAGAATATTATTCGCGTCCGAACGATGCCGCGCCGCGGTTTCGTCTCGCGCCAAGTTTATGGTCAAGTTCGCTGGTGTAGCTCAGCAGGTAGAGCAGCTGATTTGTAATCAGCAGGTCGGGGGTTCGAATCCGTCCACCAGCTCCAAAGTCAAAACCCCTTGCAAACTCTGCGTTTGCAAGGGGTTTAACTTTATCCACCCACTCAAATCTCCCGCAAAACCAACCTCTCTACCGCGCGTTATTGTGCATCGCAAGCCGCTCCTTGTCCGTCGTGCCGAGGTCAACGGCGGCGCGGTACCGCTGCAAGTCGCTGACGGATTTCGCGCCCGCTGCTGGCTGTAGTGCGCCGAGCGTGTTAGTGAGCACCCGCGCCCGCGCGCTCGTAACTCCAGCGGCGGTTGCGCGCTCGTATTGGTTCGCGCTTACCGGCACTTGGTTAGCGGCGGCTGTGCTTTCGGTCGGAGTTATACTCCTCTTTGTTCATTGCGACCAGCAGGTCATAGAACTGCTCGTCGACTTCGATTACTGTTGTTCCTGTGGAATTTGTGTAGGTGTACTTCGTGATGTAGCTCCTTTGAATTTCGACTTAGAAATCCGCAAGAGCCATTCTTTTTTTGTGAAACAAAAAAAGACAGTAGTGGAACGCCTCAATAGGCGCCTCGCACTACCGTCCCAGCGGTCTCGCGGATGTTTGGTTGCTGCTTTACGCAGCGGTTTTTGTGTTGACGACTTCGTAACTGCCGTCGGGCTTGCGTGTGATTTCGGTTTCGCAATCTTTTAGCTTTATGGCGATGGTGTCCGACTGCTCGTCCAGTTTTGCGACCAGCCTACCATCGGCATTTTTAATGGGTTTCACAGGCATTTGACCTCCTCTTCTTGTTGATTCGCAATCGCAAAATAACTGTTGATTTTTTGCGAAGTAATGTGCTATTATCGTGAATAGTCTGAATAGGACTGCATTTCATAGCACAGCTAGTGGCTTGTCCGCACTTCTATTATAAAAAATGAGCTTGCTTGAAAGCCGTACAAACCCGTCCTTTTTTCGTCCCGAAGCGTACAAACGATAAACTGTCATAAGGAGGTGTGGCTGATGACATTCAGTAAATTTGCTCATATGCTCTATCCGTTCTGCGGCGATGGAAAGTCACCGGCGGACTTTGTTGTTGCGCTGATTGGCAGCATCACCGAAGAGACAGAAACTATGACCTCCCCTTGCCGGATTTCAAGCCCGATTACTTGCGGCGTATTTACAACGGCAAACGGGCAATATCACAGAAAACGCCACTTTTGTGGTCAGCCATTTAGACAAATATTTGAAATATAAAAAGAACTTCCAGCGGCAGCGTAAAGACTACTATGCCGCTGAAAGTGTGAGACGAGGAACACGGGAGGCGTTTGTCGATGCCGACCCCGACCAATTTGAACATTGAAAGACGAAACCCACAACGGGATTGTTGAAGTGCATGAGCGAAACTACGACCACGGTTATGCCCGACTCAATGCTGTAATGAGTCAGGCGGCGCCGGTACCTATCAGCAAATGCGTCCTGCGGGAAACCGACCGGATTGGCAACAGCGATAAGAAAGGCGCGTGCCATTTCCTTGTGAATGACGGACGAATAAAGTGGGTGGACGAAGATGAGTGATATTTTCAACACCCTGTTTGAGGTTTTGCTCCGTGCCTTGCTTGTTTTGGAAGCCGCAGGAACGCAGCGCATCAGCACGGATATGATAGCCACCGTTGACTTCATTACCGTGTATGGAAAGGGCTTTGATGTCTCAGGTGAGAATTTGCACGGAGACAACAATTTCAAGTTCAGCGAGTTTGCCGTGCGGCGCGATACAGTCAAAAAAGCGGTGAAACAGCTTGTGCCGGATGGACTGGTAACGGTAGGGGTCAAACGTAAAGGAGGCGTTCAAATGATAATCAGCTATAACAAACTCTGGCACTTGATGCTGGACAAGAAAATGAGCAAGCGGGAACTGCGGGACAGGACGGGCATCAGTACCGCCTCAATTGCCAAGCTCGGCAAAGGTGAAAATGTCACCACCGATGTGTTGGTCAGAATTTGCGTGGCACTTGGCTGTGACATCACAGAAATTATGGAACTAACCCGTGAAGACGAGACGACGGAGGGCGAATAGAATGCTGCAATTTAATGATATGGGTAGATACATCTTTGCTCATCGGAATTGGTAAAAGCCATGATTCGTGACAGCGGCGAAAAAACACAGGATATGCTTGTGCCGGACAAAATGTCGCTGGACGTTTTCGATTATGAGAGCTTGCATCGGTATCGCAATCGTATGAAGACGACCACCTCGGTCATGTGTGTGGTGACTTGGACGATGTGGAATTTCTGCAAATGCTGAGTGCTATCGGTGTAGGCGAAGATGATGCGGTAGTACACATGCGGTGTGGGAAAATGTCCCGCTACCGATTGTGCTGCGTGTGCGCAAAACGCTGAAGGGAGAATTGCAAGAATGAAATACGAATTTGATGCAGAAATCAAGCGGCTTGAGGGCAAGATTCAATGGGCGGTATTCTATTTCCCCGAAGCAAAGGAAGAAACCAAGGCGAATCGCATTAAAAAGCTGATTGCGGATTTGGAGGAAGCAATATGAATCTAACCATCAAACCCCTAACGCCGGAACTCAAAGCTGATTACTTCGACTTCTTTGAAAATCGAGCCTTCACCGACGATTCCCCATATCGGTGTTATTGCCAGATGTACCAATTGTCAAAGGGGCAGGAGCAAACGGAATATGACAAAGTTGATGCGTCCGACTTAGGTCGAGTGTCTCGCAATATTGCCGAACAGCAGATAGATTCAGGCATTTTGCGTGGCTATTTGGCGTTCGTGGACGGTGTGTCCATCGGCTGGTGCAACGCAAACGACAAAGCGAACTTTCCTATCGAGCCATGTGTCGGAGAGAGCTTCCATGCACCTGCTGAAAAACGCGAAATAGCCGTGGTATGCTTTGAGATTGCGCCGGAGTATCGTGGAAAAGGTGTCGCAACCGCTTTGTTACAACAGGTAGTGGCAGATGCAAAAGCCGACGGCTATGTCGCCGTTGAGGGCTTTCCGGTCGTGCGTGATGAACGCTATGAATGGGATTGCGCCGGCCCGATTCGTCTGTATGAGAAACTTGGATTTGTAGAGGTTGCACGGCATGGCGATAGGCTCGTCATGCGGAAAACGCTGAAGGGGGTAACCGAGTAATGTTAAACGGAATGTCAATCAGAATACACCTTATGGATGGTGATGCCGAGGGGCGTTTATCGGCGGAGTTTGTTACTCGCGTTGTCCGTGCCTACAAAATCCCGCGCACGAAAGTCCTGAAAAGCGGCGACCTCGACGACCTGCATACACCCGCAGTCTATTTTCTGTTGGGTGATGATGACACGGGCAAAAGCCCGGAGGGAAAGCGCGTTTATATCGGCGAAACCGAAGACCCGCTGGAACGCTTTGGCAACCACTTGAGCAAAAAGGACTGGTGGAATGAGGCCATTATCCTAGTGGCTTCCAATGGCTTTTTGAATAAGGCACATGTGAAATATCTTGAAAGCCGATTTACTGCAATCGCGGGCGAGGCAAGCAGATATGAAGTAGACTACAGCAGGGACTCCAATCAACCCAAATTGACAAAGGCTGACATTGATGAGCTTGAAGGCTTCATAGCAGATGCACGGCTTTTGATACCGACGCTTGGTCATCGCTTCTTGGAGCCGTTTGTCAAGAAAACCGCTCCAACACAAAATAATTCCGTTGAGGAGGCTGATGGCGAACTCTTCTATTTGCGCAGAGACATGGCTGTTGGCAAAAGAACCAATGAGGGTTTTGTGGTACTGAAGGGAGCTAAAATCAAATCGAAACTCGTGCCGTCGGCTGCTGACTTTGTCAAAAACTCCAGGGACAAGTATCAAAATTTGATAGTAGACG
>JAISKH010000089.1 GCA_031261325.1 Oscillospiraceae bacterium
GGAGCTTCGCGTCCGTAATCGCGTCCAGCGCGCTCGCAGAGTCGTCGAGAATCAGCACCTCGGGGTTGTGGAGCAGGCTCCGCGCGATTGAGAGCCGCTGTTTTTGACCGCCGGAAAAGTTGCGCCCGCGCTGTGCGACCTCGGATTCAAAGCCGCCTGACAGCGAGCCGAGAAACTCGCCCGCCTGGGCGGCTTCGGCGGCGGCGAGAAGCGCGTTCTCGTCGGCGTTCTCGTCCCCGAAGCGGAGGTTTTCCGCGATTGAACCCGAGAAAAGCAGACTCTCCTGAAACACTATCCCGACCTTTTCGCGCAGACGCTCCTGCGGGATATCGCGCAGGTCAACGCCGCCGAGCGTCACAGAGCCGCTGTCGGGGTCGTAGAGCCGCGCCATTAACGCCGCGAGCGTACTCTTTCCGCAGCCCGTCGCGCCGATTATGCCGACGCGCTGTCCCTGCTTGATTTTGAGCGAGACGCCGCGCAGTACGGGTTCGTTCCCCCAGTAGCTGAAAGTCACGCCGTCGAACGCGATATCGGCGTTTTTCGGCTCTTTCGGTGCTTTTGTCTCCCGCACGGAGGGCGCGGTCTCAAACACTGTGATAATGCGCGTCGCGGACACCCGCGCCCGCGCGATGCTCATCGAGGCGTTCACGAGCATCATAAACGAGCTTGTAATCTGCACCATATAATTGACGAACGCGATAATCAGCCCCATTCGCAGCGAACCGTTTATCTGCATATTCCCGCCGAACCACAGTACGGCGACGACGCAGAGATTCATAACAAGCGTGTTAATCGGCGTCATCAGGAACGTGGTCTTTTGCGCTTTAATGCTCGTTTCCGCGAAGTTGGTGTTCGCGCCGTCGAACCGCTCCGCCTGCCGCTCCTCAAGCGCGAACGACTTCACGACCCTGATGCCGAGCAGATTCTCACGAATGGCGGTGTTCACAGCGTCGAGACGCTCCTGAACCCTCGTATACAACGGAATCGCCTTGTTAATCAGCACGATTACGAAAACCAAAACAATCGGCAGCGCGACGACGAGTATCAGCGCAAGCCTCGGGCTTAACGCAAACGCCATAATCACGCCGCCGATGAACATAAACGGTCCGCGCGTCATAAACCGCAGCAGCTGCACAAGCATTTCCTGCATCTGCGTAACGTCACTCGTCAGCCGCGTAATCAACCCCGACGGTTCAAGCTTGTCAACCTCCGCCGCCGAGAGCGTGAACACATGCGCAAACAACCGCGAACGCAGTCGCTCCGCCATTCGGAACGCCGCAAAGTTCGCGGCAATCGCGCTGCCCGCGCCGCCCCCGATTCCGATAATGGCGTAAATGAGCATACGCAAGCCCGTGTTCAGTACGAAATTGAGGTCGCCGCTCGAAACGCCGACGTCGATGATGTTCGACATAAGCGTCGGCTGCTGCAAGTCCATAAAGACCTCGATAATCATGCAAAGCGGAGCCAAAATCGCGCCGAAAACCGCCTTGCCGCGGAGATGTTCCCGTATTAGCCGTAGCATTCTCATACCTTCCTGTTCATTGTTTTATTAACAATATATCACATAATCGCAGATTTCACAAGGCAAGCGGGCAGTCGCCGAACAGACAATATAACAAAAAACGCCCGACAGGAAGTTATCTTCCTGTCGGGCGTTTCGCACCCTAATCAACCCGCCCTAATCGACCGACGGAACTCCCCAAACCCCATCAGCACGAGCCACACGTAGCAAATCGTTTTCGGCAGCATCAGCATTCCGATAATCGGCGCCGCGTCGGCAAACAGCACAACCGGAATATAAAACGCGAACGACAGCGCAATCGCCAGCCACGCAAGGCGAAACGGCTTGTCCTTATGCTTGCGCGCTTCCGCGAAAACAAGGCAAATCAGCAGCACGCCGAGAATTACGAACGGGATATTCCTGTAAACGCCCCAACTCCAAGGCGCGTCCGCACTCAGCCAATCGTTCTGCGGTAACAGACACAGCGCGATTCGCGCGGCGGCAAGTGCATAAACCGCAAGCGTCAGCGGCTTGTTGCCGACGAGCTTGTAACGCAGTTGCATAAATCGGTAAAACATCACATAAAAAACGGTCATCGTGACGGACGTGACGAGCGTACCGAAGCCGAGCGCGGCGAAGTTTTCGCTCATCGTTCCCGTCACCAAACTGTACACGCGCGGCACGAGATGAAACGCGTCTCCGCAGCCGAGAACGACCGCCATAACTCCGAACAAACGGAACCCACGATTCCCGCGCGACCTTAAGCACATTATTGCGCCGAGCGTTATGACGGCGACGAGATACGCAACGTCAAAAATTGTTTCCATTATAACTTGCACGTTTCAACCTCCATGCCTTTGCTCACAGCGGCAAATCCTTTCACTCGAATACCCTGATACCGACAGTATACAGCACCGCGCCCAATACCGCAAGTCAATGTAACGCATTACCCCACATCAACCACCATAACTCATCACAGCGGCGGCGAATTGCGCCGCCACGTCGGAGAATATATCCACAAGCACCGGGTCAAAGTGCGTGCCTTTTCCGTCCTCAATGATTTGTTTTGCCTCCTCGGTGCTTAACGCTTTTTTGTAGGGTCGCACCGAAACCAGCGCGTCGTAAACGTCGGCAATCGCCATAAGGCGTGCTTCCAGAGGTATTTCGCTCCCTTTAATCCCCGCGGGATAGCCGGAACCGTCCCATTTTTCATGGTGCCCGCCCGCAATCAGCGCGGCGTGTTTCGTAAAGTTGTGTTCGTCCGCGTTTTTTTCGATTTGCCTGATTATCCCCACACCGATTTCGGCGTGAGTTTTCATTATCTCAAATTCTTCATATGTCAGCTTCCCCTGCTTGTTCAATATCAAATCGCTGATTGCTATTTTCCCGACGTCGTGCAGCTGCGCGGAAAGGATTAAGTACTCCATATCCCATAACGCAACTTCATCGGCATACAAGCCTGTTTCAATCAGCTTGTCAACAAGAATTTGCAAGTATTTCTGCGTGCGGGCGACGTGTCCGCCGGTTGCGTCGTCACGGTATTCCACAAGATTCGCCACGGTATTCAGTATAGAGCTTTGCAGCTTCACAACCTGCGCGGTACGTTTTTCAACTATTTCCTCAAGGTTGTCGTTGATTATCTTCAGCTCCGTTTTGCGCGATTCGGACAAAAGGTGATTCTCAATGCGCTTGAGCAGGAGCGGCGCGGAGAACGGCTTAAAAACATAGTCGATTGCGCCTAAGCTCAAGCCCTCCAGCTCGCTGTCCCTGTCAACTCTTGCGGTCAGAAACATGACGGGTATATCGCGCAGCTCCGCATCGTCTTTCAGCCGTTTGATTGCCTCATATCCGTTCATCTCCGGCATTTCAATATCCAACAAAATCATATTCGGCACAACATTTTCCAGCAAGTTAAACATAATCTTTGCGGAGGGAATGGGATAAACATTGTATTGCTCTTTCAGCATTTCTCTGCCTGCCATGAGGTTCGTCGGGTTGTCGTCAACCAAAAAGATGATTTTGTTTTCGCTATCCATAATATTACCTCCTAAAATCGGCTGTCAGCAAAGATTCGCAATTCGTCATACTTCCGAGGAAAGTCGCTCGCAAATCTGCTTAAAGCCCATTACATATACTTGTTCTCTCAACCATTTAATCAGTTCGCTGCCTTTTTCATATTCAAAGCTCTCCAATTCGCGCATAGCCTTTTCCGCTCCGTTCATGTCGAACGACTCGCAGGCTGTCTTTAGCGCCGCAAGCACCGCCTTGTCAGGCGCGGACTTTCTTTCCTTGGGGTGGGAATCCGCGAAATCCCGAATCAGCGCGGACAGCTCCGCAAGCAACGCTTCCGTCGCCTGAATGAAGCCTCCGTTATTGGCGCGTACAAAGTCGAAAGCACCCGATTTAGCGGCGTGCTCCAGCTCCTCCGCCTTGTTCCCGATAGCCTCCGCGCCGACGTTGCGGCTGCTTCCCTTTATTCCGTGCACCGTCACAGCGTAATCAGGTAAGCCGTCCTCGGTTACATCTCGCAGCTTCTCCAACAATTGAGACGTGCTTTTCACGTATGAATTTAGAATGTCCATATAAACAAGCTCGTTTCCGTTAAACCGCTCCAGTCCTTTTTCAAAATCCAGTCCGTCAATTGTCCGCAAGGCAGTAGCCGAAACCTCCGCCGCGGTCTGCGCGTTTTCCTCCGCGTCCGTTCCGAACGCGCTCTCCCGCGTCGGGTCGCGAACCCATTGACGAATCGCCGCGTCCATCGCCAGAATATCAATCGGCTTTGACAAGAACGCCTGAAACCCGTTCTTAAGGAATATTTCCTCGTTCCCGATAATGGCGTTTGCCGTCAGCGCAAGAATAGGAATGTTTCTCGCGTAATCGGTGCCTATTTCCTCGCGAATAATACGTGTCGCCTCAATACCGTCCATACCCGGCATCATGTGGTCCATAAATATAGCGTTATACCTCACCTCCGCCTTGCGGATAAGCTCGATAGCCTGCGGTCCGCCGGTTACGCAGTCAATCTGCATATCATAGGGCTTGAGTATGCCTTTCGCAACGTCCAGATTGCTGATTACGTCGTCCACGACCAGCACTCTCGCATACGGCAGACTGATACGCACAAGCTTTCTGTTGCGGGAGCGTATGCTGTCCACATATTGGAATCCCTTAAGCTTCTCGGCGACGTCGCTGCCGATAGCCGCGTCCGTAACAAACCGTTGTCTCACTTTCACGGTGAAAATACTGCCGCGCCCGTATTCGCTTTCCACAGTAATAGAACCGTCCATCAGCTCCGTCAGATTCTTGGCAATCGACAGCCCCAACCCCGTGCCTTCAATCTTGCGGTTGCTCTTCGTGTCCACCTGATTGTACTGAGAAAAGAGCTTTTTCATATCCTCCGGCTTAATTCCAATGCCCGTATCCTCAACGCTGAGAATAAGCCACACGTCGTCGCCGTCCCGCTCGTATGATACGGAAAAATCGACTTTGCCCTTTTCGGTATACTTAAAAGCGTTGGACAGCAAATTGTTGCAGATTTGTTTAATACGCAGCTCATCGCCGAGCAACCGTCGGGGCAGGGTTTCGTCTATATGCAGCTGAAATTGAATCGGCTTCCCGCCAATCCGAACGATGTTCAGCGTTATGGTGTCATTGACAAGACTTGCGGTATCATAATCCACGGGAATCAGCTCCAGTTTCCCCGCCTCAATTTTTGATAAATCCAGAATATCATTCACAAGCCCCAACAGCGTTACGCCCGCGTTGTAGACTTTTTCGATATTCTGTCTGTCGTCGCCTGTCAAGTCGGTCCCGCCGAGCGCAAGCTCCGAAAGACCAATCACCGCGTTCAGCGGCGTTCGCATTTCATGGCTCATATTCGCCAGAAAGTTGCTCTTCGTCTCATTTGCGGCTTCGGCGCGGGCGCGTTCCTCGGTCGCCTGGTCAAACATTTGGTTCAGGCTTCCCGCCATGTCGCGCAGCGCAATGTTCAGCAAATCCCTGTCGCTTTGCGGCGTAATGTTAAATGTATAATTCCCATCCGCGATGTGCTGAACCTCCGTTACCTGCTTTTTTGTCGAGCGTATCAACCTGTCGAACGATTTCTTCAAATGACCAATCTCGTTATCGGTAGGACCTTGCGGCACACCGTCCAGCTCCACGTTTATTTCCCCCGCGGCAAGCTTATCCGCGATACCCGTAATAACGGGCAAATCGTTCAAACTGCGCTGTATAATCATAAACACAATAACTATGACGACGACAATCAGCGCCGTACCGGAAATAGCGATTAGCGTAGTCAGCATAATGGACGGGTGCGTCACGTCCTCCATGGAGGTAATGCTGCACACAATCCACGTCTCGTCGCTTTTCGCGAAATTCAGGCTTCTGCCCGTAAACACCACATTCTCATGTGTTTCGGTGTTGTAGCCCAGCGTCTGGACAGACGGAAGTCCGCCCAGCAAACTGTCGATTTCCGAGGCGAAGTACGTCATCCAAGTGTCGGAATAGTTCCGCGTCAGAATCTCTTTGGAGGGGTGGAAAACGACTTTCCCTTTCGAGTTAATGGCAAATACCGTGCTCGTATTAAAGGTTTTCTCCGAATTCATCTTTTGCGCAAGCGAATCCATCGTAATATCAACACCGGCGACGCCGACCACAACTCCGTCTCTGAAAATCGGTATGGACACCGTGCACAATATCTTTGGCACTCCGTCAATTATGTACTCAATCGGGTCCGTAACATAAAGCCGCCCGGAGTTTTTTGCGACCAAATAGAAGTCCGATTTTTCCGGGTCATTGTAGTCCTTCATCGGCGCGAACTTGATTTCTCCGCCCGAGTAGTCGCGGTACACATAAGGAACGAACCGCCCCGTTTCGTCCTCATACGGCGCGGCGTGCGCGTGCTCCGCGTCCGCTCCGTCATAGGCGTTCGGCTCCCAGCAAATCCACGCCCCCATCATAATGTAACTTCTGTCCAGCACCTTTGACATAACATCCACAACGGTTTGACGGTCGCTGCCGTTGTCCGAAAGCGCTTTCACGGAAGTCTCGAGCATAGTGGCGATGTCATAACTCCCTATCCCAATCCATTCAAGCTGGTTGGCGTAACGCACAACCGCCTCTTCCGCAAGCCGCATGGATATTTTGTTCGCCGTTGACGACGAATTAACCGAAACCAGAACAGTTTGAGCAAGCACCCCCGCAATTAGAATAGCTAACAGCGGGATTATAATCCTGAATTTGATGCTCCAGTTTTTCACGCCGTGTCCTCTCCTGTTCGTTTAGAGTCGAGTAACTAAAGATGTCTAATTATTCCGGATAGTAATCCATTACTATCACGCCCTTGCAAGAAACACGTATATGGACTGCGGATTATTTAATGATTTGTATAACTGTTATTTCGCTATTTTTTTGAGAATAGCGATGATTTGCGCGGCGCTGATACCGTGTTTGAACTCCGAACAGAATAGACCTGTCCCAAAACCGTGTAGTACGAGGTGGACGACCGCCGCTGTATACAGATACTGCAAGGGAGGACAACGAAGTAATACTCGGTTTCAGAACAGGTCTAATAAGTAAGCAATTACTAACATATTTAGCTAAACGGATTTTCGGTATCGCAGTAACGGCTAATATTTCGTCATACCCGAAAGCGAGAAATGACTATTATTGTCACCGAGATTTACCTGCCGCAATTTGTAAAATATGTACCTTAAATCTCTCAAGACATTCGGTAAAGTCAAACTGAACCTCCCGCCCTAAGCTTCTTTGCACCGCAAGGTTGATACCCATATTTACAGTGCATACGAAGGTTGTCGCCATAAGCTCGGTATCGAACGGGTTCACAAGTCCGCGCTCAACATATTTGTCAAAAAACCCTTTGTGAAGCGCAATGCTGTAGTCCAGAAATGATTCACAGAAGGTTTTCCCGGCAAGGGGATTACAAACCTGTTCGTTAATGATAAGGGCGAAAGCGAACGCCGTAAAGCTATTTCGCATAAGCATTGGTTCTTCAAATATAGTGTTTAGAGCGCTTTCAAAGTCATCCTCATTGTCAAGTGCGGCCGCAAGGCGTTCGTGATACAGCTTGTACAGCTGCACCGTGTGCTCGACAACTGCGTTCCATAGCACTTTTTTACTGGAGAAATGTCTGTAAAGCGCGCCTTCGGTCACGCCCGCCGCCTCGCCAATCATTTTTGTGGTCGTACCGTCGTACCCGCGAGTCGCGAACAAAATG
>JAISKH010000012.1 GCA_031261325.1 Oscillospiraceae bacterium
CGTCGTCGTCCGCGAGCGCGGGGGCTGCCGTCAGCGGCAGGAGCGTGAGTACCATTGCGAGGGTCAGCAGAATCGCGAGAAGTTTGCTCTTTTTACTGTGTTTTACCATGATTTTTTCCTCCATTTTTTTGTTTTGAAATGCAAAAAAGCGACTGTCCCCCTGCATCAGGGACAATCGCCTCGTATGTAAGTATGCTCTTTTAGAGCGCTATAAGACGACAGATTTATGCGTCTGTCTGTCTGTCTGTCTGTCTGTCTGTCTGTCTGTCTGTCTGTCTGTCTGTCTGTCTGTCTGTCTGTCTGTCTGTCTGTCTGTCAAAATTGTTGCACAAATCGGCATATTTGTCAAGCCCTTTCGCCGTATTTGGTATCATATTCTTTTGTATTATACACCTTTGGCGCGCGTTTGTAAAGGGATTTTTTGGGTTGTGGTAGACAAACTCCGCGAAATTCCGGCTACTCACAACGACAAGCGAGCTATCGTGGTACGCGGGCTGAAAGCGATTTCGGTCGCTTCGTTTTTCCGCCGTGCATCAATAATTTGAATAATTTGTTGAAATAGGGGTTGACATTTGACCGCCCATACGGTGAATTTTCGGACGGAACGCCCGTCGTATAAGAGCAAACAAAAAGTCGAGCGGCCGCGCGAGGACTGGCAGATTTTAGAGAACACGCACGAGCGGATAATTACCCAAGCGACATTCGACGCGGTTCAGAAACTGCGCGGAACGCCTCGGAGAATTGACACTCTCGGCGAGGCTAATCCCTTAACTGGACTTCTGTTCTGCGCGGACTGCGGCGCGAAGATGTACAACAGCCGTAGCGCGAAAGAGTATTACGACGTGGAGTACAAAGGCAAAATGCGCCGACAGAAAACCTCCGACCACTACACCTGCTCGACGAACACGATGAGCCGAGCCGCTTATGGCGACAACTGCTCCGCGCATTACATTCGCACGTCAATCGTGCGCGGAATCGCGCTCGACACGATTAAAGCCGTCTGCTTTTATGTGCGCGGACACGAAGCTGAGTTTATTGAGAGAGTCCGCGCATCCTCGGAAATCCGTCAAGAGGAAACGGCGAAAGCGGGCAAGAAAAAACTCGCGCAGAATACGAAGCGAATCGCGGAACTCGACAACCTGTTCCGCAAGACTTACGAGGACAACGCGGCGGGGAAACTTTCGGACAAGCGTTTCGAGCAACTCTCCGCAGAGTACGAACGCGAACAAACTGAACTTGAAGCGCAGAACGCGAAATTGCAATCTGAAATATCTGTGTTCGCCGCCGACAGCGAGAACGTGAACAGGTTCTTGGAACTCGTCAGCCGTTACACGAATTTCGACGAGTTGACGACGCCGATGCTCAACGAATTTATCTTGAAAATCTGCGTCCACGCGCCGGATAAGTCGAGCGGACACC
This sequence comes from Oscillospiraceae bacterium, assembly GCA_031261325.1. Taxonomy (GTDB): domain Bacteria; phylum Bacillota; class Clostridia; order Oscillospirales; family Oscillospiraceae; genus JAIRRO01. The sequence continues at coordinate 1,420 of JAISKH010000012.1, forward strand.
GCGAGCAGGAGGTTGACATTTACCTCAACTACATCGGCAAATTCGAGGTGCCGCAATCGCTCGCGGAGCCGACACAGGAGGAACGCGAAGCCGAGGAAGCGCACAAAGTGAAGTGCGAAAAGCAGCGCGAATACAACAGGCGTTGGTACGCGAAGCACAAGGCGAAACAAAAGGAACAGCAACGGGAAGTTGCGTAACAGGACGAATAAACCGCGCGATTGCAGAAATGCAGTCGCGCGGCTTTTTTTGCGCCCAAAAATCCAATACAGAAATACGGAGGAAAAATGAAAGCAAACTTAAAACTACTCACGCTCGAAGAAATCCAAGCCGAAGCGGTGCAATGGCTGTGGGAGCCGTACATCGCGCTCGGCAAAATTACGCTTGTGCAGGGCGACGGCGGCATCGGAAAAAGCACGATGGCACGCGCAATCGCCGCCGCGGTCACGCGCGGAGAGGAAGTCGGCGGGACCGGAGTGTACGCGCCGCCCGCGTCGGTCATATACCAATCGGCGGAGGACGGATATGCGGACGTTGTGAAGCCGCAGCTTATGAAACTCGGCGCGGACTGTTCCCGCGTCCGCGTCATCGACGAATCTGAGCGAGGACTGACGCTCTCCGACGAGCGAATTGAGGAGGCAATCGTCAAAGCGGGCGCAAGATTATTCATATTAGACCCGCTGCAAGCCTACCTCGGCGGCTCGGATTTTCACAGCGTCAACGGTATTCGTCCGCTGATGAAAAGCCTGTCAGCAGTCGCGGAACGCACGGGCTGCGCGGTGGTAATAATTGGACACCTGAACAAAAAGGGCGGGCAGGCGCAGTATCGCGGGCTTGGGTCAATCGACATTTACGCGGCGGCTCGCTCCGTCCTGACGGTCGGCAAATTGCCGCTCGATGACAGTATGCGCGCAATAATTCACAGCAAGAGCAATCTCGCGCCGCTCGGCGCGCCGCAGGCTTTCGGGCTTGACCAGAACGGCGATTTCTGCTGGCTCGGAGATTGCGAAATAACGCTCGACGAGATGTTATCCGGCAAGCCGAAAGCGGAGAATCAGTTTTCTAAGGCGGTCAAACTTTTGGAACTTGCGCTCGCGGTGCAACCTGTCGCCGCCGTCGAAATAATGCGCCGAGCGGAGGAACAGGGTATCTCACCAAAGACGCTGAACCGGGCAAAATCTGCACTTGGTGTTCAGTCTATTCGTAAAAACGGACAATGGTTTTGGGTGCTACCGATATAAGTTGAATACACGGAAGATGGTCAAGAGGGTCACGAAAATACTGTGACCTCCTTGAACATCTTAAATTCGGAGGTGGGTTAATGGCAAAAGAAAAAACAACGGGCTTCTACTTCAAGATGTCGCCGCAGGAGTGGGACTGGGTTGAGCAGCGAATGGCGCAAACCGGAATCACGAACAAGAGCGCGTTTATCCGGAAAATGGCGATTGACGGTCACGTCATAAACTTCGACAGCACCACGATAACCGAAATCGGACGGCTGTAACGGATAACGGCGAACAACGTGAATCAGATTGCCAAGCGGATAAATTCCGGCGGTCACGCCTACCGCGCCGACATTGAAAACGTCGAGGAGCAACTAACGGAAATCCGTGAGGACTTCGGAAAAACTCTCGCCTTTCTCACGGAGATTACCGACGCGAAGCCGGGCAAGTTGTTTATGCGCCCGATACGGCTCTCGGACTTGACCGAGCAACTCACGGAGGGCGAATAATGGCGACAACGACAATAATCCCGCTCCATATCGGCAAGGGAAAAACCTCCGCGACGGTGCTGACCGACAGCGCGGAGTATATGAAAAATCCGGCGAAAACGCATAACGGCGAATTTATAACGGGCTACGAATGCGACCCGCTGACCGCCGCGCAGGAATTCCTGTTCGCGCGGTCGCAATACGCCGCGACAACGGGACGGCGGCAGGGCGCGAGCGAGGTCGTTGGTTATCATCTCCGCCAGTCATTCAAGCCGGGCGAAATTGACGCGGCGACGGCAAACCGAATCGGCTACGAGATGGCGATGTCGCTGACGAAAGGTAAGTATGCGTTCCTCTGTTGTACCCACGAAGATAAGGCTCATATTCATTCGCATATCTTGGTGAGTGCGGTGTCGCTTGACTGTACGCGCAAGTTTCGCAATTTCAAGAAGTCCGCGTTTGCGCTACGCAAAATCTCCGACCGAATCTGCCTTGAAAACGGCTTGTCGGTTATTGAGAAGCCGAAGCCGAGCAGGGGTTCCTACGGCACTTGGCTCGGCGACGAAAAGCAACCGTCGAACCGCGGGAAAATCTGCGAAATTATTGACGCGGCTCTCGTCGATTGCAAAACGTATGACGACTTCATAAACGCGATGCTCGCGGCGGGTTGCGAGGTGAAACAGGGGAAATATCTTGCGTTCAAAATTCCCGGCGGCGAGAGGTTCGCCCGTTGTACGGAAAAGCTCGGCGCGGACTACACCGAGGACGCAATCCGCGAAAGAATTTCCGGCGAGCGCGTAGTTGCGCCGCGCTCGAAAAACGCCGCGACGATTGTGCCGGTCAGAGTACCGGAGGTGCCGAGCCTGCTCATCGACATACAGGCGAAAATTCGCGTCGGTGCGGGTGAGGGGTATCAGCAATGGATGAAGATTTTCAATCTGAAACAGGCGGCGCGGACGCTCATATTTCTTCAAGAAGTGGGCATCGATTCATACGCCGAACTTCAAGAAAAGTCCGCCGCCGCGTCCTCGAAATATTACGAAGTCGCGGACAGGATTAAAGAAATCGAAAAACAGCAAAAGGACATAAATGAGTTGCAGGCGCAGATTGGCACTTACACAAAAACGCGCGGCGTGTACGTTGCTTATAAAACGTCGGGTTGGGACAAAGAATTTTTCGAGGCAAACCGCGCCGACATCACGCTCCACCGCGCGGCGAAAAAGCATTTCAATGAGCACAATTTCAGCGGCAAACTGCCGAGCATAAATTCGCTCCGGCAGGAGTGGGCGACGCTCGAAAGTGAGCGGAAATCTCTTTACAGAGGTTACAAGGAACTCAAAGAAAAGTACATCACGCTCGGCACGGCGCGGGCGAACGCCAACCACATTCTCGGTATCGCGCCGGACGGTCAAGTACGCGAGAACGAACGCGAACTATCGCGGCGCAGCTCTTACGCAAGATAGACCGGCTCCGCGGTCGCAGCAGACGCCGACAGGCGGCTTAGAGGACGGAGCATTTTGCTCCGTCCGAGTGGGGGTTTGGGGTTCGCCCCAACGAGCATTTGAGCGGCGGGTATATACCGCCGCCTTGCTCGCCCGCCCGTAGCGTTATCTGTGCAAGCAAATACGGCAGATAAGATTGCCCGCGCGAATAAGGTTGATGCGAATAGCAAAACGGGGAGGACTATTGAAGTCCTCCCCGCCGTTTTCTTTGCGATATTATTTGTTCCTTAAAAGTTATTCTGTTGTTCGTGATTTCTCAGATTGCCTTTTTGCGCTTTTTCGCCAATGCAATTCCACCTGCCGCCAGAACTGCAACGGCTGTAATTGTCACTATAAGAATTACCGTGGTATTATTCTTAACGGTCTCGCGCACAACTTCCGGGGATATTGTGTCTATTAAGTCAGGCAATGCAACGTTTGCTGGCGGAGCAACCGGAGCCGCAGTTTCCTCCGGCGCGTTGTCAGCATCGGACGCAGCATCAGGCGGTGTTACTACTGTCGTATCCTCCTCTGCCTCCGCGACGAGCACAGGCGGTATAATCGCGCTTGTAGACGTGGGTATGCGTGGCGCGTTCGGCGCTGTCGGAGACGACTGAATCGGTGCCTCCTGAACAGTCGTCGTTTCCTCTGTTCGCGTATCTGCTGCAGGCGCGAGCGGTGCCGGCGGTGCGTCCGGTGCAGGAGCCAGCGGAACGAATTCGTCAGGTACATCGGTAGTGGGTATTTCGCTAGCCACATTCGGTGCAACTTCCGCGGGGGCATTTTGCGTTTGCTTATCGTCATCGTTGCTTTCGCTGACTGTCGCCGCGCTATTGCCACTCGAAGGGTATGACGGGTACGAGGGGGTGCTTGGTTGTGCATTTGTATCCCCATCTTCAGGTTCTGTGGGTGATTCAGGGGGAACTGTGACGTGATTGTCCACAACTGCGCCGTTTTCAACGTGCTGCGTCGCGGGGTCATAATACGTACCCGCTGTCGGATTGCTGTCGTTCTCAACCAGAACAGTCGTGAAGTTTTGGTCAAATTTAGTTACTCCGCCTTCCGGACGCTCACTCTCCGGCGTCAATTGACCGGCGATTGCTCCGACGTTTTTCGCAGTACCAACTTCGATTACTCCGCTATTGGTGTTCCCGGTTAGAGTTACATTATCCGCTCGCAGCTTGCTCCAAGCGATATAATCATCTGAATTGTATGCGCCATAAAGGTTTCCGGCAATTCCGCCAACAGAGATTAAATCGGGAGCATAGCCGGTTCTCGGTCTTATAGTGTATGTGTTTGAGACGGTATCATTGCCATTATATGTGCTTGTAATCGCGCCTGAGTTTGACGAGCCGGTAATGCTTACATTTCCGCTGCCATACGGGTACGAATATGTTAGCGAGCCGAGGATTCCGGCGACATTATTACCGTTGCCGACAATGTCGCCCTCGTTTACACAGTCCTCAATGTATACAGTAGCTACTCCTATGTAGCCAATGATTCCCGCCGCGCTGCGTTTAGACGTTTCTGTGTCATAATCGCCCAGCATTCCGTCCATAGCGGGAGGAGCAAGCGAAGTTATCGTGCCGTAGTTTTTGCAACCGCTTACTGTAAACCGATAGTCGTTAAATGAATTTGAGGTTATTGACCCGACTATACCGGCGGCGGTTTTCCACGCGGTCATGTCGCCATAGTTTATGCAGTCAATAATACTGCAATCGTCGGTGTGGCTGTAAATATTATTCAGATGCCCGACAATGCCCGACGCGCCGCCACTTTCCGTATAGACATCGCCGTAATTGATGCAACGTATGATGCTTGAGTCTGTTGACACTCCGACTATACCTGCGCCGCCGTCAATGATTGCCGCGTAGTTAACGCAGTCTTGGACTGTGCCGTTTAACAAATAGCCAATTATACCCGCGCGCTCCGAGCTGTTGGAGCTTTCAACGCTGCCTTTCAAAGTGAGATTCTTTACGCTACCGCCATTCACCCACGAGAACAGCGCGGTTCGTCCGCTTGTGCTTGTGCCTTTAATGTTTGCCGTGATTGTTTTGCCGTTGCCGTCGAAAGCGCCGGAATAGCCGGCGTAATATTGGGTGCCGATACCCGTGAAAGTATCGTATTTCGTATCTGTCGTCAAATCTATATCTACGACTAATTTCGCATGAATTGAATTATTGCCGTTATTTACCTCGTTCGCAAACCAAAGAAAATCGTCTGCGGAGCTAAGCTCATATGGGCTTGCTTCTGTTCCGTTGCCGACACTAGGAGCGGACGACGGTATCGGTTCAAATATCGCGCTGAAGGTAAGTGTATATTCATTGTCAGAAGCAGGTGTTGTATAAGCAACGATATTATCTGCAACGGTCAAGGTATAATACTGATTGGTATTATACCTGTGACCATAAGCGTGAAGCGCTATTTTGTCGTCTCTTAACCTGTAACCATCTTCGGCTTCAACCGTAAGCGTTACGAGCGTATTTTTGGAAACAACGTCACCTGAATTAAGAACGACGGCGCTTGCGCCATATGTCATCGTAACTGCCCCGTGTCCGGTAACCTCTACTATTATTGTCTGAGTGCCCGTTGGCGGTTCCGGCCCTATCGCGTCTTCTACCGGGCTGTATTTCCCTGCGGCTCCGATTGTGCTCTCCGTGCTTACCGTAAACTCGCCGCACTCCCGCGCAGTCAGCGCGTCGGTTGTCGCGGTGCCTGTCTTGTAGTAGTTAGCATTATATATAGCAGGCGTCGAACTCGCCAAACCGACTATGCCACCCTTAGATGAGCTGAGACCGCTAACTGTAATGGTGCTTAAGTTGATATTATTGCTGAATTCTGAGCTTTCGGAATCGGCGGCGATTCTTCCGACAATACCGCCGACGTTCGCACTTGCACCTGAAATGGGGGCGTTTTCGCCGTTCCAAGAGTCCTTAACTATGCTTGCGCCATTGACTAACCCCGCGATGCCGCCAACGTTGCCGCTTCCGCTGACAGCGCCCGCGTTATAGTCGTTGTCAAGTACTGCGTCCGTCGCGCTGCCGACAACTCCGCCGACATTGCCGCTTCCGCTGATTGCTCCGCCGCCGCCACGGGGAGACAAGAAAACATACGGACTTGCGACAGTTGGAATTGCCCTGCCATTGCCGCTGCCGCTGACCGTGCCGCCGCTAACGGTTCCGACTACGCCGCCAACGTCCGCTGCGGAGCCGCTAACCGTTATCGCCGCGGTATTCATGGCGTTTTTGATTGTTCCGCCGTTAGATACGCCGACTATGCCGCCGACGCTTGAGGGATTGCCGCTGACCGTAAGCGCTCCGCCGACCTCAACCGAATAGACTAATCCGCCCGCTCCGAGGTAGTTGATGACTCCGCCGACTGCTGAACCATCGGCAACGCTGACCGTGCGATTGAGGGTGAGAATATAATGAAGCGTGGCGTTAACTACTGTTTCAGATGTGGAGGAATAAAGCGAACCTCTGAACGGGTACTCGGCAGTACCGATACCGACAAAAGAATCATCTAAAGCAATATTCGCGTTGATTTGCCCCTTGAGTGTTGTCTCGCCGCCATTTACCGCCTTGGCAAATTCGTTTAACTGCTCTGCGGTGCTTATCACATAGTATCCGTTGACATTATATGTCCCCGCATCGTATTTTTGCCGCAACGGCACATAACCACTTGTCATTTGTATGACTGCAATGTCGCCGACTTTTTCTGCCGCCGCATAATTTGCCGCTAAAAAGTTGAGCGGAGCCTTTGCGTTGCCTGTTTTCATAACGTAGACATCGGGTTTAGTTATTAAAACAAAGCTGGTAACCGTAGTTCCTGTGTCGAGTGTTAGCTTGCCCGAATTAGCAAGCGCCAATTTTGTCGGCTTAAACACCAGGTTTATCGTCAGCTTGTTGTCTGTCAAATCAAGTTTTGTTCCGTTATTTTCAATATAAATCCGCGGTGTCGTCCCGGTGTCGCTGGTGCTGGTTGCTGTGCCGTTCGCAACAAAGACGAGCCTGTCTTTAAGGGCGGGATTAGCCTCTAATGTTGCCGCCACATCCAAAGCGGTGCGCCCTCCCGCATGTTTGATAGCTCCCGCAAAGCCGTAAACGTCCGTTCCGGGTTGAACGCTGATTATAAGCGGAACCTCTGCCGGCTCGAGGTCGGCTTCGTTAACTACGCCCATTATTCCGACTCTTGTCGGCTCGCCCAATTCACCGGTTGCAAGATAACCTGTGGAGAGGCTCAAAGTCGCAAATTTATCAGAAACCGCTATTGTTCTTGCGGCTTCCTGCGTGTTCACGTTTGTCTGCCACGTTGTATTTGCACCGCTTAATACTCCGTCATCGCCTAAAGCCTTGACAGCCGCGTCGGTAATCAGGAACGGGTTAAAGTAAGTGCTGTTCGAGAGAGATACATTTCCGGTTTGCAGAACATCAAACGTCAATTTGAGAGTGACCGAACCATCTGCCGGAATGGCAACCGTTCCGTTATTTTCTCTGACAATCTGCAATTGAAAGTTAGGCGCTTCAAAGGTTACGCCCGGGTTGTCCGCTCTCATTGCGGTCAGATTGGGGCTGAGTATGTTGTTGTATGCCAGCGCGGCGGCGTAACCATAAGCGTCTTGTGCGGAATTGAACTCCAATGTAGCCGCCACGGTTTTTGCCGGGGAACTGTTTTCCGGGTCAGCCGCAAGTACGGTTGCTGCGCCGGAGCGTACCGCGATTTCCGCGATTACATCTGTCGCGGCAATGATTGTTTTTAAGACTGCCGCCGGTCTTTCGGTGTTCGAGCCATTACTTGAAGTCATGCTCTGTAAGGGATAGAATGTTGTTCCACTCTTAAACCAAGCAAGGTCGGCTTCATCAAAGCTTGGGTCGGTAATCAGCCAAAACGTGCTTGCAGCCGTAGCGGCAGCCGCTGACAGAGGCGAGGACTCAACTGTAACCGCCGCCGACATACCCGTCACATCAAACGGAACTCTCAGAATAAGCGGCGTACCCGCGGCGGCAATTACCGTGCCGTCTTTTGGCAACGCAGTAATTCTGACGAAGATGACAGAGCCGCTGGGAAGTGTTTCGGAAGTCAAGGTCAATCCGGGGTTTTCACTTGCGAGCTTTGCTGTATCCAACAAGAATTTACTCGCGTTTGCCAGCCGATAAACGGCTGAAAAGCCGTAGGCGTTGCCCTTTGTTAAGGTAATCGTATCAATCAGCGTTACTGTATCGCCGACATTTACGGTTTCTTTCACGCTTGCAGCAGGCGTCCCGACAGCACCGTCATTGACCTGTAAAGCCAAAGTGCGACCTATGCCGCCGTTCCCGCCGGTCGTAGTCTGTGTTATCGACGGCTTTGCACTCGACGTCGGCAGAAAAATCGCATTGCTGTTTTGAACCCTACTGACATAATTGTTGTCATAGTAAATAACTCCTTGAGCGTTCAGCGTTCCCAAATCAGTCAACCGCACGGAGCTGTTAAGAAGTATAGCCATATTTGTTCTGCCGCCGCCTGAGGGAAAAGTCGGGGTAAAAGTGTTCACATAAGAGACAGCTTTGTATTTCAGAACAATATCCACGGGTACTCCGGGGGTGAATATCGCGGTTACCCCGCCCTCTGCCGCTACACGGACGTCGGCTGCCTCGTAATCCAGATAAAAGCCGGGAATATGGCTGTTTGCGGCAATAGTTTCATCTTTAAGTATTACATAGGCTTTGGACAAATTTGCAAAAGGTGCCTCAAAACCATAACCTGAGAAGTTATTCGCAGTTACTGTCCACGTTACAGTTACAATATCACCGATTGAAACATCTGATACCGAAGCGGCTGCCGGCTCGTCGTTTTTTGCCGCAGTAACCGTCACGGTGCTTTTCAATGCTTCAAAATCCGCCGCTACTGTAACGTGTTCGGCGGGCATAGCAAACGTATATACTAAAGCCAGACCGCCAATTTCCGCAACCTCATCGTTTAGCGTAACCGCGCCGCCATTGAGCGCAACCGTGTTTGGCGACACCTTATAACCAACCTTCGGAGTAACAGCCAGCGTAACTGTATCCCCAAACGGAATCTCGGTCGTTCCCGACACAACAGCTAGATTGGCTGTACCGTATTTAGCCGTCACGGTACCGCCGACAAGCTCGGGAATTGTGACGGTGTACCCCGTCAGAGCTTCCTCGTCCCCCGGTTCGGCGGCGCCAATCAAAAAGATAGGCGTGATTGCCAATAATAGTGCAAGGAGTAGTGACAGCGCGCGTTTTAGTGTTCGGACTTTCATTTTCCATTTCCCCTTATAAAATATTTCGCGGTGAAAGGTTATCGCTGTTTGCATATGCAAACAGCGTCCACGCTACGTAGCGTGGACGCTGACTTAATATTGCCTTACCCAACAATTCAAAGCAAAGCTCACAATGGCATATCAACCACTGCACCCCAAAGTCACTTTCCGCGCTTGTAGCCGAGAGGTGTAAGGCTACGCAGTTTCCCGCAATAACCCCGTGCGAGTGCGGACGAATCCGCATCGCAGGCCGCGCGTTCATAGGCTCAGGTATGCCCGTAGAGCCACGCGGCTCGCTTGAGAAAGAGATGGTATTCAATTTGGGGTCATATTATCACGAGCCGGTTGAGTTTGTCAAGGACGAATTTAGAGGCGAAAGCAATTGGCTGTTCGCAGCGCACGGATGAGGGGAGTGCGTCTTTGCTATAGTCCTGTATTTTTCATATTGCCTCCAAAATGCCCTTGACAGCCCCGCCTGAACGGCGAGCTTTTATTTTTAGTAGAATCCCCCGTCGTAGTACGGCGGTGCTTCCGACGCGGGTTCCGACGGCGGTTGAGTTTCCGGCGGTTGCGCGGACGGTTCCGACGGCGGCTGCGGAGATTGCGCGCCGGGCGGCGAATTTGGCGTGGTTGCCGCCGGCGGCGGAGTCGGTGAGGTTATCTTCTTGTAGATGAACTCAATCAGGTTCTTGCTCGGGTTTTCATTGATGGTTATTGTAACCGTCGCGTCAGAGACGGAGAAACCCTCGTAGGTCGGGGCGTATTCCGTAATGACGCTGCCAAGCTCGGCGTACTTCGTCTCGGTATAGAACACGGTTCCGAGCGGCGTTCTGTGGTGAACCGTGTACTCGATTTCCTTAATGCCCTCAACAGGCGGGACATACGTCACCTCGGGTGTCGGGAACTCGCGGTAAGGCAGGTCGGCGTGCACCTTTGTCATCACGCGTTTCCAGATTGCGGAGGCGGGGTTGCCGCTTGAGTTCATGTTTGACGGCGTATCAAACCCCGTCCACACGGCGGCGACGTAATACGGCGTGAAACCGACGAACCAGCGGTCGTTGTCGTCGGAGGTTGTGCCCGTCTTGCCCGCCGTCGGCATCGTGCCGAGATTCGCGCCCTTGCCCGTGCCTATAGTCGCCGCGTCCGCCAAGATGCTCGTCATCCAATATGCGGTGGCTTCCTTTATCGCCGCGGTTTCGACCGGCTTGTTGTCGTAGACGAGATTGCCATTGTCGTCGCAGATTTTGGAGAACGTGCGACCCTCGATGCGGACTCCGCCGTTGTCGAACATCGTGTACGCGGAAGCCATTTCGCGCGTCGTCAGACCGACGGTCAGACCGCCGAGCGCGAGCGGCGCGTAAGCCTCATCGCGCGGACTAAGCGACAGACCGAGCTTTTCGCGGGCGAACTTATACGACACGGCGGGCGTGAGCTTATCCATAACCTGCGCCGCAATCGTGTTGCGCGAGTGAATGACGGCTGTGCGTATCGTGATTGTGCCCATATACTGGAAGTCGTCGTTGTGCGGGTACCAGTTGGGGTTGCCGGACAGGACGATTCCCGACGTGTCCGCCATTTTGGTTTTCGGCGTGATAAGCCCAAGGTCCATTGCGGGCGAATACACGGTGAGCGGCTTGATTGACGAACCGGGCTGACGCGGTGAGCTTGTCGCGCGGTTTAGCAGCAGGTTCTTGTCCTTAACGCCCACGCCGCCCGCCATGGCAACGATGTCGCCCGTGTACGGGTCGATGATTGTAATCGCCGACTGCACCTGCTGCATGTGGTCAGGGAACTTCTGCACGTCCTCCGTGACCTTGGGCAGGTTTTCGATGTCCTGATACACCTCGTCAACCGCCGCCTGAATCTGCGGGTTGATTGTGGAGTAGATTTTGAAGCCGCCGTTGTAGAGCAGCATTTCCGCCGCGTCGGACGACAAGCCGCGCGATTCCTTGAAGTAGTCAATTACGTCGCGGCGCACGGCTTCCTCAAACCAACTGTAGATTACGGGCTGATACGTGGTGTTTTCGCCACGTCGGAACACGAGCGTCTGCGCTTTCGCGGTTTCCAGCTCTTCAAGCGAGATGTAACCCTGCGCGTACATCTTGTTGAGAATATCCTCTTGCCTGTCCTTGTTCTTCGTGCGGTTGACGTAGGGCGAGAACATTGACGGGTTGTTCGTGATACCGATGATGTCCGCGCACTCGGCAAGCGTCAGCTCTCCGATTTCTTTGTCGAAATAGTAGTCCGCCGCCGCGCCTATGCCGTAACAACCGCTGCCGAAGTAGACTTTGTTGAGGTACCACTCGACTATCTGCGTCTTGTCGTTCTCTTTCTCGAACTCAAGCGCGCTGAAGATTTCCGTCAGCTTGCGCGTAATCGTTACCTCGTCGTTGCCCGTCAGGTTTTTAATGAGCTGCTGCGTAATGGTGGAGCCGCCGAACGTGTCGTCGTTATTGAGGAACATGTAGACGAAAGCGTGCGCCGTTCGGAACCAGTCCACGCCGTTGTGCTCATAGAAACGCTTGTCCTCAACAGCAATCAGCGCGTGCTCCATGTTAATGGGTATCTCGTCGTAATTCACCCACTTGCGGTACTCCGTGCTTTGCAGGACGCCAAGCTCCTGGTCCTCGCCCGTTTCGGGGTCAATGTAATAGATGATGCTCGACAGGTTCATTGACACGTCCTCGTACCGTATGTCAAGACCCGATGACAGGTTGTTCTTAACGTAAACCGTAAAAATGCAAGCAAAAATAAGCCCGCTGAGCAGGATAATTATCAGCACGGTGCCGATGCCGCGCAGAAGCACGCCGATAAGCGTGCCCGTAACCTCCGCGCTGCGCCGTGCCGTATTAAGTACCTTTTGTGTCGTCAAGGAATTTCACCCCGTTTATAAATCCTCGTAATCGGTCATGCTCACGACGAGCAGACTTGAGTATTGTACCACACTTTGTCAATCAGTTCGAGTATATTTTATGAACATATTTTGAAATTACACCCGCCGCGCATATTTATCGGGAAATTTGGAAATAATCCCCTTGAGAAAGGCGGGCTGATATGAAACGAAGAATAATTATACTTTCGCTGGTGACGGCGATTTCCCTTGCGACGGCGGGGTTTGCGGCTCTGCGTGTGACTTCCGCACCCGAAGCCCGCGCCGCCGTCGCGGTTGAAGTCGAGCCGACTTCTTCGGTTGGCGCGTATACTCTGCGCCCTTACAACGGTAAAATCGCGGTGTTCACGGGCGCGTTCTTGGACGAGCCGGCGATATTGACGGATATTGAGGTGTGGCGACTGCGCGAATACGACCGCAAGCTGCTTGAGCGCGGCATTCCCGCCGCGACGTATGACGACGTTCTGCGGCTGTTTGAGGACTTCAGCTCATGAAACTTCGCCGAAAATCCGATGATTTTCGGCGATATGAATTTTACGGCTTGATTTTATTGCCCACGTGTTGTAATATGTCGTCATATGTTTTGGAGGTGAAGAGCGTGAGCGATGAGTTTGGTAACGATTTTGTGACGATTACGGACGACGACGGGAACAAATATGAGCTTGAGCACTTGGACACGATGGAATACAACGGCAATACTTATATGGCGTTTTTGCCTGTGGACATGGATGAAAATAGCGAGGATTACGGCATCGTGATTCTCAAGGTCGTTGAGGAAGCGGGCGAAGAGGTTTTCGCCAACGTCGATGAGCAGGATGAGCTGGACGCGGTGTACGAGCTGTACATGGAGCGTCTGTTTGACGGCGACGAGGAAGAATAAGTTCAATCCATGCAAATTGGTACAAATTTTCTCCGTTTTATTATTGAAATTGACAAGTAAACGTGTTACAATAGCGTCATGAGTTCGCGGTAAGCGCGTTAACCCATTCCCCTGCCTTGTGCGTGATAGACCTTTTTTAAACCTACATTTATAATAAGGGACGCTCATCTCGATGTGTGAATTGCAGGCCTCCCGCGCGCTTGCGCGCGGAAGTTGGAAGCAGCGAAGCATGTCGGAGGCAACCCACCTGCATAAAATGCAGGGTTATAAATGGGTCTACACGGCACGGTGGGGGCGGGACAAAAGCAGTCCACTATTATGGTGGACTGCCTTTGTTTTTTCCGCCGACGATTGACAATATTTCCGCGTGTGATAAAATGACTGATATGGGATTTAATAATTTGGGAGGGTAACAAAATGCCGACAAAACCAATTGACACACTAAAGGGCGCATTCTCCGTCGCGGGGCTGAACGTCGTGGTGACGGGCGGGAACCGCGGCATCGGACTTGGCATCGCGACAGCGTTCGCGCAGGGGGGCGCAAACGTCGCAATCCTGTGCCGCAACGCGGACAGCGGCAACGCCGCCGCGCTGGAGCTGGCAAAGCACGGCGGGACGCATTTCGCGCAGCAATGCGACACGGGCGACTTTGACAGCGTGCTCGCGGCTGTTGACGCGGTGTACGCGCGGTTCGGCAAGGTCGATGTGCTCGTCAACAACGCGGGCGTGTCCACCGTGAGCGAGTTCCTGAAGGACGAGGGATTGCGCGAGTGGTCGCGCGTGGTTAACACGAACCTTAACGGTCCCGCCTACACGCTATACGCGGTCGCGCCGCGCATGATTGAAGCGGGCGGCGGCTCGGTCATCAATATCTCGTCAATCGGCGGGCAGAGTCTCGGCGGCGCGCGGCACCACCCGATGGCTCCGTACCACGTCTCCAAGGCGGGGCTTGATATGTTCACAAAGAACATGGCGCTGGAGCTTGGCGACTACGGCATACGCGTGAACGGCATAGCCCCGGGTCCGACGCACTCGGACTTGGACAAGGATTTGCCGAAAGAGGCGTTCGCGCAGATTGAGCAGAACATGCCGATGCACCGCTTTGCGGAGCCGATTGAGATTGGCGCGCTGTGCGTGTTCCTGTCGTCCCCGGCGGGCGCGCAGATAACGGGCACGGTCATCGTGCACGACGGCGGCATGGTCTTGGGCGGCTAACCAATTGCGGCAATAAATGCGACAGCCCCGCCTTTCGGCGGGGCTGTTCGTTATTTACAAGCTCGTGTGGTTCGCGCGGAAGAGGATTAGCTCCGCCGCGATGCTGACGGCGATTTCCTCCGGCGTTTCCGACTTAATCTCAAGCCCGATTGGACTGTGCAGGCTCTGCACCTGCTCCTCCGACAAGCCCGCTTCGCGCAGTCGCTCTTTGAGAATCGCGATTTTGCGCTTGCTGCCGATGCTGCCGACATACAGCGCGTCGGTGCCGAGCGTTTGACTTAGCACGTCG
>JAISKH010000028.1 GCA_031261325.1 Oscillospiraceae bacterium
TTTGTGCTACGCTTATCATGACAGGTCGCTCCCTTCGGTTCGGTTATGGTTTGCTCTTCACTCACCATTTTACCAAACTCGGCGCGGCTTGTCTTTCACTTATCTATTGTACCTCTACAGTTTGGAAATTTATACAGATTTCGCCACGACGCGCCACGTCTGTAAAAAATGTTCAAAATAGGGCTTGCAATCGCGGCGCGACGGTGATATAATGACTATCGGCTAGAGGTTTAAGGCGAGTGGGTTCTTCCCACTCTTTATTATTGCGTTATTAGAGGTATTAAATTTGAGCAAAATTACAGATGAAGTCGCCGCGCTGGCGGCGCCGATTGCGGAAAAACACGGGTGCGAGCTGTGGAGCGTCGAGTACGTTAAAGAAGCGGGCACGTGGTTTTTGCGCGTGTTTATTGACCGCGAGCAGAACGCTGTGACTAATGTTGCGGACGTTGCGGACGGCGAGGTTGAGGGCGTTACGGGCGGGATTTCGATTGAGCTGTGCGAGGCTGTCTCGCGCGAGCTTGACCCGATTCTTGACGAGCACGAGGACTTGATTCCGGGCAGCTACACGTTTGAGGTGTCCTCCGCGGGAGCGGAGCGGCAGCTGAAGCGTCCGTCCGACTTCGCGCGGTTTATCGGGCACTTGACGGAGGTTAAGCTTTACGTGCCGCGAAAGGACACGGGCGGGCGGCGCGAATATATCGGCAAGCTGCTGGGTTACGATAACGGCGCGGTTGAGCTTGAGGTTGACGGCACGGCTTATCGGTTTGAAAAGACCGAGGTTGCGAATGTGAGATTGCGCGTTGAGATTTGACGCGCTTTGAAGTTATAAAATAATGATGATTACTGGGTTGGAGGACGAATTGGAATGAATGCGGAGTTTTTCGAGGCAATAGCGGATATTGAAAAGGACAAGGGAATACCACAGACATACATGCTTGAGAAGATTGAGCAGGCGTTGCTTGCCGCGCTGAAAAAGGGCGTGCCGGATTCGGCGGAGTGCGCGCGCGTTAAGGTTGACGCGGTTAAGAAAACGGTTGATATGTATCTCGAGCGCGAGGTCGTCGAGGAGGTCGAGGAGCCGGCGACGCAGATTTCGCTTGAGCAGGCGCGCGAGACTATGCCGAACGCGGAGCCGGGCGACTATTGGCGCGTGAGCGTTGACGCGCACAAGTTCGGGCGCATTGCGGCGCAGGCGGCGAAGCAGGTTATTATTCAGGGTATCCGCGAGGCGGAGCGCAATATTGTCTACGACGTGTTCACCTCTAAAGAACACGAGATTCTTACGGGTGTGGTGTCGCATATCGACGCGAAGAACGGCACGATTGCGATTCAGATAAGCTCCAGCACCGAGTACACGGAAGCGGTGCTTAAGACGGAAGAGTGCGTTCCGGGGGAGCGTATTCGCGAGGGCGACAGGCTAAAGGTCTACATCGTTGAGGTGCGCAAAACCTCACGCGGACCGCAGGTCATGATTTCGCGCAAGCACCCGGGACTTGTCAAGCGTTTGTTTGAGCTTGAGGTGCCGGAGATATTTGACGGCACGGTTGAGATTCGCAGCATCGCGCGTGAGGCGGGCAGCCGCAGCAAGCTCGCGGTGTGGTCGAACGACGAGGCGGTTGAGCCTATCGGCGCGTGCGTCGGTCCCAAGGGCGCGCGTGTCGCGTCCATTGTTGAGGAGCTGCACGGCGAGAAGATTGACATTGTGAAATACAGCGACGACCCCGCGGAGTACATCGCTTCCGCGCTCGCGCCGTCGGACGTTATCAGCGTGACCGTGCTGGAGGACGGAAAGTCCTGCCGCGTCGTCGTGCCCGATAATCAGTTGTCGCTCGCGATTGGCAAGGTCGGGCAGAACGTTCGGCTTGCCGCGCGGCTTACGGGCTTTAAGATTGACATCAAGCCCGAGTCGTTCACGGAATAGTCGTTTTAGGATATAGTTGTTCACAAAAGAGTCGTTAATTATCGCGCGTTACGCACGATAAATTTTTGAGGAGGCGGTTAGGGTCATGCAGAAGAAAATTCCATTGCGGCAGTGCCTTGGCTGCCGAGAAATGAAACCGAAAAAGGAGCTGCTGCGGGTAGTGCATTCAAAAGAGGGGGCGGTGACGCTCGACTTCAAGGGTAAGTCACCCGGGCGCGGGGCGTATGTGTGCCACAGCGCGGAGTGCCTTAAAAAAGCGATTCGCGCGAAGGCGTTTTCCCGCGCGTTCGGGACGGAGATACCTCAAGAGGTCTATACGCGGCTTGAGGCGGAAATGGAGGCGGGCGATGGACAGTAACTTATCGCTGCTCGGCATCGCGCGTAAGGCGGGACTGTTGACGGTTGGCGAGGAATCCGTCGGCGCGGCGGCGCGAACCAAAAAAGCGCGGGCGATACTCTCCGCTTCGGACGCTTCCGAGCGCAGTATGCGTCAGGCGCGCGGATTTTCGGAGGCTTACGGTATGCCGTATCTGCCGCTGCCCTACACGAAAGACGAGCTGGGCGCGGTTACGGGGCGCGGTTCGCCGGCGATGCTCGCGCTTACGGACGCGGGGATTGCCGCAAAGCTCGCCGCGCGGCTCGCGGTCGGCGAGCCTGATAAATACGCGGTTGCCGCCGAGGCGTTAGCCGCGAAGTCGGAGAAGATAAACGCGCGACGCACGGAAACGCTCCGACACAAGAGGAACATACGGACGGGTAAGAGGAGGTAAACATGAGTACAATGTTCAAATATAGGGTGCATGAGGTTGCTAAGGATTTTAAGGTGCCGACAAAGACGGTGGCGGAGATTCTGACGAAGTACGCGACCGCGCCCAAGAATCATATGCAGGCGCTGACGACGGCGGAGCTTGATATTATTTTCGAGGCTCTGACGCGCGCAAACCAGATTGAAAGCATCGAGCAAATTTACGCGGACGTGCACGTGCCGGAGGTTAAGCCTGCGCCGGCGGTTGTTGCCGCCGAGCCGACCGCGGACGCTAAGGCGGGTGCTCCCGCGGCTGCCGCGGCTCCCGTTACGCCCGCGCCGCAGGCACCGAAAAAGCCGGATAAGCCGTTCGTGCCGCGTCAGGCGCCAACGAAGCGCGTGATTGACACGTCGGGCGCGACGATTAACATCGAAAAGTACGACGAGCGCATTGACAGCCTTGTGCCGGAGCGCGCGGAGAACATGAAGCGCGGCAAGGAGAAATTCGGAAAGAAGAACCAACAGCGCACGCCGACGATGGCGGCAAGCGCGAAACGCCGTCAGGAGGAGCGCGACAGAATGCAGAGGCTCCAGCTTGAGGTTGCGAAAAAGGTGCAGCTCAAGGTTGCGATTCCAGACGAAATAAGCGTCGGCGACTTGGCTCTGCGCATGAAAAAGACGGGCGCGGAGGTCGTTAAGAAGCTGATTAAGCTCGGCGTTATGGCTTCCGTCAGCGAGATTATTGATTACGACACGGCGGCTCTTGTGGCGATTGAAATGGGCTGCAAGGTGGAGCGCGAGGTCGTTGTTACGATTGAGGACCGCCTGATTGACGACCATGAGGACACGGCAGACGAGCTTGTCGCGCGCGCTCCCGTCGTCGTCGTTATGGGTCACGTTGACCACGGCAAAACATCGCTGCTTGACCGTATTCGTCAGGCGAACGTCGTCTCCGGCGAGGCGGGCGGCATTACGCAGCACATCGGCGCGTATCGCGTTGAGGTGAACGGCAGCCCGATTACGTTCCTTGACACGCCGGGACATGAGGCGTTTACGGCTATGCGCGCGCGCGGCGCGCAGGTTACGGATATTGCGATATTGATTGTCGCGGCGGACGACGGCATTATGCCGCAGACGGTTGAGTCGATTAACCACGCCAAGGCGGCGAATATCCCGATTATCGTCGCGATTAACAAGATGGACGTGCCGGGTGCGGACCCCGAAAAGGTTAAGCAACGGTTGACGGAATATGAGCTTGTGCCCGAAGAGTGGGGCGGGGACACGATTGTGTGCCCGATTTCGGCAAAGACGGGTATGGGCATTGACAAGCTGCTCGAAATGGTGGTATTGACCGCCGAAATAGGCGAATTGCGTGCGAACCCGAATCGTCTTGCCAAGGGCACGGTCATTGAAGCGCGGCTCGACAAGGGGCGCGGTCCGATTATGACGGCGCTCGTTCAGAACGGCACGCTGCATACGGGAGACATTATTATTGCGGGCATGGCTGTCGGGCATGTTCGCGTTATGACGGACGACAAGGGCGCGCGCGTTACGGAGGCTCTGCCGTCTGTGCCTGTTGAGATTGCGGGTATGAGCGAGGTTCCCGACGCGGGCGAGACTTTCAACGCCGTTTCGGACGAACGTATGGCGCGCGAGCTTGCCGAGGAGCGTCGCAGTGAGCGCAAGAACAGGGGCGAGGCGCAGGCGCATGTTACGCTTGACGACCTATTCGCGAAGATACAGCAGGGTGAGATTAAGGATTTGAACCTTATCGTTAAGGCGGACGTTCAAGGCTCCGCCGAGGCTATTAAGACATCGCTGGAAAAGCTTTCGGGCGACGAGGTGCGCGTGCGCGTGATTCACTCGGGCGTGGGCGCGATTAGCGAGTCGGACGTTATGCTCGCGGCGACGTCGGGCGCGATTGTGATTGGCTTCAACGTGCGTCCCGACAACTCCGCGCGGGACTCGGCTATGCGCGGCAGCGTCGATATTCGCAGCTACAGCGTTATTTACGACTGTATCAACGAGATTTCAGCCGCGATTCGCGGTATGCAGGCACCGAAGTACAAGGAAGTCGTTTACGGGCACGCCGAGGTGCGCACGCTGTTCCGCGCTTCGCGTATCGGCACGATTTGCGGCTGCTACGTGCAGGACGGGAAGATTCTGCGCGGTTGCTCCGCACGCGTCGTTCGCGGCGGGATTGTGGTGCACACGGGCGAGCTTGCGTCGCTGCGCCGCTTCAAGGACGATGTGCGCGAGGTTGCGACGAACTATGAGTGCGGTATCGCGCTTGAGAAGTACAACGACGTGCGCGAGGGCGATATTATCGAGGCGTTCGCGATGGAGGAAATTAAGGACTAGGGTCGGACTTTTGCGCCGATACAAAGGAGAAATGTATGCCGTCCAATAAACTGAACCGCGCGAACGAGGACATTAAACGCGTTCTGTCCACGCTGCTGCGCGAGATTAAGGACCCGCGTATCCGTCAGGGGCTTGTCAGCGTGACGGGCGTTGACACGACGGGCGACCTCAAGTTTTGCAAGGTTTACCTCAGCGCGCTCGGAATCGACAGCGAGAAGGAGTTCCTGAAGGGGCTGAAGTCCGCTTCGGGATACCTGCGGCGCGGGCTTGCGTCGTCGCTGACGCTGCGCAACACGCCGGAGTTGATATTTGAGCTTGACAAGTCGATTGAGCGCGGCGTGCGCATCGCGTCGCTGATTGGCGAGCTTGTGCCGGAGGAGACCGCGGCGGACGAGGACGAAAACGCGGACGCGGACGAGACGGAAAGCTTTGAGGAAACGGAGACAGAGGAATGAGGCTTGACATTGCGGGGACGCGCGAGCTGTTGCCGTTGCGCGACAATTATCTGCTCCTTACGCATCGCCGTCCCGACGGGGACACGTTGGGTTGCGCGGCGGCTCTCGCCATGGGCTTGCGCGCAATCGGCAAGAGCGCTTACCTGCTTGAAAATGATGAGGTTACGGAGCGTTACAGCTCGCTTGTGACCGGGCTTTACGCGCCGACGGACTTTTGCCCCGACGCGGTTATCGCGGTTGACATCGCGTCCACGGATTTGCTGCCGGATAACGCGCGGGCTTATGCCGAGAACGTTTGGCTGTGCGTTGACCACCACCCGTCAAACACGGGATACGCCGAGAACCTGTGCCTGTACGCGGAGCGCGCGGCTTGCGGCGAGGTGATTTATGAGCTGCTTATCGCGCTTTCCGGCGGGATTGACGCGGCGATTGCCGACGCGCTGTACATTGCGGTTTCTACCGATACGGGGTGCTTTTCGTTCGACAACACGAACGCGAACACCTTTTCCGTCGCCGCGCGTCTCGTTGAGGCGGGGGCGCGAATGGGCGAGATTAACCGCGCGCTGTTCCGCTCCAAGACGCGCGGACGCATTGCGGTTGAGGGCATGATTTATTCCGAAATGGAGTATTTGCACGGCGGACGTGCCGTTATCGTCGCCCTGACGAACGCGATGATTGACGAGGTGGGCGCGACGGAGGACGACTTGGACAACATTTCCGCGATTCCGCTGTCGATTGAGGGCGTGGACGTGGGCGTGACAATCCGCGAAACGTCCGCGACGAACGAGTGCAAAGTTTCTGTTCGGTCGTCGCCGTCGGTCAGCGCGAACGCGATTTGCGGCAGGTTCGGCGGCGGAGGACACGCGCAGGCGGCGGGCTTTTCGATTACCGCGACGGTTGCGGAGGTTCGGGAGCGAATCATTGCGCTGCTGGACGAGATTCTCGGCGGCAATGAGGTTGCGCAAAAATGAACGGCATAATTGTTCTGGACAAGCCCGAGGGGTTCACGTCACATGACGCGGTTGCGAAGCTGCGCGGTATTTTGTCGCGCGAGGCGTCGTCTCGCGGTTTGCCGCGCGTAAAGCGCATTGGGCACGGCGGGACGCTCGACCCCATGGCGACGGGCGTTTTGCCGATATTTGTAGGTCGCGCGACACGCGCGGTCTCATTTTTTGAGCACGCGGACAAGGAATACGTCGCGGGATTGCGGCTCGGTATGCGGACGGACACGCAGGACACGACGGGTTCCGTTCTGGAAACCGCGCCTGTTGAGGTTACGCGGGAGCGGCTTGAGGGTGTGATGCGACAGTTTGAGGGCGCGCAGATGCAAACTCCGCCTATGTATTCGGCGGTTAAGGTTGCGGGGCAGCCGCTGTATAAGCTGGCGCGGCGCGGCGTGGATATTGAAAGAACTGCAAGGGAAATAACCGTTTCGGTTATTGAAATTCAGGGCGGCTCGGACGCGGATTGGACGATTAGGTTCGCCGTTAGTAAGGGGACGTATATCCGAACGCTGTGCGCTGACATCGGGGACGCGCTCGGGTGCGGCGGCGCGATGAGTAGTCTGCGGCGGACGCGGGCGGGCGCGTATACGATTGAAAACGCGCTGTCTTTTGCCGATATTGAGTCGCGACTGCGCGACGGGGACATGAGCTTTATGCTGAAAACCGACTCGCTGTTTGATGAGCGTCCTAGTGTGACGATTGGCGCGGACAATGAACGAAAGCTACGCGTTGGAGCGGAAATAACCGAGTCGGTTTGCGACGGCGAGTATCGTGTTTACTCAAAGGACGGCGAATTTCTCGCGCTTTGCTCGGCGAGCGGCGGCGCGCTGAAAACAGTCAAGAGCTTTTTCGAGGTTGGGTGATTCTTATGACAGACAAGCGGCGCGTCATCGCGCTCGGATTTTTTGACGGGGTGCATATCGGGCACTCCGCGCTGCTGGAACGCACATTAGTGGTTGCGCGCGAGCGCGACTTGATACCGTCGGTGATAACGTTTGACACGCACCCGATGAGCTTTGTGACGGGTAAGACTGTGCCGCTTATCAATTCGGCGGAGGACCGCGCGGGGTTGATTCACCGCATTTTCGGGATTGACGACGTGATTTTCCTGCGGTTTGAGGCTGCGACGGCGCACATGCCTTGGGACGAGTACGTGCGGCACCTGACGGACGAATTCGGCGCGGTGTATCTTGTTGCGGGGCACGACCATCGGTTCGGCTAT
The DNA here is from genome assembly GCA_031261325.1 of Oscillospiraceae bacterium. Lineage (GTDB taxonomy): Bacteria > Bacillota > Clostridia > Oscillospirales > Oscillospiraceae > JAIRRO01. Next base: position 7,709 of record JAISKH010000028.1, read on the forward strand.
CGCGGTGAGGGCGACGCGGACAAGCTGCGGGCAAAGTGCGCGGAGCTTGGGATTGAGTGCGACATTATTCCGGAGGTTAAGTACAAGGGCGTGACGAGCAGCTCGACGATTATCCGCGAGATGCTGATTGCGGGCGATATTCGGCAGGCGAATGAGTACTTGGGGCACCCGCATGTTCTGACCGATACGGTCAGAACGGGGTATCGCCTAGGCAGAACGCTCGGCACACCGACGATTAACATGCGGTTTGCGGCGGGTGTGCTTGTGCCGGCTTACGGCGTTTACGCGACGCGCGTTTACCTCGGCGACGGCGCGGAGCGCATGGGCGTGACGAATATCGGCGTGCGCCCGACGGTGGCGGATTCCGACAGCGTTACCGCCGAGACGCATATACTGAACTTTCGCGGCAACCTCTACGGGCGCAACGTGCGTATTGAGTTTTACGAGCGCACGCGCCCCGAGATTCGGTTCAGCGGCACGGACGAGCTGCGCGAGCGTATTCATGCCGACTGTCGCGACGTTGAGGCGTATTTTAATAATTTGTAGCATAAGCCTGTCCGCGCTTTGACACGAGATTTTTGGTCAAAACGCGGGCAGGCTTCGTATTGCGGAACGCAACATGTTGTGATATAATGCGCATATATCACCTAGTTTGTTCCCGCTCGACCGTAACAACAACTCCCAAAGGAGGATAATTATGAAATGTCCATTTTGCAGCTTCGCGGACAGCCGCGTTGTTGACTCGCGCCCCGCGGAAGAGGGCGCAACCATTCGCCGCCGCCGTGAGTGCCTTTCGTGCCAGAAGCGATTCACGACGTATGAGTTTGTGGAGCGTATGCCGCTTGTCGTCATTAAGCGCGACGGCACACGACAGACGTTCGACAAGCAAAAGGTCGTTAACGGTATGCTGCGCGCCTGCGAAAAGCGCCATGTTTCGGTCAGCGCGCTGCAAAGCGTGGCGGACGAGATTGAGATGGATTTGCAGAACTCGCTGGAGAACGAAATCTCGTCCACCGAGATTGGCGAGCTTGTTATGAAGCGCATTAAAAAGCTCGACGAGGTGGCTTACGTGCGCTTCGCTTCCGTTTATCGTTCGTTCAAGGACGTTAATTCGTTCATGTCGGAGATTAACAAGCTGCTCGAACAAGAGTAGGAATTGCGTCTGCAAATCGGGAGTTATGACCGAATCGGTTTGCGGAGGTCAGAAGATGCTGCCGGGGTGGATTTGCTCGATATGCGCGATGTTGCTCATGTGCGCCTCGACCATGAGCGCCGCGCCGCGTACTGCTCCCGCCTCGCGGTTGAGCGTTGCGCCGAGCAGCTCCGCGAGCGCGTCGCCCGCGTCCTCAAGCTCGGAATGGCGCAGGATTAGCCGCGTGTAGCTTTCGGCGTCGCGCCATTTCTCGTATGCGCGCAGGGCATTGGTTTTTGCCGCGTCCCAGTCGCCGCTCTCCGCGTTTACGGCGCACGTGTCGGCGAGCCGCGTTACGCCGACGGTAAGCCGCGAGACGGAGCCGATATTGACGACGGCGAGGACGAACATTGCGACGAACAGCGCGGCGACAGTAATTTCTTTCTTCATTGTGCAGTCTCCTTTGCGGCAAAATAGACGCGTCCGCTTTTGTCGGCGGACATGATGAACACTTCTTTCGGGCTTTTCGCTTTGTGACCGCGCAGTTGTCGCTTCAGCCACGCTTCGTCGAACCCGAGCGCGCGCAGGTTCTCAAGCAGCACGCGCCCGTCGCTGACGACGGTTATCGGGTAGTCGGCGTCGCAGACTTGGAGCTGCATTTGGTTCGGCGTTGCGGGACTGTCGCCCGAGTAGGGGATTGTACTCAGCGTGCCGTCGGTTTCCAGTATCGCGAACTTGACGGTTGATATGTCCAATATGCCGCGCTTGCGCAGTTGCTCCGAAAGCTCGTCGAGCGAGTAGCGGTTTTTGCGCATTTCGTCTTGCATCAGCCGTCCCTCAAGCACGATGAAGCTCGGCTTGCCGCAGATGAAGGCGCGGAGCCGCACGTTTTTCAGCATGACGGCGGACACCATAGTTTCGCAAAACACGAGCGTAAGGACGGGCGCAAGCCCGTATAGCAGCGGCGTTCCGAGGTCTTGCAGAGGGTTCGCCGCAAGCTCCGAGATGAGCACGGCGACGACAAGCTCCGCCGGCTCAAGCTCGCCGAGTTGGCGTTTGCCCATGACGCGCATTGAGACGATGATTGCGAGATACAGTATCAGCGTTCTGATGATTGAGATTGCCACAGTATGACACCCTTTCCGCTCCGTTATTGAAGATATTGTTGCCGCGCGCGGCATTTAATATGAGCGGATAACATAAGATTTATATTGTAAAAAGGCGGATTTGACGTATGGCGTTACATGAAGAATGTGGAGTTTTCGGTATTTACGACTTGAACGGCGGGTGCGCGCGGGACGCTTATTACGGGCTTTACGCGCTGCAGCACCGCGGACAGGAGGCTTGCGGCATCGCGACGATTAACGACCTTGAGCTGTCGTGTCGCAAGGACTCCGGGCTTGTGGGCGAGGTGTTTTCGGAGGCGGAGCTGGACGCGCTTAACGGCGTAATGGCGATTGGGCACACGCGCTATTCGACGACGGGTGGCGGAGGTCGCGAGAACGCGCAACCGCTTACGTTGAAGTATGTTAAGGGTTCGCTCGCCGTCGCGCATAACGGCAACCTTGTGAATACCGAGGCGCTTAAAACTGAATACGAATATAAGGGCGCAATCTTCCATACAACAACGGATTCGGAGATTATCGCCTACATTATTGCTCAAGAACGCCTGCAAAGCGGGAGTATTGAGGAAGCGGTGATACGCGCTATGGCGCATTTGCGCGGGGCGTTTTCGCTCGTCGTCATGTCGTCCCGCAAGTTGCTTGCCGCGCGCGACCCTTGGGGCTTTCGCCCGCTGTGCATCGGTCGGCGCGGGGAAGCTTATGTGTTCGCGTCCGAGACGTGCGCGCTGGACAGCGTGGACGCGACGTTTGTGCGCGACGTGCTGCCGGGCGAGGTCGTTTGGGTTGAGAACGGGGAGCTGAACAGTATTCGCGTTCAGGACAGACCGCCGTCGCGCCTGTGCGTGTTTGAGTACCTGTACTTCGCGCGGCCGGACAGCGTTATTGACTGCCAGAGCGTGTACGAGTCGCGGCTGCTCGCGGGCAAATACTTGGCGCGTGAGTTCCCGCGCGAGGCGGACGTTGTTATCGGCGTGCCCGACAGCGGACTTGTCGCGGCTAAGGGTTACGCGATTGAGAGCGGGATACCCTACAATGACGGATTCATTAAGAACCGCTACGTCGGGCGCACGTTTATCAAGCCGGGTCAGGCGGAGCGCGAAAAAGCGGTGCGGCTGAAGCTGAACCCGCTACGCGCCGCGATTGAGAATCGGCGCGTCGTCGTCATTGACGACAGCATAGTGCGCGGAACGACGACGCGGCAGACGATTAAGCTGCTGAGGGACGCGGGCGCGCTTGAGGTGCACATGCTGTCCGCCGCGCCTAAGTTTATCAGCCCGTGCTTCTTCGGCACGGACATTCCCGACAAGTCCAACCTCATTGCCGCGAACTATACGACGGATGAGATTTGCGCGAGGATTGACGCGGACAGTCTGGGCTTTCTGCCCGTGGAGCTGCTGACGAAGATTGCGCCGGACAGTATGTGCGGGATATGCGATGCATGTTTTACGGAAGATTATCCCACCGAATGACCGAATTTGAGTCGGACATAGGACCGCAACGGATTTTTGCGTTCCGCTAAGCCGCGCGAGCGCAGACAGTACGGTTTGTACGGCAAGCTCGCGCGGCGACGCGGAACACGAAAATACTAGCGGACTAATTGTAAAAGGAGCATATATATGTGTGGAATTGTTGGCTTTGTGGGTACTGAACCCGCCGCGCCGATTATGATTGAGGGACTGAGACGGCTTGAATATCGCGGGTACGACTCCGCGGGCGTTGTCGTGATTGACGGCGGGCGGCTGAAGCTGGCAAAGACTAAGGGCTATGTCGAGGCACTAAGCAAGATTATTGACGGCGGGGAGAAGCTGCCGGGTTGCGTCGGCATCGGTCACACGCGCTGGGCGACGCACGGTCAGCCGACGGACGAGAACGCGCACCCGCACATCTCGGACGGCGGCAAAATCGCCGTCGTGCACAACGGAATTATCGAGAACTACGCGAGACTGCGCGAGTTTCTCATATCGAAAGGCTTTACGTTCCGCTCCGAGACGGACACGGAGGTTGCGGTTAACCTTATACAGTTCTTTTACAACGACGGGGGCGGGTTGCTTAAGGCGGTCGCTTCCGCCGCGCGGCGCATGGAGGGGAGCTACGCGCTCGGTATTCTGTGCGAGGATTTCCCCGACATGCTGATTGCGACAAAAAAGGAAAGTCCGCTCGTGCTCGGCATCGGCGACGGCTGCAACTATCTCGCGTCCGACGTTGCGGCAATCCTGTCGCACACGCGCGACGTGTATAAGATTGACGACGACGAGCTTGCGGTGCTTACGGCGGGCGAAATTAAGCTGTATTCAAGCGAGCTTGACGAGATTACAAAGACGCCGGAGCACGTTGACTGGGATTTGTCCGCCGCGGAAAAGGGCGGATATGAGCACTTCATGATTAAGGAGATTATGGAGCAGCCGGAGGCTGTGCGTAAGACGGTTTCGCCGCGCATTATTGACGGTAAGGCGGTGCTGGACGAACTGGACATTCCCGACGAGTACATTCGCGGGCTGTCGCGCATTTACGTCGTCGGGTGCGGCACGGCGTTTTATGTCGGCGCGGCGGCGAAATACAACCTCGAAAAGCTGACGCGCATACCGACGGAAGCTGTTATGGCTTCGGAATTTCGCTACAGCTCGCCGATTGTGGACGCTTCCACGCTCGTTATTTGCATATCGCAGTCGGGTTCGACGGCGGACACGATTGCGGCTATGCGGGAGGCTAAACGGCTCGGCGCAAAGGTGCTGTCGGTCGTGAACGTTATGGGCAGCGTTATCGCGGAGGAATCGGACTGGACGATGTACACATGGGCGGGTCCGGAGATTTGCGTCGCGTCCACAAAGGCTTATTCGACGCAGCTTGCGGTTACGTACCTGATAGCTCTGCGGTTCGCGGAGGCGCGCGGCACAATCGGCGGCGCGGAGTACGCGGCGATTGTTGAGGAACTGAAAGCCCTGCCGGAGAAAATGCAGACGCTTTTGACGCGGCGCGAGAACATTCAATACCTCGCTTCGCTGTATTACAACCGCAAGGACGTGTTTTTTATCGGGCGCAACGTCGATTACGCGGCGTCGCTTGAGGGTTCGCTGAAGCTAAAGGAAATATCCTACATACATTCGGAGGCGTATGCGGCGGGGGAACTGAAGCACGGACCGATTGCGCTGATTGAGCAGGGGACGCTTGTTATCGCCGTCGCGACTTACGGGCGGCTTATCGACAAGACGGTTTCCAACGCGGTTGAGGTCAAGTCGCGCGGCGCGCTGATACTCGGCATCGCGGCGGAGAGCGGGGCGGAGACGATTGCGCGCGTCGCCGACAACGTGATTACGATACCTGACGTTCACGAGCTGCTTTTGCCGTCGCTGGCGGTGGTGCCGTTGCAGCTTTTCGCTTATTACGTCGCGCTGGCGGGCGGGCGCGAGATTGACAAGCCGCGCAACCTGGCGAAGTCCGTGACGGTGGAATAACAGAAAGCAATCGGGGACGCGGCGACGCGTTCCCCTTGTTATTGTCGGCTTGCAGCGAAAGGCGGATAAAGTCGGGCGGGCGGCGGTTGTTTCGTTTATACTCACGGCAGAGGGGAGTTGAGGGTATGGACTTACTGGCGGGGCTGAATCGGGCGATGGATTTCATTGAGGAGCATATCGGGGACGAGCTTGACCTTGAAGCCGTCGCGTGGGTCACGACGTATTCCGCGCGGCACTTCGGGCGGGTGTTCTGTTACCTTGCGGACATTACGCTGTCCGAGTATATTCGCCGCAGGAAGATGACGCTCGCCGCGTTCGAGTTGCAGGGCGGGGACGCGCGGGTTATCGACTTGGCGGTGAAATACGGCTACGAATCGGCGGACAGCTTTACGCGCGCGTTTACAAAGCTGCACGGCGTAACGCCGACGGAAGCGCGCGTCATGGGCGCGACGCTGAAGGTGTATCCCAAGCTCTCCTTTCACATCACGATTAAAGGGGAGAACGAGATGGACTACAGGATTGAGGAAAAGGGCGGGTTTGAGCTTGTCGGTTACAAGCGCGAGTTTACGGGTGAGGTTGGCGAGCGGTTTGAGCAATTGCAGGACTTTTGGGTTGGCACGCGCGATGAGCAGGCGGTTCTTGAAGCTATGCGCGACACGGCGGAGAACATTTGGTACGACGTGAGCGGCAACCGCCGCGAGGACGGGTTTGACCACTACATTTGCGTAACGACGAGCGAGGACGCGCCGGACGGGTTTTGTAAGGTCGCGATTCCCAAGCAATTGTATGTTGTGACGCGGACGGCGGCGGCGAAATATCCGACGACGCTTGCGCCCGATTTGCGCGGGAGAATTGCGGAGGAATGGCTCGCGACCTCCGACTACGCGCTTGCGGACGGGTTTGAGGTTTCGGTCGTGCATTGGTATCCGCTCGGCACGGATAAGAAGTACATTGAGCTGTGGGTGCCGATTCAGCGTCGGTAAATGGGGGAGGAACGAAATGAAGAGGACGATGCTTGCGCTGTTGTGCTTGGCACTCGTAGTGTCGGGTTGCGCGGAGCGACCGCAATTGCCGTCGCCGACGGTTGCGCCGATTGAAACGCCGACGGAAACTGTTGCTCCCGTGGCGGAGCCACCCGCGCCGACGGAGTTCGGCGGTGACGCGCTCGCGGCGTTCGGGGAAGTTTGCCGCAATGAGCGGAGGTTTTTCGCGGTTATGCATAAGGAAACGCTAGAGACGTACTTGGACGACTTGTATCTTTCCGCGGATTCGGACATGCTGTGGGAAATCGGCGCGTTTGCCGTCGTCGATATGGACGGCGACGATGTGCCGGAGGTGATATTGGAGGAGGCGCGGTTTGGCGACAGGTTGGTGCTGTATTTTGACGACGGCGCGGTTTACGGGTATGACGCGCCTTATCGCGGCATGATAGCCCTGAAAACCGACGGCACGTTTAATTTTTCGAGCGGGGCGGCGGACAACGGGTTCGCGCGGTTGGAGTTTTACGGCGGCATTGCCGAGGCGCAGGTGTTTGCGGAGTCCAACTCGGAGTACGTCGATTCGGAGCTTGAGGTTGCGTATTACATCGAGCGGCGAGCGGTTATGGAGAGCGAGTTTTTTGAATTTACTGAAGCTTGGTTCGCAAGGGACGACGCGGAGTGGTTTGAATTTACGGGGGAGAACATTGCGTTGCGGCTTGCTTGAACGATTGGAACGCCTGACTTTTTGGTCGGGCGTTTTTTGTTTGTGCGGTTTTATAATCCTTTGCAAGTCGCGGGTTGACAAGCGCGCGAAACTTTGGTACACTCTTTAGGCACGAAGTGCATTAAAGCGATAAAGTGAAAGGACAGGTTGTTATGCCTATTACTGAAATTCTGGAACAAAACTGCCGACTGTACGGCGGGGACGTCGCGCTCGTCGAGTTAAACCCCGAGCGGCAGGAACCGCGCCGCGTCACTTGGAAGGAATACGAGCTGATTGAGCCGCCGCGCGCGGGGTATTATCGCCGCGAAATTACTTGGAACGTGTTCAACGAAAAGGCGAACCGCTTCGCGAATTTGCTGCTGGCAAAGGGCATTAAGAAAGACGACAAGATTGCGATACTGCTGACGAACTGCCTTGAGTGGCTGCCGATTTACTTCGGCGTGCTGAAAACGGGCGCGATTGCCGTGCCGCTGAACTTCCGCTATACCTCGGAGGAAATTCGTTACTGCTTGGGGCTTGCGGAGGTGGACGCGCTGCTGTTCGGACCGGAGTTTATCGGGCGCGTTGAGGAGATTGCGGACACGCTGCCGTCCGAGCTTGCGCTTATCTTCTGCGGGAGAGAGACTTGCCCGACGTTTGCCGAGAGCTATATCGAGCTGACCGCCGATTGCAGCTCGTCCTCGCCCGACATAAAGCTCACGGACGACGACCACGCCGCGATATATTTCTCGTCGGGCACGACGGGGTTCCCAAAGGCGATATTGCACAACCACGGCAGCTTGATGCATTCCTGCAAGGTTGAGCAGGCGCACCACGGGCAGACGAAGGACGACGTGTTCCTGTGCATTCCGCCGCTGTATCACACGGGCGCGAAGATGCATTGGTTCGGGAGCTTCCTTGTCGGCGGCAAGGCGATATTGCTGAAAGGCACGGAGCCGAAGTATATTCTTGACGCGGTTTCGGACGAGAAGTGCAGTATCGTCTGGTTGCTCGTGCCGTGGGCGCAGGACATTTTGCTCGCGCTGGACAGCGGCAAGCTGAAGCTTGAAAATTATGAAAATTTGGCGCAATGGCGGCTGATGCACATCGGCGCGCAGCCCGTGCCGCAGAGCTTGATTCACCGCTGGCTGACGTATTTCCCGAACCATCAGTACGACACGAACTACGGGTTGAGCGAGTCCATCGGTCCCGGGTGCGTGCACTTGGGAGTTGAGAATGTCCGCAAGGTCGGCGCAATCGGCGTGCCCGGTTACGGGTGGGAGACTAAGATTGTCGGCGAGGACAAGCTGCCCGTTAAGGACGGCGACGTGGGTGAGCTGTGCGTCAAGGGTCCCGGGGTTATGCTGTGCTATTACAATGACGAGAAAGCGACGGCGGAGACGCTGCGCGACGGTTGGCTGTTCACGGGCGACATGGCTATGCGGGACGAGGACGGGTTCATATTCCTAGTTGACCGCAAGAAAGACGTGATTATAACGGGCGGGGAGAATATCTATCCCGTGCAGATTGAGAACTTCCTGTCCGCGCACTCCGCGATTCGCGACGTGGCTGTTATCGGGTTGCCGGACCCGAGGCTCGGCGAGATTACAGCCGCGATTGTGGAGCTGAAAGACGGGGCGGATTGCACGGAGGAGGACATTAACGCGTTTTGCCATGAGCTTCCGCGCTATAAGCGTCCACGCAAGGTTATATTCGCAAAGGTGCCGCGCAACCCGACGGGCAAGATTGAAAAACCCAAGCTCCGCACGCTGTACGGCGCGAACGACATTGTTGCGGCGCAGAACCAGTCCTAATGTGCGGTTGCACAAATAATATAGATTAAGGTGAGGTAAGAAAATGCCGGTAAACAAGACTGAGCGATGGTTAAGGCTTGCGCTGGGCGTAGTGGTGCTGTTATTCGCGGGGATAATTTATTCGTGGTCGATTCTCAAATATCCGTTCGGGACGGAATTCGGTTGGGACGCGGGGCAGCTGGGGCTGAACGCGACGCTGACAATTTGCTTTTTCTGCATCGGCGGCTTTATAACGGGGCTGATGTCCAAGAAAACGTCGCCGCGCGTGCGGCTGCTGATTAGCGCGGTGCTGCTGTTCGCGGGTTTCTTCGGCACATCGCTGCTGGACGGGAGCAGCGTTGCGCTGCTGTACATCTCGTATGGCGTGGTTGCGGGTATTGGTATCGGGTTTGCTTACAATACCGTTATCAGCGTGACGGGCGCGTGGTTCCCGGACAAGAAGGGATTGTGCTCGGGCGTTTTGATGATGGGCTTCGGGCTTACGTCGCTGATAATCGGCAAGGTCGCGGACGGCATGATGCGCTCGGAGACAATCGGGTGGCGGAAAACTTATCTGGTGCTCGCAATTGCTATCGGTGCCGTACTGCTCGTCGCGGCGTTATTCATCAAGCCGCCGCGTGAGGGTACGGTGTTCCCCACGCCGAAAACGGCGGGCAAGCGCGCGGCGGAATCGGAGACGGTCGTTCGCGACTACACCGCGACGGAAATGGTGCGGCGCAAGTCGTTTTGGCTGCTGTTCGCGTTCATAACGCTGATTGCGGCTGTGGGTTGCACGGCGGTGAGCTTTGTGACGGACATTATTAAGGAAGTGGGCGGCGGGGAGAGCTTCGCCGTTACGGCGGCGGGGTTGCTGTCGATTTTCAACGGCTTGGGGCGGCTCGTTACGGGCGCGCTGTTCGACGCGCTGGGCAGGCGCAAGACGCAGTATGTCATGAGCGCGTTTGCGATTGCGGCACCGACGACGGTTGTGGTCGCGCTTGTTACGTCGTCTCTGCCGCTCGGGATTATCGGCATGGCGCTGTGCTTCTTCTCTTACGGCTTCGCGCCGACGACAAGCTCGGCTTTCGCGTCCGCGTTTTTCGGGCAGAAGAATTTCTCGCTGAATTTCAGCATTGTTAACCTGATACTTATTCCAGCGCCGTTCGCCGCGACGCTTGCGGGGAACCTCTATAAGTCCTCCGGCAATTTCATTTCGACGTTTATTATCCTGATAGGCTGCTCGGTCGTCGGGCTTGTCGTGAATCTCGCGCTGAAAAAGCCGTAAATTCCACAATTCGCATTTGTATTGCAGCGGACAATATGCTAAAATCATAGCAAATAAATCGAAAGAGGGTGTAATGCCTTGAAAACCCTGATGTTGGGCAATGACGCGGTTGCGCGCGGGTTATATGAAGCTGGCGTGTCCGTCGCGTCAAGTTACCCGGGAACGCCGAGCACGGAGATAACGGAAGTGCTCGCGACGTTCGGGGAGGTATATTCGGAATGGGCGCCGAACGAAAAGGTCGCGCTTGAGGTTGCGCTCGGCGCGTCCATCGGCGGGCGGAGGAGCTTCTGCGGCATGAAGCACGTGGGGCTGAACGTCGCCGCCGACCCGCTGTTCACAGCGTCCTATACGGGCGTCGGCGCGGGACTTGTAATCGCCGTCGCGGACGACCCGGGAATGCATTCTTCGCAGAACGAGCAGGATTCGCGCCACTACGCCGTCGCGGCTAAGCTGCCGATGTTGGAGCCTTCGGACTCCGCCGAGTGCTTTGAGTTCGCGAAATACGCGTTTGAGCTGTCGGAGCGGTTTGACACGCCGGTTATTCTGCGCATGTGCACGCGCGTCGCGCACTCGCAGAGCGTGGTTGAGACGGGGGAGCGCGTCCTGCCGCCGATTATACCGTACAAGAAAGACATCGCCAAGTACGTCATGATGCCGGGCAACGCAAAGCGGAAGCACCCGCTTGTCGAGCAGCGCACGCGCGACTTGGTTGAGCTTGCCGAGACTTCGCCGCTGAACCGCGCGGAGCTTGGCGAGTGCCGCGAAATCGGCGTTATCGCTTCGGGCACGGCTTATCAGTACGTGCGCGAGGTGCTGGGCGAGGGCGCGAGCGTGCTGAAGCTCGGACTTGTTAACCCGTTGCCGGAGAAGCTGATTCGCGACTTTGCGGCGGCGGTCGATACGCTGATTGTCGTCGAGGAGCTTGACCCCGTTATTGAGACGCACGTCAAGTCGCTGGGGCTGGAGTGCCGCGGCAAGGACATGTTCCCGCTCTGCGACGAGTTCACGCAGAACTTGATTGCAAAGGTTTTCGCGGAACACTCAACGTCAGATAATTGTCAATTGTCAACTGTCAATTCTCAATTGGAATTGGCGGAGCCAATTCCCGCGCGCCCTCCCGTTATGTGCGCGGGGTGTCCGCATCGCGGCATGTTCTACACGCTGATGAAGAATAAGGTCACGGTTTTGGGCGACATCGGGTGCTACACTCTGGGAGCCGCCGCGCCGTTGTCGTCGATTGACACGACGATTTGCATGGGCGCGTCCATCTCGGGTCTGCACGGATTCACGCACGCGGAGGGCAATGAAGCCGCCGAGAACGCCGTCGCGGTAATAGGCGACAGCACGTTTATGCATTCGGGCGTTACGGGGCTTATCAATATAGCTTATAACGGCGGCGCGGCGACCGTTCTCATACTCGATAACTCGATTACGGGTATGACGGGGCATCAGCAGAACCCGACGACGGGACTGAACATCAAGGGCGACCCAGCGGGTAAGATTGACCTTGAGGCGCTGTGCCGCGCGATTGGGATTAACCGCGTGCGTGTGGTTGACCCGTACAACCTTGCCGAATGCGACGAAGCCGTGCGCGAGGAGATTGCGGCGGACGAGCCGTCGGTTATTATTTCGCGCCGCCCGTGCGCGCTGCTGAAAACCGTCAAGGCGAAGCCCGCGTTGTGCGTGAGTGCCGAGAAGTGCAAGTCGTGCAAGTCCTGCATGAAAATCGGCTGTCCCGCGATAAGCATGAAGGACGGCAAGGCGGCGATTGACGGCACGCTTTGCGTCGGTTGCGGCGTTTGCACGCAATTGTGCAAATTCGACGCGATTGAGGGGGTGCAGGCATGAGTGAGACGAAGAATATTATGATTGTCGGCGTGGGCGGGCAGGGGAGCTTGCTCGCGAGCCGTCTGCTGGGTAATCTGCTGATGAACGGCGGCTACGACGTTAAGGTCAGCGAGGTGCATGGCATGAGCCAGCGCGGGGGCAGCGTCGTCACGTATGTACGCTACGGCGACAAGGTTTATTCGCCGCTTGTGGACGAGGGTCAGGCGGACTATATACTGTCGTTTGAGCTGCTGGAAGCCGCGCGTTGGCTGAGTTACCTGAAGCCGGGCGGCAGGATTATCACGAACACGCAAAAGGTTGACCCGATGCCGGTGATTACGGGCGCGACGGAATATCCTGCGGACTTGGAAGCGAAGATGACCGCCGCGGGAGCGGAGGTGGACGCGTTCGACGCGCTCGCGCTCGCGACGGAGGCGGGTTCTTCAAAGGCTGTTAACATCGTGCTCATGGGTCGGTTCTCCAAGTACCTTGACATAGCGGACGACGAATGGCAAAAGGCTCTGGAGCAGACGGTTCCCGCGCGGTTTTTGGAGCTGAACAAGACGGCGTTTGAATTGGGCAAAAAGTAATTTACACATCATACGGAAGGGCGTTGATTAGAAATGGGAAAGTACTATCAGGCTGAATTTGAGACTATGCCGCGCGACGAGATGAAAAAGCTGCAAAGTGAGCGTCTTGTCAACACGGTGGCGCGCGTGTATGAAAACGTGCCGTACTACCGCGAGTTGATGGACAAAAAGGGCGTAAAGCCGAAGGACATCAAGTCGATTGACGACTTGAGCCTGCTGCCGTTCATCTCCAAGGACGACCTGCGCGACGCGTATCCTTACGGTATGCTCGCTGTGCCGCTTGCCGACGCTGTGCGCATACAGTCCACGTCGGGAACGACGGGGCGGCGCGTCGTCGCGTTCTACACGCAGAATGACGTTGACCTGTGGGACGAATGCTGCGCGCGCGCGATTGTCGCGGTCGGCGGCACGAAAGAGGACGTTGTGCACGTCTCCTACGGTTACGGACTGTTTACGGGCGGTCCGGGGCTGAACGGCGGCTCGCACAAGGTCGGCTCGCTGACTATCCCGATGTCGAGCGGCAATACGGAGCGGCAGATTCAGTTTATGGTTGACCTTGAATCAACGATACTGTGTTGCACGCCGAGCTATGCCGCGTATCTCGCCGAGACGGTGCACGAAATGGGACTGCGCGACAAGATTAAGCTCAAGGCGGGAATTTTCGGCGCGGAGGCTTGGAGCGAGGAAATGCGGCACCACATTGAGGACAGGCTCGGCATCAAGGCTTATGATATTTACGGGCTGACGGAGATTTCGGGTCCCGGCGTGTCGTTCGAGTGCGAGGAGCAGACGGGTATGCACATCAACGAGGACCACTTTATCGCCGAGATTATCAACCCGATTACGGGCGAGGTTCTGCCGGACGGCGAAAAGGGCGAGCTTGTGTTCACGTCAATTTCCAAGGAAGCTTTCCCGCTGCTGCGTTATCGCACGCGCGACATTTGCGTGCTGTCACGCGAGAAGTGCTCCTGCGGGCGCACGCTCGTCAAGATGGCGAAGCCGATGGGTCGCAGCGACGATATGCTCATTATTCGCGGCGTTAACGTGTTCCCGTCGCAGATTGAAACTGTACTTATCGGCTGCGGGTTTGAGGCGAACTATCAGCTCGTGGTTGACCGCGTGAACTACTCCGACACGCTTGAGGTCAAGGTTGAGATGACGCCCGCGATGTTCTCGGACGAGATTAGAAAGCTCGAGGGGCTGGACAATCAGGTTGAGGCAAAGCTCAAATCCATGCTTGGTATACAGGCGAACGTTACGCTCGTCGCGCCCAAGTCCATTACGCGCAGCGAGGGTAAGGCTGTCCGCGTGATTGACAATCGCGGCGGAAAACTGTAAGGAGGTAATTGATATGACATTGGACCAACTGTCCGTATTCGTTGAAAACAGACCGGGAAAGCTCGTCGAGGTCATTGAGACAATCGGCGCGGCGGGTATCGACCTGCGCGCGATGTCGATTGCGGACACGGCGGATTTCGGCGTTCTGCGCCTGATTGTTGACAAACCCGACAGCGCGTTTAAGACGCTGACCGAGGCGGGCTACGTCGTAAAGGTGAACAAGGTTCTGCCCGTCACGATTGACGACACGCCCGGCAGTCTCGGCAAGGTTTTGCGCTTGCTGTCCGACAACGGAGTGAACGTCGAGTATCTGTACGCGTTCGTTGCGCACGGCAAGGACAGGGCGTATGTTATCATTCGCGTGGAGGACAACGACGCGGCGACAAAGGTGCTGGACGGCGCGGGCATACCGCTCGCAAGCGCGGCGGAGATTTACGCGCAGTAAGGAAAACGGCGGATATTACGAAAGGCACTTGCGTGAGCAGGTGCCTTTTTGTCGTTTATAAAAATTATTTAGTCATATATACTTGACAAATGGTCGTGTATGTGTTAATGTGTGTTTATGAGCGAAAGGGGCTGATGCATTGGGAAAGAATCTCGCGCTGAAATCGGCGCGCGCGGCAAAGGACTTGTCGCAACAGGCGCTTGCGGACGCGGTGGGCGTGGCGCGGCAGACGGTTAACATGATAGAAAAGGGCGAATACAATCCGTCGATACGGCTGTGCGTCGCGCTCTGCCGCGCGCTTGGTAAGACGCTCGACGACTTGTTTTGGAACGAGAATTATTGGGAGGAGAATTAAATGAAAAAACGTGATTATCAGAAATTTGACGAGCGGCAGTTGGCGGTGCGCTACCGCGTGTTCGCGAGAATGTGCATGATGATGCTCGGGCTGCTGTTTGCTTGCATGTTCGTCGAGGGTGGACTGGAGCTTGAAGTTGCGCCGCATTGGTTGATGTATTTGCTGATTGCGACAATATCGTTCGCCGCCGGCGGGATTGAGTTGCTACTGCGCGGCGCGTATTTTGAAAAGAACGGAATGGGCTGGGGAGTGCCGTATCTGCTGCTTGCGGTCGCGCTTTTGAGCTTCGTGATGAACGTGATTGAATTTGCGCGGGGCGACGCGTTTGCCGCTAACGGTATGCTGACGGAGGACGGGACGTTCTTCCTGCTTTCGCTGATGTGGATTGCGTTCGGGACGGTCGGCGTTGTTAAGTCGCGGCAGCTGCGCAAAGTCGAGCCGGACGAGTTTGAGGACGAATCGGACGAGTGACGGTTAACGCAACAGCTTGCGCAGAACCTGCGTCTCGCGCTGAACCCAGAATATCGGGTTACCGCGCTCTAATATGCGCGCGTTGGTTTCGTGGGCTTCGCGAAGTGACACGAACTCCGCCGAGAAGTGCAGGGCTTTCTCGTAGTCGTCGAGCGCGATTTCGCCGCGCTCACCCGTCAGGCGGCACTCGTAATAGTAGCCGCGCTCCTCGAAGTAGACGCCGTTTCCGTGCAGGTCGGCGCGATGCGTGACGGTTGTGCCGAGCGGTTGCAGGTCGTCCGCGATTACGAACCCTGTCTCCTCGATTACCTCGCGCCTTAGCGCGTCCAAGTGCGTCTCGTCGGGCTTTATGCCGCCGCCGGGGAATTTGTAGTCGCCCTCAACCGTGAGTATCAGCAACGCGCGCTCGCCGTCACGGATTACGGCGCGGACAGCCGTGCGCGTGCGGAGCGGTTCGCCGCGCGGGACTTCGGGCAGACCTATGGCGATAGTCCACGGATTTGCCGCGACGGGCAGAACGCACTCCCAGCGGCGCACGCCGTATTTTTGCGCGGCGGTTGCCGAGAAGCCGCATTTGCGGTAGAAGTCTATTGCGTCGTCGTCGGTTTCGAGCTCGAGTGGCAACTTGTACTTGTCGTGTAGCGCGGCGATTATGCGCGCGCCTATGCCTTGGCGGCGGCGTTCCTCCGCGACGGCTATGTGCATGATTTCAAGCATGTCGCCATGGACGCGGAAGCCGACTACGCCGAGTGTCGCTCCGCCCTCAACCCAACCGTAAAACAGGCGCGCGTCGTCCGTGAGGTAGCGGTTCGCCGCCTTGGTTACGCCCTCGGGTGATTCGTCGAACAGGCACGGGGCGAGTACGCGCCGAACCTCGTCGGTGTGCAGTTTGTCTTTGATGTCATGCAGCATATTCTTGGCTCCTAACGGTTTTTCTTGTGTAATTATCTTACATTTCGCCGCCGCGCGTGTCAATATGAAAACGCCCGTCGTTTGACGGGCGTTTTGGTTTTTGGTTGATTATTTGCCGAAGTAGCGGGCGTAGAGGGCTTCAAAAGCCTTGCCGTGACGCGCTTCGTCGCGCGCCATCTCGTGCACGGTGTCGTGAATCGCGTCGAGATTGAGCGCCTTTGCGCGCTTTGCGAGTTCGAACTTGCCGCTTGTCGCGCCGTTTTCGGCTTCGATGCGCACGCGGAGGTTTTCCTCCGTGCTGTCGGTTATGACTTCGCCGAGCAGCTCCGCGAACTTTGCCGCGTGCTCCGCTTCCTCATACGCCGCCTTTTCCCAGTAGGAGCCGATTTCGGGGTAGCCCTCGCGATAGGCGACGCGGGCGAACGCGAGATACATACCCACCTCGGTGCACTCGCCGTTGAAGTTGGCGCGCAAATCCATGATTATATCCTCGGGCGAACCTTTTGCGACGCCGACGACATGCTCCGCCGCCCAAACCTTTTCCGCGCTCTGGAGCTTGAACTTGTCCTTGCCAGCCTTGCAAACGGGACAGGATTCAGGCGCTTCGTCTCCCTCGTGCACGTAACCGCAGACCAAACAGATATACTTTTTCATAAAACTACCTCCTAAAAATTATTTTGACAATATATCAAACAGCTCGTTAAATTTGGCTGTCGATTTTGGAGTTTGCCACGCAGGTGGGGCATTTGCCGTAATACATCACGCGCCGACGGGAGATTATCAGCCCGAGAGCTTCGCGCGCCGCGTTGGTTTCAGCGTCAAGATGCGGAGCCAAAGCGGGCAGGTCCAGCACCGCGCCGCACGCCTCGCAAATGAAGTGCGTGTGCTCCGTCGTGTTCCCGTCATACCGCGCCTCGCCGTCGATTATGCCGACGGTTTGCAGCTCGCCGTTGTCTTGCAGCAGGGAAATGTTGCGATAAACCGTTCCCAAGCTGAGGTCGGGATAATCGGGCTTCAGTTCGCGATATATCCACTCCGCGGTGGGGTGAACCGTTGTGGAGCGGATTATCGAGAGAATTGCGTCCCGCTTGCGGCTGTGCTTGCGTTTGACTGTCATCGCTCCGCCTTCTTTATTTTAAGATTAGGAATTATTATTGTTATGTATTTATCTTAGCACACGGAGGTAACTTTGTAAAGCCTTTTTTTGAATTTTCCAGAATATTTTTTACGAAAAGCCGCCAACGCGCGGAATACTAACGCGCGAGGTGATAATTATCAAAACGAAACTATTCACGCGAGTGTTTTCGGTGCTGCTCGCACTCGCCGCCGTATTTGCAAGCCCCGCGCGGGCTTCGGCGCAGAGCGGAACCTACACCGTCGTATCGGGTGACAGCATGTGGAAGATTGCGGTCAGGTATCAAATCGGCGTCAGCGAGCTGATAGCCGCGAACCCGTCCGTTAAGAATCCCGCGCTGATTAAGGTCGGGCAGAAGCTGAATATCCCGAGCATCGACGACGTTAAAACCTTTGAGCGTCAAGTGGCGGAGCTTGTCAACAAGCAGCGCGTGAGCGCGGGGTTGGCGCCGCTGAAGGAGAACTGGGAGGTGGCGCGCGTCGCTCGGTACAAGTCGCAGGACATGATTAACAAGAAGTACTTCGCGCACGAGTCGCCGACTTACGGCTCGGCTTTCCGCATGATGGAGACATTCGGCATAAAGTTCACGGCGGGCG
Organism: Oscillospiraceae bacterium; assembly: GCA_031261325.1. Lineage (GTDB taxonomy): Bacteria > Bacillota > Clostridia > Oscillospirales > Oscillospiraceae > JAIRRO01. The sequence continues at coordinate 25,847 of JAISKH010000028.1, forward strand.
GCGAAAATATCGCTTACGGGCAGAAAAGCCCCGCCGAGGTCATGAAAGCATGGATGAACTCGCCGGGGCACCGCGCGAACATTATGAGCCGCACGTATAACCAGCTCGGCGTGGGCGTTGCAAAGGCGGCGAACGGCACGTTTTACTGGACGCAGATGTTCATCAAGGGCTAGGCGTTACACGTCGGGCACGACGACGGGACTTGTCGTCCACTCAACGCCGCCGGCTCTGTCCTTTGCTTCGGCGTAACCGAAAACGAACAAATCCGTCGCGGCGGACTCGAGCCGCAGATGCTCTTTCGCCGCCGACGGCTTTGTCACAATCGGCAACTCGGACTTGTGCGCGATTTCGCGCAATAACGCGCGACCTGTGCCGTTCATCGCGAGCACACGCGCGGTCGGCGGCGGGGTTGCCGCGTCCTCCGCCGTTATGCCGATTGCGGCGCAGAGTATCGCGCGCTTTACGCGGCTCATGGCGTGACGCTTTGTCTTGACGCGCTCGGTCAATTCGTCGAGCGTTGCGGCGGTGGGCGCGAACCGCGCGAGACGCTCCGCTAGTCCGTCGCCGCCGTCGGGAAGTTGCGCGAACGCTTCGGGAGACGACACGCGCAGGCGGGAGAGGATTGCGACTTCGGCGTGACTGTGTATGGCGGCGCGCCCCGCCGCAAGCTCGCGGTCAAACACGGGTCGGGCGGCGGCGGGTACATATTCCAACGCGCTCGGGTCATTGCGGCGCAGAAGCTCGCGGACTGCCGACGCGGATATATCGCCCTCGCGCCGAACCGTGCGCGGCGTTATGGCTGAATTGAGCGCGCGCAGGGCGATTACGTAGTGCACGGCGAGCAGGTTGTTCGGGGAGCGGAGGAGACTCGCGTCGGGGGAGAGCGCGTTCAGCGCGCGCTGGCGCGACTCGGCATAGGGCAAGCCTGTTGCCAGAGCGGAACGCGTCAGTTCGTCGCACTCGTCGGAGGTGAGCGTTTCGGCGACGCGCTCAAGCCGCGCGAGGTCGCCGCACTCGCTGCCGAAAGACATTTCGTCGCACACGCCGAGAGCGTTCAGCAGCTGCACCGCGCCATGCGCGAAATGCTCCGCCGAGGCGAGCGTAACCGCTGCGGGCAGCTCAAGCACCAAGTCCGCGCCGCAACGGACGGCGGCTTCCGCCCGCGCGTGCTTGTTGAACACCGCAAGCTCGCCGCGTTGGGTAATGTTGCCGCTCATTGCGCAGATAACGGCGCAGTCACCGCCCGCGGCGGCGCGGGAAAGCTCGATATGCCGCGCGTGACCGAGGTGGAACGGATTGTACTCGCAGATAATGCCTATGGTTTTCATGAGACGCGCCTACTTTCGCGGTCAATTTTTGCCGCATTTGTAAAAAATAAATAAAATTCCGTAAAAGAATTGAATTATTAAGGGTTTTGTATTAGAATGTATTGGATATTGTATAGAATACAGAAATAATTTGCAAGGGGTCTTTTTCATGAATGTACTTGTTATCAACGCGGGCAGCTCATCACTAAAATATCAACTCATAGATACCGTGTCCGAAACCATCATCGCCAAGGGCTTGTGCGACCGAATCGGTATTGACGGACATTTGAAGCACCAGCCGCTACAGAACGGCAAGCCGACCTTTGACGCGGACGTCGCTTTCCCGACGCACGCGGAAGCTATCGCGGCTCTTATCGAGAAGATTACGAGCGAGGAATACGGCGCGGTTACAAGCCTGTCGGAGATTGGCGCGGTGGGACATCGCGTTCTCCACGCGGGCGAAAAGTTCTCCGAGAGCGTTCTCGTGGACGATACGGTTATCGACGCGATTAAGGAATGCATACCGCTCGGACCGCTGCATAATCCCGCGAACCTAATGGGAATAGAGGCTTGCCGAGAGGCTATGCCGAACGTGCCGCAGGTTGCGGTGTTTGACACGGCGTTCCACCAGACGATGCCGGATTACGCGTTTACCTACGCGTTGCCGTATGAGTATTACGAGAAGTACGCCGTGCGGCGTTACGGGTTCCACGGCACGTCGCACCGTTATGTGTCGGCAAAGGCGATTGAGTTCCTCGGCATACCCAAGGAGGGTTCACGCATTATCGCCTGCCACTTGGGCAACGGCTCGTCGATTGCCGCGATTAAGAGCGGGAAGAGCATTGACACGTCGATGGGGCTTACGCCGCTGGAGGGCGTGCCGATGGGTACGCGCAGCGGAAGCATTGACCCCGCGATTATTGAGTTCGTCGCGAATAACGAGGGCTTGACGCGCGAGCAGATATTTGAGGTGCTGAACAACAAGTCGGGCGTGCTAGGTATTTCGGGCGTTTCCAGCGACTTCCGCAACCTTGAAAAAGCGGCAGGCGACGACGCGAATCCCCTGCAAAAGCGCGCCGCGCTCGCGCTGAAGATTTTCAGCTACAGCGTCGGCAAGTATATCGGCAGCTACATCGCCGCGCTGGGCGGAGTTGACGTTATCACGTTCGCGGGCGGCGTGGGCGAGAACGGACCGGACACGCGCGCGGAGATTATCGGAATGCTCGGCGGGTTCGGCATCAGCCTTGACCCCGAGAAGAACAACACGCGCGGCAAGCTCGTTGACATCACGGGTGAAGGCTCGCGCACGAAAGTCCTAATCGTTCCGACGGACGAGGAGCTTGTAATCGCGCGCGATACGCGCGAGATTGTCGAGGCGTGACCGAATATCGTAAAATGTAGTTGACGGGGAACGAAAAGTGTTGTAGAATTTATATTGTTAGCGTAGAATTTGCATTATAGGGTACAAAAAGAAACCGCGATGAGGTGCGCAATGGGACTGTTTCCAAAAGTGAAGTGCAGCAGGTGCGACAAGCTGATTTCCAAATTCAGCGTCCGTTGCCCGTACTGCAACGCGACGCGCGGCAAGGGCGGAAAGCATTCCGCCGAGTCCGATAATCTGCGCGGAAAAATGGTCGTTGGGCTTTCGCTCATCGGCATTGTGGTTATTGCGGTCGTCATACTGCTGATTGCGAGCATTAAGAGCGACCAGCAGAATAACCCCGGGGGTTCGCCGCCGCCGTCCGCGGCTCCGTCCTCGGTATTGCCGGACGACGGCTCCACGGTTGGGGTCACTCCGTCGCCGGGCGACGAAACGCCGCCGCCGTCGGAGGAGCCGGAACCAAGCCCGAGCGATTTACCCACGGCGACGATTACGGGCGTTGACATTAAGACGCCGTTCAGTACGGTTGCCACGCTGGCAAAGCCGGGCGATTTCTCCGAAAAGCTCGGCAAGTCGCTTGACATGTCGGTTAAGGTTACGCCGGCGGACAGCACGGAGGTTCCCGTTTGGACGAGCAGCGACGACAAGGTGTTCTCCGTTGTTCCCAAGGGGACGGACGGACTGAAAGCGACGCTGACGATTACGGGTACGGGCAGCGCGACGCTGACGGTTACGGTCGGGGATAAGACCACGACGTGCATCGTGCGCGGGCAAAAGCCGTAACAAATAACACATCAAGGACAGCCGGCGATGAACGCTTTATCGCCGGCTTATTTAATTTTTGCGGAGATTGCGAACCACTCTGATTATTGTTTGGAGGGCTGCTTCATTGGAAAACCAACTTGTTATCGTTCTCGACTTCGGCGGGCAGTATAAGGAGCTTATCGCGCGGCGCGTGCGCGAGTGCGGCGTTGCGTCGCTGATTAAGGCGGGCGACACGTCGGTCAGCGAGCTGCGCAAGCTTGCGCCTATCGGGTTGATTCTGACGGGCGGTCCCGACAGCGTTTACCGCGACGGCGCGCCGCGCTGTGAGCGCGAGCTGTTCGAGCTGGGGATACCCGTGCTCGGTATATGCTACGGTATGCAGCTCATGGCTTACACGCTCGGCGGAACGGTCGAGCCGTGCGCCGTGAGCGAGTACGGGCGGCAGAAAATGACGGTGGACACGCGCAGTCCGCTGTTCGCGGGGCTTGAGACGAGCCAAATCGGGCTTATGAGCCACACAGACCAAGTGACGCAACCGCCGCGGGGCTTTACAGCGATTGCCGCGACGGATACGTGCGACGTTGCCGCGATGTCGGACGAGGGACGCGGGCTTTACGCGACGCAGTTCCACCCCGAGGTTGAGAACACGCCGAACGGTTCGCTCATGCTGAACAGCTTTTTGTACGCGGTGTGCCGCGCGGCGGGCGACTATAACATCAGCGATTACCACACGCGCATGGTGCGCGAGATTCGGGAGCAGGTGGGCGAGTCGCACGTGCTGCTCGGGCTGTCGGGCGGGGTCGATTCGTCGGTGTGCGCCGCGCTGCTCGCGGAGGCTATCCCGGGACATGTGCACGCGATATTCGTTGACCACGGGCTTATGCGACTGGACGAGGGCGACGAGGTTGAAGCGGCGTTTAAGAATCGAAAGCTGCACTTTGTCCGCGTCAACGCGGAGACGCGCTTTCTGGACAAGCTCGCGGGCGTTGTCGAGCCGGAGCAAAAGCGCAAGATTATCGGCGAGGAGTTTATTCGCGTGTTTGAGGACGAGGCGAAGAAGCTGTATGACGAGTTCGGCGAGATTAAGTTTCTCGCGCAGGGGACGATTTACCCCGATGTTGTTGAGTCGGGCGCGAACAAGTCCGCGACGATTAAGAGCCACCACAACGTCGGCGGTCTGCCCGAGGATATGAGCTTTAAGGAGCTTGTGGAGCCGCTGCGCGGACTGTTCAAGGACGAGGTTCGTGCGCTTGGGCGGGAGCTGAAGCTGCCGCGCGCGCTTGTGGAGCGGCAGCCGTTCCCCGGTCCGGGGCTTGCGATTCGTGTTATCGGCGAGGTTACAAAGGAGAAGTGCGACACGCTGCGAGTTGCGGACGCGATATTCCGCGAGGAGGTTGCGCGGTTGCGCCGCAAGCCTGACCAGTATTTCGCGGTGCTGACGGACACGCGAAGCGTCGGCGTTATGGGCGACTTCCGCACGTATGGGCTGACGATTGCGCTGCGCGCCGTTAAGACGAGCGACTTCATGACCTGCGAGTACATGCCGCTGCCGCACGCGCTGCTCGGGCGGGCTTCAAGCAGGATTGTGAACAACGTGCGCGGAGTGAGCCGCGTGGTGTACGACGTGACAGGCAAGCCGCCGGCAACGGTGGAGTGGGAATGACATTTACATTAAAGAAAGGTGATTGAGATATGAATCTTTGGCATGACATTGCGGAGTCGCGGATTAAGAGCGACGATTTTATTGCGGTTATTGAGATTTCCAAGGGCGGAAAAAATAAGTATGAGATGGACAAGGAGTCGGGCGCGCTGATTTTGGACCGCGTGCTGTACACGTCCACGCACTACCCGTCGAACTACGGCTTCATTCCGCGCACTTTGAGCGACGACCATGACCCGCTGGACGTTCTCGTCCTGTGCAGCGAGCCTATCGCGCCGCTCGCGATTGTGCGCTGCTACCCGATTGGGGTTATCAGCATGGAGGACTCGGGCGAGCTTGACCACAAGATTATCGCGATTCCCGTGAAGGAACCGCTGTGGAACGAGTATCAGGACATTAAAGACCTGCCGCCGCATATTCTGGAGGAGATAACGCACTTCTTTAACGTCTACAAACAGCTTGAGCACAAGGAAACGACTATACTCGCGACGCTCGGCCGCCCCGAGGCGGAGAAGATTATTCAGTCGAATATTGAGAAGTATCGGGAGACGTTTTTGAGCGCGACGGGGGACTGACAACCGAAAATGTTTTAGTGCAGCCGCACCGACGGATAACCGCGCGACTGCACTATTTTTGCGGTAAGTATTGACAAAGAGGGTTGTTCGGTGGTAGGATATGTGCAGTAATCCGATAATACATATAGGCTTATAGGAATTATCGGAAAAAGGGAGGGATACGCGCGCGTGTATTGGCACCTTATCAAGATACATATTCCGCTTGATTGGCAGTTTATTCAAAAATACACGCCGATGTACGCGGACGCGGCGTTGCTCACTCTCCGAATCGGGTCGATTGGTATCGTCCTCTCGCTCGCGGTTGGGCTGATATGCAGTTTGGTGCAATACCTTAAGGTTCCGATTTTGCGACATATTGTGAAGTGCTATATCGAGCTGTCGCGTAACACACCGCTGCTTGTGCAGTTGTTCCTTTTGTATTTCGGACTGACCAAGATTGGTATTCGACTAAGCGGCGAGACTTGCGCGATTATCGGGCTGACGTTTCTCGGCGGGAGCTATATGTCGGAGGCGTTCCGCAGCGGACTTGAAGCCGTGGAGCGCGTGCAGTTTGAATCCTCGCTCAGTCTCGGGCTGACGCGCGCGCAAACGATGCTGTATGTGCTGCTGCCGCAGGCGATTTCCGTTTCGGTGCCGGCGTTTTGCGCGAATATTGTGTTTTTGATTAAGGAGACGAGCGTGTTCAGCGTCGTCGCCCTCGCCGACCTGATGTACGTTGCGAAAGACCTGATTGGGCTGTACTATAAGACGAACGAGTCGCTTGTTATGCTTGTCGCGTTCTACCTCATTATACTGCTGCCCATATCGCTCGCGGCGGGTTGGCTAGAAAGGAGGTTGCGCCATGCAGGATTTGGGAGTACTGCTTGAGGGCAACAACCTCTGGCGGTTGCTCGGCGGACTGTGGGTCACGCTGCGCGTGTCGCTGCTCTCTGTCGCGCTGTCGATTGTTCTGGGTATTCTCTTCGGACTGTTCATGACGCTGCGTAACCCGTTCACGCGGTTAATAAGCCGCGTGTATCTGGAGTTTGTGCGCATCATGCCGCAGCTTGTGCTGCTATTTATCGTGTTCTTTGGGTTTACGCGCGCTTTCGGGCTTAATC
>JAISKH010000043.1 GCA_031261325.1 Oscillospiraceae bacterium
GGGGAGCTTCTTAAGAGGGGCGGCAGCCCCTCTTAAGCGCTCTTTCCCCCCTTTCTTGCGTAAGAAAGGGGGCGCCGTCCGCGTAGGACACGGAACTCGCCCGCGCCGACGCGCGATACGTCCTTTTAGGTGGGGCGAGTGCAACGCGCAAAAAGTGCCCTGCGGCGGGACGTGGGGAACAAGGAAACAAAAAAGGGCGGCAAAGCCGCCCATTTTTGTGTGCCTTGTTTAGCCGATTGCGGTTAGCCCGCCGTCGGGATAAAGAATATTCCCCGTCATGAAGTCGCTGGCGGGGGAGGCGAGGAACACCGCCGTGCCCACTATGTCCTCCGGCTGACCCATCTTGCGCATCGGGTTGCCCGCGCCCTGCTGCTTCAGGTATGTCTCGATGTCCACGCCCGCTTCGGCGGCGCGCTTCTCAAACACGGGCACCATCATCGGCGTCGCCGTGATGTTCGGACCGATTGCGTTGACCGTTACGCCGAGGGGACCGAACTCGCTCGCGAGTTGCTTTGTCAGCATATCGACCGCGCCCTTTGTGGTGCAGTAACCGGCGTTGCCCGTGCCCTTTGTGGCAATCTTGCCGCGCACGCTGGACAGATTGATAATCTTGCCGTAGCCCGTCTCCTTGAAGTGACGACCGAAATGCTTCGCGGAAATCATGAAGCTCGTAACGTTCGCGTCAAGCATCTGGCGGAACACGTCAATGTCGAAATCAAGCGCGTCCTGCTTCTTGTTAAAGCCCTGCGCGTTGACGAGAATCGTCACGTCGCCGAGCTTCGCGACGGCTGTCTTGACGAGCGCCTCAACGTCCGCCTCCTTGGAAGCGTCGCCCGCCGCGTACTCGACGGTTACGCCCGTGGCGGCTTTCAGCTCGTCCTGTGCTTTCTTGAGGGAATCCTCCTTGCGGCTGGAGATGAGAACCTTCGCGCCCGCTTCGATAAGCCCCTGCGCGATTGCCTGCCCCAGACCGCCCGCGCCGCCGATAACGACCGCGCCCTTGCCGGTTAAATCAAATAACTTACTCATATTATATACCCCTTTCAAAATAAATACCAACTAAATACGAAACCCAATCGCGACCAAAATTATTGCGGCTTACAGAGCTTCGATAATTGTCGCCTGTCCCATTCCGCCCGCTATGCAGAGAGCGGCAAGCCCGTACTTGTTGCCGCGCTTGCGCATTTCGTGCAGCAGCGTAACGAGAATGCGGCAGCCGGAGGAACCGACCGGGTGCCCGAGCGCGATTGCGCCGCCGTTGACGTTCGTAATCTCCTCGTTCAGCCCAAGCTCGTGGATAACCGCAAGCGACTGCGCCGCAAACGCTTCGTTCAGCTCAATCAGCTCAATTTCGTCCAGCGTCAGCCCCGAGCGTTTGATTGCCTTGCGCACGGCGGGAACGGGACCGATGCCCATGATGCGCGGGTCAACGCCGCACGCCGCGTGCGACACGAAGCGCGCGAGCGGCTTAAGCCCAAGCTCTTCCGCCTTTTCCGCCGCCATTATCAGCACGGCGGAAGCGCCGTCGTTGCGCCCGGAAGCGGAGCCGGCTGTGACGGTGCCGTCCTTTTTGAACGCGCCCGGTAGCTTTGCGAGCTTTTCAAGCGAGGTTTCGCGCGGGTATTCGTCCGTGTCGAACACGAGCGGGTCGCCCTTTTTCTGCGGAATTATGACGGGGACAATCTCGTCCTTAAACTTGCCCGCCTTGATTGCGGCGGCGGCGCGGACTTGGCTTTGGTACGAGAACTTGTCCATCTCCTCACGCGTTATGGCGAACTTATCGACGATATGCTCGCCGCCCGCCATGCCCATGTTGAACACGCCGTAAGTTTCCTGCGGCTGGCTCTGGAACTGCCCCTCTGTCAGACTGTCGAGTAGCGTCGTGTTGCCCGTTCCGAGTCCGTAGCGCGCGCCGCGAATGTAGAACGGCGCGGTGGACATGCTCTCCGTGCCGCCCGCGATAATAACGTCGGAATTGCCGCATTGGATACTCATAACGCCGTTAACGACGGCTGTCATGCCGCTCGCGCATTGGCGCATGACGGTGTAAGCGGGCGTTTCCTCCGGCACACCGGCGCGAAGCGCGGCTATGCGGGCGATATTCGGGTTGTCCGACGACTGGCGGCAATGACCCATGATGACCTCGCAAATTTCCTTGGGGTCGATTCCGCTGCGGTCGAGCACGCCCTTGATTACGACGCGTGCCAATTCCTCGGGTCCGACGTTCTTCAGCGTGCCGCCGATGCTGCCGACGGCGGTGCGGCAGGCTTCAACAATGACTACATCTCTTAACTGCATTTGCAATGCTCCTTAAAGTTCAAATACCGTAAGCCATAGCCATGCCGAAGTGCGGCACGGCTATGGCTTATGACTGTTTACTTGCTTAAATATGTGCTGTCCACATAGTGGTCCGCGTCGGTTTTCGCCGAGTAGCTGACGGGCTTATAGCCGTCGGCTGTCACGGTGATTTTCGCGTCCTTGTTCTTGGGCAGCCACTCGACCTCCCAGTCGCCGAAGTAGTTCGTCTCCGTCTCAAACGTCTGCCCGTCAACCTCAACCTTGACTTTCGCGCCGATGAAAACCTCTTCCTGCTCGGCGGGGTAGTACACGGTGCCAGCGAGGAACACGGTCGGGACGTTAAGGTACTTGACGTTCGTCTCCTGCCCCGCGAGAGCCTCAAGCTGCGTCAAACGCTGGCTTGCGATGTACTTCGATATGTCGCTGTTCGGGTCGTCCAGGTCGCCGAAGAGCAGCGCGTTGTTCGGGCAAGCCTCAACACAGCGCGGCTTTTTCAGCTTCGCGTCGCCCAAGTAGCTCAAGTACTCGGGGTCGTCCAGCAGCTCTGCGCACATGGTGCATTTCTGCGGAATCTCAAGCTCCTCATTCCAGTACACCGCGCCAATCGGACACGCGTCCGCAATGGCTTTCTGCCCCTTGGACTTCTCGGGGTCGATGATGACGATGCCGTCCTCGCGCTTGTAAACCGCGTCGTTCTTCGCCGCTTTCGCGCAGGCGGGGTCTGTGCAATGCGCGCACAGCGTCGGCACAGTCGCGGTCTTAATCTTGCGGGAATTGTCCCCGCGCTCCCACTCGCGCACGTCAATCCAGAACTGCCCCATCATCGGCTGCGCCGCGGAGAGCTTTGAGGCAAAGCCGCAATGCTCGTCCTTGCACGCCGTGAAGCAGCAGTAACACGCCATACACATGCGTGAATCAACAGCTATTCCTAATCTCATGGTTATTCACTCACCTTTCCGACGTATGCTGCTTTAACCTTCGCCTGAATCTTTTCAAAGCCGTGTCCCTCGATAATTTCGACGCAGGTTTCCGCGTCGGGGTCCGCCTGAAGCGCGACCTTATCGAGCTTGTACTCAAAGTACTGCGTCTTGGGCACCTCGCCCTCATACTTCACAACGTCGAGCAGCGTCGAGTTCGGCGCCATGCCCGGCACCTTGCTGCCCATGAGCTTGCCCGGGGAGAGAATGTTGACGCAGCCGCCGATGTCCATCGAAGCCTCGCCCGGAACGGTCGGGTTATAAATGCCCGAGGAACCGTAAGCGTGAATCGTGTTGACCTCGACGCGATACGTGACGCGCGCGACGCAGAGGACGCTGCCGCGCTCATTAAACAGCAGAATCAGGTCGCCGTCCTTAATGCCCTTTTCCGCCGCTTTTTCGGGGTGGATACGCGCGACGAGATACGGGTTGCCCTCAATATACTTGCGGTTTTCGGGAATTTCCCAAATCCACGGCGTTGAGGAGTTGTGCTGCGTGTGATAGTCGAAACGCGGGTGCGGGGTAATCAGGTGGAACGGGTACTTGCGCGCCTTAATGGAGCGGTGCCCCTCCCACGACGGCTTGTATGTCGCGATTGGCGTTCTCGCCTCGTCGTCCGGCGCGAAGTAAAGCAGCGACTCCGACACGAACTCGAACTTGCCGGTAAAGGTGCCGAGTTTGCCCTCTTCTTGGAACGGCTTGTGGTTGGGCGTGTCGCAGGGATAACCCTCCGCAAACCAGCGGAAGCCGGGGTGACGCTCCCAATTTTCCGGCACGGGCGCGACGTAATAACCCTTTTTCGTGAAGTCCTCCCAAGAGATTCTCTCACACAGGTCGGACTTTTCCCAGAAGCGTTTGCACCAGTCAAGCTCGGTGCGTCCCTCGGTGAAGTCTTTGCCCCAACCGAGACGCTCCGCCACCTGCGCGAATATCCAGTAGTCGGACTGCGAATCCCACAGCGGCTCAATCGCCTTGTCTTGGAACACGACGACCTGCCAGCTGTTACCCGTCTGGCTGTGCGACTGATAGCCGCCGTTGCCGGAGTTGCAAAGCTCGCCTATGTCGTAACGCTCAAGGTTTGTGCAGGCGGGGAGGATAACGTCGGCAAATCTCGCCTCGCCGTGGAAGTGAATGTCCTGATTGACGACGAACTCAAGCTCCGGCGACTGATACATCTTAATCCACTTGTTCGTGTCGAGCATTGTTCCCATGAACGTGCCGCCGTAACGCCAGAACATGTGAACCTTGTTATAGCCCGGCTCGGGATAGATGTGCTCCGTGAACTCGAGGTCGATGCCGCCGCCGCAGAAGCCCTCTCCGTACCACTCGTAGTGCCCGTCGAGAATCGCGTCCGGCACGTTGGGGCGATAGAGCTTTTGCGTCACGGGGTTGACCGCCGTCTTGTCGGCAATCGGCTGATTCGCAATCTGCGACAGCGGGTCCGAATATCCGCCGAACCAGAAGTTGTAGTCCATCGGCGCGCCTGTCGTCCCGCTCCAGATGTTCTGCCCGGGCTTGCCCATGCCCTGCATGGCGAAGAGCTGCACCATAAGGCGCGCGAACTCCGTGCCGTTCGCCGTGCGGCATACGCCGCCGAAGCCGCCGCGCAGTCCCGAGCCGCCCATTGTCTTTGTCGTCGCCCAGCGTCTGGCGAGTGCCTTGATGTCCGCGGCGGGAATACCCGTCTCTTCCTCAGCCCACTTGGGGTCCTTCGGCGTTTTGTCAACGCCTTTACCGAGGATATAGTCCGCCCACTCGTCAAAGCGGTGCCCGTGCTTGGCGATATATTCTTTGTCGTAAAGCCCCTCTGTAATCCAGACGTGGGCAATGCCCTCGCACAGCGCGGCGTCCGTGCCCGGTCGGGGACCGAACCACTTGTCCGCCTGCTTAACGGATGAGAAGTTGTTGTATGGGTCAATATAGATAAACTGAACGCCCATGTCGTCAAGCCAATGCCGCCACATCGTGGACTCGTTGCCGGCGTAACCGCCGCGCGTCGTGTCCGGGTCGTGGCTCCACATAATCATGGTTTCGACGTTTTGCAGCGCGTCCTCGAGCAAGTCGAAAGCCTCCGTGCCGCCGAGCCGCCAGTAATAGCCGTAGGTATGCGGCGCGCCCCATGTGAACCCCTCCCATGAGTCGGGGTTGTCCTTAATTTCCGTATAGCCGAGCATACGGAAAAAGCGCGCGAACGTTGAGAGCTTGTATCCGACAAGTCCCCATGAGTGGTGCGAGCCTGTGCAGGCGGTAATCGTTTCCTTGCCGTAAGTCGCTTGCAGACGCTTAATCTCGCGAGCCACAAGGTCGAGAGCCTCGTCCCATGACGCGCGACGATACTCGCTCTTGCCGCGATTTTCGGTGTTGCGGTTCTTGCCGTCCGGCGTTTCAACGAAGTCCTCGCGAATCATCGGATAGCGGATACGGTCATAGGAATACGCCCTGTTCTTTTCTGTGAGGGCGATGAACGCGGGCTGCGCCTTGCGGTTCGGCGTATATTCCGCGTCCTGCGCGCCGCCGACCTTGCTGCGCGCCTTGATAACCCAGCCCTTGGGGTCGTTGTTGTCGAAAATAATCGGGCGGATACGCCGGATTACGCCGTCAACCGTGTGTATGGCGATGGGACCGCCGACACATATGCTGTGCGTGATTTTTTCAGCCATTTTTGCTGCTTCCTCCTACTTATTATTTTGCGTTGTCTGTGATTATCGAACCTCGTTACGCCTCGACAAGTGCCTTGGCGCGGTCGCTTTCGGGGTGAATCTTGATTAGCGGGCCTGTGAGGTTGCCGTCCTTTACCTCGAAGCAGCGCAGATTATAAACCTCGCTGAGTACGATTTTGAGCACCTTGCCGTCCGGCTCTTTGTAAAGCCCGTTCAGCTTAAACAGGTGCTGAACCATAATTTTGTTCGCCATTTTCAGTTCTCTCCTCCTGTCGATTGGAATTGGAATCGGATTGTTTCCCGTGCCGCGCGATTCTGATGAGTGCCGCGCTTCACGCGTGCCAGCGCGAGTTATTTCGCGAGCTTGTAGCTGTTCTGCGAGCCGAACTTTTCATAGCGCACGTCGCCGACGTTGTTCCAGCCGGGAACCGCGGCAATCGCGGCTTCAATCGCGGCGACGGTCGTCGCGTTCGCCGCGCCCTCGCCGCCCAGCCCCTCGTACCAGAGTTGACGCGCGCAGATTAAATCGCCCGGAAATTCCGCCAGATACTTTTCAACCGCCGCTTTCAGCTCTGATGCGTTCTGTGTGTTTACCTTAGCCATGCAGCCTCCTCCTTTGCAGCAAATTTACATAATTTCATACGCTAATGATTATAAACCCTAGTATGGTACCAATGTCAAGGCAAAAAACGAGAAATAACAAAAACAACCGCTTTTATTTTTCGTTCGCGGTGCAAATAATGAATCTGAGCCGCGATTTACGCGGCTGCTTGGGAGGTACTGAACAAGTTGAGAATCCATCATTCCAAAATCGGCGCGGCGCCGATAATCGCCGCGTTCGCCGTAACCGTCGCAATCGTCGCGGTATTCGCGTTCGCATGCCCCGTCAGCGCGCGCGCCGCCGGCGAATCCGCCGAGCCAACCGCGTCCGCGGAAGCGGAAGCGACGGACGACGCGAGCGACAATCCCGAAGAGTCCGCCGCGCCGTCCCCGACGGGCGAAACGTCCTCAACCGCAAGCCCCGAGACGAGTCCCGAGACAAGTCCAAGTCCGGAAGCAAGCCCGTCGGCAAGCCCCGAGGTCAGCCCGAGCGCAAGCCCATCGGCGACGGCGGGCACGAGTATGCCGCCCGAGAGCGGCGGCGACCCCGACACGGGCGACAAAATGCCGATAGTGTGGATAGTCGCCGCGCTCGCCGCCGCGCTCGTGCTGGTCATTCTCGCGGTTTCGCGCGGTCGGCACAGGACTAAAAAGCGGTAGGCGCGCGCAATCGGTCACAACCGCGATATGGTGACAGCCGTTTGGTTGTCACCATAAAATTTTATCTTTGCTTCCCTTTTGGTTGTAACCGAGATATAATACAATTAACAATTGACAGTTGACAATGGACAATTAGGACGGAGATACGATTTTATGGCTACAAAAGCAACGCGCGCCACTAAGTTTACGCCGGACACGCAGAATTTAATATCTTTCTCGTTGATGGGTCCCGAGAGCGGCGGACCCTGCCTTGTCGATTCCACCGACGGGAAGATTACGCGCATACGCCCGTATTACTACGACAAGGAGCTAGCCGACACGCACAACCCTTGGACGATTACGGCGCGCGGCAGCTCGTTTTCCGCGCCCGACCGCGTTACAATTTCGCCGTTCGGCTTGGGCTATAAGTCGCGCGTGTACTCGCGCAACCGCGTGCGCTACCCGCTAAAGCGCGTGGACTGGGACCCAAACGGTGAGCGCAACCCGCAGAATCGCGGCAAGAGCGGCTACGTGCGCATCTCATGGGACGAAGCGGCGCAGCTCGTTGCGGACGAGCTTACGCGGCAAAAGGAGAAGTACGGCATGGAAGCCGTGCTGTGTCAGGCGGACATGCACGGCGAGGGCAAGCACGTCTCGCCGTCACACGGTTGCCCGAACAGGTTGCTGTCAATCATGGGCGGTTACACGCTGCAAATGCGGAACATGGACTCGTGGGAGGGCTGGTTCTGGGGCGCGAAGCACGTCTGGGGCTGCGAACCCGTCGGCGAGATGATGCCGATGACGAATCTGTTCCCCGACATTGCGCAGCACGCCGACCTGCTGCTGTATTGGGGTTGCGACCCCGAAACCACGCCGCTCGGCGTTGTGGGGCAAATCTCGTCCCGCCTGTGCTACTGGATGTCGTCAATCGGCTTGAAGAGCGTGTTCGTCTGCCCCGACCTGAATTACGGCGCGGCGGTTCACGCCGACAAGTGGATTCCGATTCTGCCGAACACCGACGTCGCGCTCCAGCTCGCGATTGCGTACATGTGGATTACCGAGGGCACATATGAAAAAGAGTACATCGACAGCCACGCGAGCGGGTTCGACGCGTTTTCCGACTACGTGCTCGGCATTGAGGACGGCGAGCCGAAAACGCCCGCTTGGGCTTCCGAAAAGTGCGGCGTGTCGGAGTGGACAATCAAGGCTCTCGCGCGCGACTGGGCGAAAAAGACGGCTTCAATCCTGCACGGCAACGGCGGACCTTACATTCGCGGACCGTATTCGACGGAACCCGCGCGGCTTGAGGCTATGCTGCTCGGTATGCGCGCCGTCGGTAAGCCGGGCGTGCATCAGGCGAAGCTGATAGAATTTAACCTATGGAACCGCGACTACCCGCTGCCGTATCAGGGCAAGTTCACGCCGCAGCTGCCGTCGATTGCCGACCCGCTGCGCCCCGTTGACGGCGACGTGTCGCCCGCGATTAACATGAAACGCTTCACACTATCGGACGAGCAGCAACGCCGCGCGCCCGAGCTTATCGAGCTGTTCAAGCAGCACCCCGCGCCGAAGCAGTTTATCCCGCGCTGCCTCGTCCACAAGGCGATATTGGACGGCGGCGCGGAGTGGTACGGGCTGCAATGCTTCTCGTCCAGTCAGCAGCCGGACAAGAACAATTACCGACAGCCGACGAGCGACTACGAGTTTGAGAAAATCGTGTATCCGCGCCCGGGACTTTCCCGCGTGCACATGATGTGGACGGACGCGCCGTGCCAAACCACGTGCTGGAACGACGGCAACCTGTCGATACGCGCGATGCGCGACGAGAGCATCGAGTGTATAGTCGCGCAGCACCCGTGGCTTGAAAACGACTGCTATTTCGCGGACATTATATTACCCGTCGCGACGAAGCACGAGATGAACGACATAGCCAACGACATGTCGAGCGGCGCGTATGTTTCGATTTACCTGGAGCACCCATGCTGCCCGCCCGTCGGCGAGAGCTTGTCCGACTTCGACGTATGCGCCCGCGTCGCCGAAAAGCTGGGCGAGGACGTTTACAACGCCTACACCTGCAACCTGTCCGAGGAGGACCGCGTGCGGTACTTCTACGCGGCGACGGGTTGCGAGGACTACATGACTTGGGAGGAATTCTCCAAGAAGAAAATCTTCGTCGTCCCGTGTAAGGACGGCGCGCAGGATTTGCCTGCTGGGTTGTTCGAGTTCTACAGCGACCCCGAGAATCACCCGCTGACAACGCCGACGGGCTTGCTCGAGTTCTCGTCCACCGCCATATCGAAGTTCATGCCGGACGACCCCGAACGACCGCCCGTGCCGAAGTGGATTGAAAAAGGCGAGAGCCACGACGAACGCCGCAGCTCCGAGCGCGCGAAAAAGTACCCGCTGCTGTGCATGTCAAACCACGGGCGTTGGCGTATGCACGCGCAATGCGACGATATAGTGTGGAATCGCGAGGTTGAGACGATGAAGCTACGCGCGTTCGACGGGTATCAGTACGAACCCGTATGGCTCCACCCCGAGGAAGCGGAAAAGCGCGGCATAACCCACGGCGACGTTGTAAAGGTCTACAACGAGCGCGGCATTGTGCTCTGCGGCGCGTATGTTACGCAACGCGTCCTGCCCGGCATATGCTACGTTGACCACGGCAGTCGGCTCGACCCGATAATCCCCGGCGTGCTGGACCGAGGCGGCGCGATAAACTGCATAACGCCGACGAACCTCACGTCCAAGAACTCGACGGGCATGGCTGTCTCCGGCTTCCTGACGGAGGTTGAGCGCGTCACCGACGAGGAATGGGCGGAGTGGCGGCGCGACTACCCCGAGGCGTTCGCCCGCAAGATTGACTACGCGACGGGCGTGTGCCTTGAGGGGTGGACTACGGCAATTAACAATTAACAATTGACAATTGACAATTAGAGAACGAGCGCGTCCTTTTCGGACGCGCTTGTTTTTTTAGTTACTAGTTTGCAGGTTTGTTAGTAGTAGGGTTACTGTTGTTGATAGGTTGTATTTTTCCTCTGGTGTTAGGGCATCGGGGGATTTTAGGAATTTGCGGATTTTCTCTGCTGCTTCGCTTGGGTTGTCGGGTGAGTAGTCGGCGGCGTATTGGGCTATTGTTTCTAGCGAGATTTTGTAGCGTTCTGTCAAGTAGTACTCGATACTGAACCTCAGCTTTTCGTCCGCGTCGCCGAATCTTGCGCATTCCGCCAGCCTTGCGGCGCAGAG
Organism: Oscillospiraceae bacterium; assembly: GCA_031261325.1. Taxonomy (GTDB): domain Bacteria; phylum Bacillota; class Clostridia; order Oscillospirales; family Oscillospiraceae; genus JAIRRO01. The sequence continues at coordinate 10,421 of JAISKH010000043.1, forward strand.
GAGCACCGCGCCGTGCTGCCTGAACAGCTCCGAGTTAACGTCCACGGCAACCTCTTCGCCGTCGGGGTTCACGTACCGATACTTACCGCGCTCAACGTCGCGGTCGTATTCGCCCGAATACAGGTACTCGGCGGTTTCAACGTCTATGCCCGTAACAAGCCCGAGCGTCTCCGCCGTGATGCCGAGCCGACGCGCTTCCGCGGCGTACTCGCCCGTGTCATACGCGCCGTTGCCGTCGGTTATCGCCGTCGTGATAAGCTCCGCGAGGGTTCCCTTGAACTTCGGCAAGCCGACCGTGCGTCCGTCCGCGTCAACGGCGGTCTTAAGCTTGCTCTCCCATGTGTTTGTTGTTGTTTCTATAAAGGTCACTCCAATCAAATTTTGATTGTTACAGCGCCCTCCGCGTTTGCGAGACTAAGACAAAACGCAAAAGGAGGAAAACACCGTCAACCGTGCAAATAAGCGCAATAGCTTCTTTGACATAACATTTTCCTCCTTTCTTATTCAATTTTTTAATTTAGATTTATCCGCACAGTAACACGGCGAAATCCCGTGTCATGTAACGCTTATATTATAGCACGCGTTTGCGCCGCCGTCAACGGCGTTTCAGCCTTGCAACGCGTTTGAAGCAAGGGTGGAGATTACGTTCACCGCCATGTGCATGAAAATCGGCGACCAGATGTTGCCCGAACGCTCGTAACACCACGCGAGGGCGAACGCGGGCGCGATATAGGACACGGCGTTAATCAGCACCCTCACATCGTGATAGGCGAGGGCGTAGCTCCACACGTGGAGCAGCGAGAACAGCAGCGCGGAGACGATATAGGCGAGCGCGCGGTTCCTGCGCCGCAGGGTGCCGAATATCGCGCCGCGAAATATCATCTCCTCCACTATCGGCGCGAAAAGTCCCGCGCTAATCAGCATAATGTTGATGTTGGCGCTCGTCTGCGCCGCGACCTCCACCTGATTCGGATTGTTCAGCGTAATGCCCAGCGCCGTTATGACGAGGACGATTACGACGTTCGACGCGTAGTACAGCCCCAGCGCGGCGGCGGCGGACATCAGCGACTGCGTGACGTTGCTCTGAAAGTCCGCGAAGTTCGACTTCAGGAACCGCCAACCGAACGTCAGCGAGCAGACTATGCCGATGGTGTAAACAATAAGCGTCAGGTAGACGGCTTCGACCTTCCAGCCCGTGAGATGAACGATTGCGATTAGTATTATTTGCAGCAGCGCACCGTGAATCGGCAGGTATGTCCAGCCGAAAATCGCCGTGCCGCTGCTGATTTGCGTGTTAAACGGTTTGCGCATGGCTTCCTTGCTGTTTGGGTTCATTCCGTCACCTTCTTCTTCAATTCGTAGAGCAGGTTCAGCGCCTCCAGCGGCGTGAGCGTGTCGGGGCTTATGCGGCGCAGACGCTCCGCCACCGCGCTCTCGCGCTCGTCCGCAAACGACATCTGCTCGGACGCGAAGGGCATTTGAGCGGCGGGCTTGCGCGTTTGGGCGGGCGCGCTCTGCGTCAGCGACAGGGCTTCCATGACCTCGCGCGCGCGCTTAATGACGCTCGTCGGCACTCCGCCGAGATTAGCGACCTCAATGCCGTAGCTCTCGTCCGCGCCGCCGGGCACAATCTTGCGCAGGAATATCACGTCTCCGCCGCGCTTTTTCGCGGTAATGCTGTAGTTGTGAATCCCCGCGACCTCGCTCTCCATAACTTGCAACTCGTGGTAATGCGTCGCGAACAGCGTCTTGGCGCGCAACTTTGTAACGCAATGCTCAAGCACCGCGCGGGCAATCGCCATGCCGTCGTAGGTTGAAGTGCCGCGCCCGACCTCATCGAGAATAATCAGGCTCTGCGACGTTGCGGCGCGAAGTATTTCCGCGACCTCCGTCATCTCGACCATGAACGTGGACTTGCCCGCGGCAAGGTCGTCCGACGCGCCGATGCGCGTGAACACGCGGTCCACAACGCCGATTCGCGCCGCCGACGCGGGCACGAACGAGCCGATTTGCGCCATGAGCACAATGAGCGCGGTTTGCCGCATGTACGTGGACTTTCCCGCCATGTTCGGACCCGTGATTATCGCGCCGAGCTTGCTCTTGCCGTCCAGATACGTATCGTTCGGGACGAACGGCGCGTCGCGGCTCGCACTCTCGACGACGGGGTGCCGCCCGTCCCGAATGTCAATCACGCCGCCCATGTCAACCTCGGGGTTGCAGTAATTCTCCCGCGCCGCCGTTTCCGCGAGCGACACGAGCGCGTCAAGCTCCGCAACGCGGGACGCGCTGCGCCCCAGTCGCTCCGCCGCCGCCGAAACCGCGTCGCGCAGCTCCGCAAACAGCGCGAACTCAAGCTCCGCCGCGCGCTCCTTCGCGGTGAGCAGCTCGGATTCCAGCGTTTTCAGCTCCTCGGTAATGAACCGCTCGCAGTTGACGAGCGTTTGCTTGCGAATATACGTCGGCGGCACGTCCTCCGACTTCGCGCGCGGGATTTCAATATAGTAGCCGAACACGCGGTTGTAGCCGACTTTGAGCTTCAGCCCCGTCGTCTCGCGCTCGCGCCGCTCTATTTCGGTCAGAGCCGCGCTGCTGTTTTGCAGCAGTCCGCGCAGGCGGTCAAGCTCCGCGTCGCGCCCCGCGCGAATCATGCCGCCCTCCCGCACGGAAAAGGGCAGTATGCCGCCGTCCCCGTCGCCGAGCGTGGTTTCAATCGTCTCAAGCACGTCCGTCAGCGCGTCCATGCCCGCAACCTGTTGCAGCAGAGCGGAGCGCATAGGGCGCGCGCGGGTTATCAGCGCGTCAAACCCCGCGAGCGACGCGGCGAGCGACTTTAAGTCGCGGGCGTTCGCCGTGCCGTAAACCGCGCGTGCGGTCAGCCGCTCAACGTCGCCGACGTCGCGCAGCTCCCGCAACAGCTCGCCGCGCGCGACCGTGTCCGCCACAAGCTCCGCGACGGCGTTCAGCCGACGGCGTATCGCCGCGACGGAGCGCAGCGGGCGCGAAACCCAAGTACGCAGCAGCCGCCGCCCCATCGGGGTTTTCGTGCGGTCAAGCGTCGCGAGCAGGCTGCCCTTGCGCTCGCCCGTGCGCATTGCGGCGACAAGCTCAAGGCTTCGCGCCGTCTGCGCGTCAAGCTCCATATATTCCTCGCCGCCCGTGCGCCGCAAGGCGGTAAAGCGCGGCGGGCGCATCTGCGTGTCCGCGACGTAGGATAGCAATGCGCCGAGCGCAAGGCTTTCGCTCGGTTCCAATTCCGCGCCGCCGAGCTGTGACTTTACGCGCGCGGCTGTCGCTTCCGCGTCAAACCGAGCGTCGTCCCGCCGCGTCAGCGCGGTCGATTGCTCTTTCAGGCTCGCTAGAAGCTCACCCGCGCGCGCGCCGCCGACAATAATCTCGCTCGGCGCGTTCGTGGCAAGCTCGTTGCGTATATGCGTCAGGTCGCCGACGGCGACGGTAAGCTCACCGGTTGTAAGCTCCGCAAACGCGGCGGCGCAGTCCGTTTCGCCGACCCACGCGGCGCAGAGGTAATTCGCGCGGCTCTCGTCCAGCATGGACGGCTCCGTTACGGTTCCGGGCGTTACGACGCGGATAATGTTGCGCTCGACAAGTCCCTTAGCCGTCGCGGGGTCCTCAAGCTGCTCGCAGATTGCGACGCGGTACCCCTTGGCGATAAGCCGCGCGATATACGCCTCGGACGAGTGGTAGGGCACGCCGCACATGGGTATGCGCTCGTCGGGGTTCTCGTTCGCGCGGTCGCGCGTCGTCAGCGTCAGGTCAAGCTCGCGGGACGCGGTTCGCGCGTCGTCCCCGAACATCTCATAAAAGTCGCCGAGGCGGAAGAACAGAATGCTCTCGGGATTCTGCTCCTTTATATCATAGTATTGCCGCATCATCGGCGTGACCTCAGGCATGGCTGCACCGCCTTTTTTTGTTGTAAGTTTAACACAAAAGTTCGGCGGCTTCAACACCTTATTCAATTCGGAAGCGGTTGTTAATTGACGGGGGGCGTTTAGCCGTTGGCACCCTGCACAAATGTTGTGATATATCGGCGGCATTATATTGACAATTCCGATAAGCCGTGTTATGCTTTGTGTGGACGATTAAACAGCGCGGTCAATTTATATGGGGGTGGTTCCGGTCTGGTGGCCGGCACGGACTTCAAACCCGATTGTGAGGCGGTTTGCGCCGTCTCAGGTGTGTTCGATTCGCACACATCCCCGCCAAAACGAGTGCCGAAATGTGAGAGAAGGCGAACGCACGATGAAGCGAATTATACTCGGCACCGCCGGTCACGTTGACCACGGCAAAACTTCGCTTGTCCGTTACATAACAGGCGTGAATACCGACCGATTAAAGGAAGAGATTACGCGCGGCATTACCATTGAGCTTGGTTTCGCGCCCTACGTCCTGCCCGACGGGCAGCGCATCGGCATTGTTGACGTTCCCGGGCACGAGCGGTTTATAAAAACCATGCTCGCGGGGGCGACGGGGATTGACGTTGTTCTGTTCGTAATCGCCGCCGACGAGGGCGTCATGCCGCAGACGCGCGAGCATATGGATATACTGCGCTTACTGGGCGTGACGCGCGGCGTCGTCGCGCTGACGAAGATTGACATGGTGGACGAGGAATGGCTTGAGCTTGTGCGTGAGGACGTCGGCGAATACCTTAAGGACAGCCCTCTGCGCGACGCGAAGATTGTAGAGGTTTCCTCCGTCACGGGGCAGGGCGTTCCCGCGCTGCTGGACGTTATCGCCGAGCTTTGCGCCGAAACGCCGGAGCGCGTGTCGGCGGGCATTTGCCGACTTGCCGTTGACCGCGTGTTTACGCTGTCGGGCTTCGGCACCGTCGTCACGGGCACGCTGTGGAGCGGGACGATTCGCCAAGGCGACACGCTTGAGCTGTTGCCCTCCCGCAAGTCGGCGCGCGTGCGCTCGCTTCAGGTTCACGGAGAGAAGCGGGACGAAGTGTACGCGGGAGAGCGCGTCGCCGCCAACCTCGCGGGCGTTGAAAAGGCATTTGTCGAGCGCGGGAGCTGGCTCGCCGCGCCTGACGCGCTGCATGACAGCAACCGCATAAGCCTGCGGTTGGAGCTGCTGCCCGACGCGCCCGAAATTGCGCACCGCACGCGCGTCCACGTCCACCACGGGACGACGGAGGTTTTGGCGCGCGTCGTTTTATTGGACAGAACCGCGCTCGCCCCCGGGGAGAGCTGCTTTGCGCAGTTGGAGCTTGAATCGCCGCTTGCCGTACTGCCGGGGGACAGAGTGGTGTTGCGCTTTTATTCGCCGATGTATACAATAGGCGGCGGAACCGTCGTCGAACCGTCGGCGGCGAAGTTCAAACGCCGCAACCTAGAAAGCGAGCTTGCGCGACTTGCCGCGCTGTACGGCGGGGAGCCAACGCAGGTGTTGCTGGTGTCGATGGTCAAGGACGGCAAGCCGTGGTCGATGGCGGAAGTGACCGAGTGCCTGTCGCGTACCGACGCACATGAACCCGAGCAAATCGCGCGGGAGATGGTTGAGAGCGGAGTGCTGCTTGAATTGCAGGACGGCTTGCTCTTCCCGTCGGAAACCGCGAGCGGCTTGAAAGATAAGCTCGCCGCGTGGCTGGGCGATTATTTCAGCCGATTCCCGTTGCGGTTCGGCGCGTCCAAGAAAGAGGTCGCGCAGGAGCATTTTCCCCGAATGGACGCGAAGCGGCAGCGCGCTGTGTTCCGATATTTGGACGGCGCGGGCGGCTTTGAACAGGACGAGACGGCAATCTGGCTCGCGGGGTGGAAGCCCACGCTGACCGAGCGGCAGTCGGCGGTTATTGACGGTTTGCGCGGGCTTTACCGAGAGACGCCGTATTCCCCGCCGCCTTGGAGCGACGCGGTTGCCGCGCTGAATATCGCGGACAAAGAGCAGGGCGAGTATTTGCAATGGTTTTTGCGCAGCGGCGAGATGGTTCGCCCGTCCGACAACGTTGTGTATTTGACGGACGCGCTCCAAAGCGCGGAAAAAACCTTGCGCGAGAAAGCTCCCGACGGCTTTACGCTCGCGGAAGCGCGGGACATTTTGGAAACGCCGCGAAAGTACGCGCAGCAGCTCGTCGAATATTTTGACACGATGAAAATCACGCGGTGGGACGGAGAACGCCGCTTTTGGCAAGGGAAATAGTGATTGCAAATAGTGATTGAAGAAATTTTGATAAGGAGGTAATCATATTGAAGAAGAAAAAGCTGATAGCGGTCATATGCTGTCTGGTTGTGGTCGTCGTCGCGGGAGTGCTGGCGGCAATCATAATCCCGAGCTTCAGCATGGCGGCTTCGTCCATAACGGTTTATAACCCGCTGGGCGAGCTTGAGCCGCAGCCCAACCAACCGCTAGCGGAGCGCGGGTTTACGAGCTTTGCGAACAAGCGCGTCGCGTTCGCGTATTACGCCAAGGCGATTAGCCCGCAGACGATGCGCGCCATTGAACACATGCTCGAAAACGAGTACACGGGCGCGGAGTTCGACGAGTTCAATCTCGGCAGCTCAATCGGCGCGAAGCCCCTGTCGTATTACGAGACGCTTGCCGAGTACGACGCGGTGGTGTTCGGCGTTGCGGACTGCACACTAAGCGCGTGGTGGGGGGCGTATCACCAGAAAATGGTGGAGGCTCTCGGCACGCCGACCGTTTTGCTGACGCACGAAGCGTTTGTTGAAGCGTCCGCCGTCGGCGCGCTGGACAACGGCTTCGGCGGCGCGCGCGGCGTTACGATTGACAGCGAGATTTACAGCCGCGCCGCAACGGTTTTGCGCAACAACAGCGTTGAATACCTGGAGGAAGCTTTCGCCAAGGGCGTGTATCCGCAGGTTAAGACCGCGCTCACGGGCGCGCTGACGCAGGACGAGAAGTCGCCGCCCGCAATCACGCCCGCGCAGCTCGCGGGTTGGACGGACGGAGACCCGACGGCGAAGCTGCTGAAGATTGAGGAAGCGGACGAGGTTCTCGCGGCGGCGGAGTTCAACGCCATGTCCATGGAATTGGGCTTTGGCGACGGACTGCCGATGATAATGCCGCTGCCGGAGCTTGTTGACGAAATGCTCGCCGCGACGACGCGCGGGCGCGACGAGGTTCTGGGCAGAATCATGCCGAGAGGCGGGATTATGACCGTTGAGAAAGTCGCGATTAACTCGGTAATGGCGGGCGCGAGACCCGCGTACTTCCCCGCGATTCTCGCCGCGATGGAGGCATACGCAAGCTCATGGGAGGACGGCGGGTTGCTCTACCACTCGCTGACCTCAAGCGATAATTACAGCTTGATGCTGCTGTTTTCGGGTCCGATTGTCGAGGAGCTGGGCATCTCGGGGCAATGGGGCTATATCGGCAGCGGAAACGAAGCGAGCAACGCCATAGGTCGCGCCGTTCGATTGAGCGCACGCAACATCGGCGTTAACAGAACGAACGTCACCGACGGCACGGCGCGTCAGGGGCGGCAAAACGACCACGCGCTGACGGTTTTCGGCGAGGAGGAGAAGCTGCTTCCCGCAGGGTGGGAGCGGCACAGCGAAATGCTCGGCTTTAAGCGCGAGCAGAGCACCGTCACCGTGCTCGGTTACTCCGCGACCGACATGTACTTCGGCTTGGGCGGCGTAAACGCCGAGTTCGTTCCGCTGAACGTCGTCAGAAGCGGCGCGACAAAGGCGGGCTTCGCCAACGTGAGTATCATGACGATACCGCGCAACGTCACCGCCCTGCTGCAATCGGGGCTTGGACCCGGCGGCACGGTTATCGCGAACAAGGTTGCGCTGCTTAACACGTTGGGTTACGTCGGCGGCAACCAGAGCTTGCTGTACCCCGTCGTCGTCGGCGACCCGGACAGCGCGCGCGTTTACACGGGCGGCGCAAGCCAATACGGCATGGCGGCGACTAAGTTTTACGGCGTGCAGGCGTTCCAGTCGCGGCTGATTACGGGAGCCGCGTCGGGGAATTACGGCAAGGACGCGCCCTCCCCCGCGCAGCCGACAAAGGCGGAGGTTTATTACAAGGACGGCAAGGCATACCTGTCCTGGAGCGCGCCGACAGGCGCGGCAACGGGGCTTAGGTATCAGGTTTCCTACACCGGCGGAGCCGCGGGCGGTGCCTTTAACCCCGCGGGCGTGTTGCCCGACACGGGCTCGCCGCAGCCGCCACCGCCGCCAATCGGAGCGAGCAACTTCGTCGCTCCGGCGGAGCTCAGAGTCGCGTTTGACGTCGGCATATGGCCGATGGCGGCGGGTTCCTATGACCCGGGGCTTGACGGCAACGGCATACAGTCGGGAACGGTGGTTTACGGGCTGTTCAACGCGAGCTACACGGCGATTGCCGCGCCCGCAAAGCTGACGGGTTACACAAAGGTCAACAGCGTCGCGGAACTGACGGCGGGAACGTGGTACGTTCTGCGCGCGTCGAGCGGGTTCGACTATATACTCATCAAGCCCGACAATCCCGTCGCCGCGCCGCTGGTTTACACGCCGAAGCCGTTTAAGACGAGCAATTACGAGTACTTCCCCGCGTGGCTCGATGTTCCCTCCGGCGCGACGAGCGTGGTTATACGCGGAATGTCGGCGGACGACGCGTATTACAACGACTTCTGGGTGCGCGCGATTGACGACAAGGTGGTTAACGCCGTCGGCGTTGCCGTCCCCGCCGCGCTTGACTTCGGCGCGAGCGGACGCGGCGCGTGGGTAAAGGCTACGCTTGTCAAGTCGGGCAAGTCGCCCGATAACACGGTTTCCCTGTCGCCGCCGCCCGAGGTTGCCGCAAAATTCGGTTAAGGGCGCAAGCGGTTAGGTTTTAGCGTATAAGTTTTAGTGTATTGGTTTTAATTATCGGCAAAATCTTTTAACAAGGAGGGGTATCTTTTGAAGAAGTCACTTGCAAGAGCGATGGTGTTTCTGCTCGCGTTCGTCATGCTTTTAAGCGTCGGCGCGGGCTGCGCGAAAAAGGAAACGCCATTAACGACGTATGAGTTCCTTAACCCAATCGGAACCGTCGAGCCGCGCCGCGACGTGCCGCTGGCGGAGCGCAACGGAGTAACCGACATACTGTACGGAACGGGCGCGCGCACGCTGCGTCTCGGCGTATCGTGGTACTACAAGCCGCTGGACGGAGAGCCGGCGGTCGCGCTGGGGCAAATGCTGAAAGAGAAATGGGAAACGGAGAGCCGTGACCCGAACAACACCGCAATTCCGGAGGGGCTGACCGTGCGGTTAACCGTCGGCGGGGTTATTTCAAACGGGCTGCACCCGTGGAACAATAAAACCGACGGTACATACGACAACTGGGTCGCCAACGCGGACGCTTTGATTGTCGGGGTAGGAGATTGAAACTGCTGCTCGTGGTGGAGTTCCACCCACATAAAAGCAATTGAATCCCGCGGAATCCCGATTACGTATCTCACAACGTCAATGTTCAGCTTTCACCAGAACAACGGTCTGATTGTCAACGGCGCGTCCTCCGCGAGAAAGACGATTATGGACCATTCGTTAATGGCGATGGCGGAGCAATACACAGGCAACATGGCAACGCCGCAGAACAACACGGTCGCGATTCAGTTCCTGAAAGAGCACGTGTTGAACACAAAGGATTATCCCGACAGGGAGCGCATGGAATTCTGGGGCGTCGCTGACATGACCGCGCTCGAAATGGCGGAGTACGCGCTGACCGCGCCGCTGACCGAGACGGAACGCAACCCCGCGCCGCTGACCTATTATGACACGATGATGGGTATCGGCAACGAGCCGATTGTGGTTCAGGCGCGCAGCTACGCGGAGGCGCAGCAGATATTCAACGAAATCGCAATGATGAACGACCCGCCCGAGGGTTCGATTGCCGCCGAAGCTTTGGCGCGGCGCGGCACGAACAAGGACATCGGGTTCTACGGCAACTTCGGCGACGGACTGCCCCTCGTCGCGCCGACGCGCGAGCTTGTTGACGAGATGCTCAAAGGCTCCGCGCGCAGCGGGTATAACCCGACGACGGGCGTGTTTGAGGGCAAGGACGACGTTATCGCTTGGCTGAAGTTCCAGGGCGGCGCGATTACCCCCGAAAAGGTCGCGACGAACGCGGTCATGGCGGGCGCAAAGCCGGAGCACTTCCCCGTCATTCTGGCGGCGATGGAGCTTATGGCAAGCGGCTCGGACTTCGACAAGATGTGGTACCACGGCATGGTTACGGGCAGCGACAGTACGCTGCACATCATGCTCAACGGCCCGTTGGCGGAAGAGCTGGGCGTTACGGGCGACATCGGCTCGTTCGGCGGCGCGGGCAACGAGGTTAACAACGTTATCGGCCGCGCGATAAGAATGTGCTTCCGCAACATCGGGCAAATCTCGCGCGAGATGGACGACCACCAGTACAAGGGTCGCGAACAGGACTTCGCGATGTTCACGTTCCGCGAGCAGGAGGAGCTTCTGCCCGGTTGGGACCCGAACAATTGGGACGGCATTGCGCGCCCGACCGACAAGTGGGTGCCTTACCACGTTTACATGGGCTTCAGACCCGAGGAGAGCACAATAACAATCTGGGCGGGCAACGCGACGGGAGCCGCAACCTACGGCGGCGAGCCGAACTTCTGGACGAACGCCGCGCTGCAAGCACCGGGCGGGGCAATGGGCGACACGAGCTACTTCTTCCCGGTTTATGACATCGGCGGCTCAACCTACAACACATTGGGAGCCGAGGCGATTAACGTCGTCGCGCTGTCACCGGGCATTGTTCGGGAGATGTACGAGACGCACGGGATTACGTCCAAAACCGCGCTGATTAACACCGCGCGTCCCCGCATGGCGGGCGCGTTCCCGCCGTATTACGACGGCGTTCGGGATAACTCCAGAGCGAACACGCTTATTCCCGTCGTCGCGGGCGGTGAGCTGAACTCCGTGCGGCTGTTCGGCAACTACGACACGTATGGTCGGCAAAACCAGCAGATTCAGCTAATCAGCGGCGCGACGCTTACGGAAAACGGCAAGTCCGCGTCCAAGATTGACCCCGCGGGCGCAAACTACCTGACGAACGCGAGCCTGCAATACAGAGGATTTAACCCGACGACGGCGTTCCTTAACCCCGCGACGGTCAAGGCGGGCAACGCTTACATGCCGTCCTCCCCGCAGAACGTGAAGGTCACGTACTCGGCGGCGAGCAACGGCGACCCGAACAAGACGGACGCAACCGTCACATGGGACGCGCCGCGCGACGACGGCAACTCCACAATCACTGCGTATCAGGTCGCTTACCTGCACAGCGGCAACGTGCAGTTCTTCATCACGACGGACGTCTCCGCGAGCGGCGAAGCGGACCTGATGAAGTCGCCGAACTACGTCCCGTATTGGTACAGCGGGTACTCCTACATTAACCAACCCATGAACGGCAGCGTTAACGGCGCGACGCGCATTTACACGGTCAACATGGACAGCGACGCGTTTGCCGCACGGACGTTCACGTTCAGGAACATGCCCGTCGGGTTTGAGGTATTCTTCCGCGTGCGCGCAATAAGCGACGTGCGCAACTCGATTGACCTCGACGGCACCGAAGAAGCCGGCGGCGGTTCTCTCGGCGTGACCCACAGCTCGTTCAACGAGAACGTCACAATCCGCACGAGCGGACGCGGCGCGTGGGGTCTGTACAAAGGCGGGAAGAGCGAGATAGTCCCGACGGTCGGGTAAAGAACTAAATAGAGCGATACGGCAGAAAGACTTAATGCAGCCCCCTGTTGCAGAACATTTTACTGCAACAGGGGGCATTTTTTAACCCGCGACAGGCGAAAACAGGAGGTTTGTATGGACGGAAATTTACGGGAGCTGCCCAACATGAACGCGCTTTTGGAGCACGGCGACTTTTCGGGGTTAGCGCGTCCCCGCGTCAAGCGCGCGGCACAGAGCGTCCTTTCGGAGCTGCGCGCCGCGCTGCTGCTCGGTACCGTTTCTGAGATTCCGTCACTCGACGAGTGCGCGGAAATGGTTCGCCGCGAGCTTGACAAAGCGGAAACCGCGAACCTGCGCGGGGTTATCAACGCGACGGGGATTATCCTGCACACGAATTTGGGGCGCGCACCGCTGGGAGACGAGCTGTATTCCGCCGCCGCGCAGGTGTATCGCGGGTACAGCAACCTTGAATACGACCTTGAAACAGGTCAGCGCGGCAGCCGTTACAGCCACATCGAGAGCCTTGTGTGCGAGCTGACGGGCGCGGAAGCCGCGATGGTCGTCAACAATAACGCCGCCGCCGTGTTCATCATGCTCACGACGCTCGCGAGCGGCAAGCGCGTCGCCATTTCGCGCGGCGAACTGGTGGAAATCGGTGGCTCGTTCCGCATACCGGAAATTATGGAGCAGAGCGGAGCGCAGCTTATCGAGGTGGGCGCGACGAACAAGACGCGGCTCGCCGATTACAGCCGCGCCGTCTCGAACGGTGCGGAGATATTGCTTAAGGTTCATACGAGCAACTACGAGATTGTCGGGTTCACCGAGTCCGTGTCGGTCGCGGAGCTTGCCGCGTTCGGGCATGAGCGCGGACTTCCCGTGCTGTACGACATGGGCTCGTGCTTCGTGCTTGACCCCGAGCGGTTCGGGTTTCGCGGCGGCGAGACGGCGCGCGGCGGAATTGAAGCGGGCGCGGACATAATCTGCTTTTCGGGCGACAAGCTGCTCGGCTCTATGCAGGGGGGAATTATGGCGGGGCGGCGGGAGTACATCGCCGCGATTAAAAAGCACCCGCTTGCTCGCGTTCTCCGCGCCGACAAGCTGACGCTCGCCGCGCTCGAGACGACGCTGCGGCTGTGCCTGTACCCCGAGGAAGCGCGGGAGCGTATCCCAACGCTCGCAATGCTGTTTGCGGAGACGGAGGAGCTTAAGTCGCGCGCGACCACGCTTGCGGAGCGACTGCGCGCCGCGTGCCCCGAGTGGACGGTTGAAGCTTGCGCGGTGACGGACGAGACGGGCGGCGGTTCCCTGCCGAACGTGCACCTGTCGGGTTGGGCTGTCGCGCTTGAGCCAACGGGCTTTTCGGTGCAGGAATTGGAGCGGCGACTGCGGCGCGGGCGCGTTCCCGTCATAATCCGCATTAGCGGCGGCGCGGCGCTCATCTCCGTGCGCACGCTGCTTGCGGGTGAGGACGAGACGGTTGCGGAAGCCGTGCGCCGCGTTTATGAGGGTGGCGGCGCGTGATTTACTTCGACAACGGCAGCACCTCCCACCCGAAAGCACCCGGCGTTGCGGACGCGGTTCGGGACATAATCGAGCGCGGCTGCTTCAATATCAATCGCGGCGGGTACGCGGGCGCATACGAGGTGTCCGAGCTTGTGTTTGGCGCGCGGGAAAAAGTCGCGCGGCTGTTCGGCGGCGCGTCTGGCAGAGAGGTTGCGTTCACAAGCGGCGTTACCATGTCGCTGAACGTCGCGCTCAAGGGCTTGCTGCGGCGCGGCGACCGCGTGGTTGTAACGCAGATGGAGCACAACGCGGTGCTCCGCCCGCTCGCGCAGTTGCGGGCAATGGGCGTTGAGGTCGAAACGGCGCGGTGCTTTGCGGACGGCAGGCTTGACCTTGACGACATGGACGCGAAAATCACGGCGCGGACGCGGCTCGCGGTCATGACCCACGCCTCCAACGTGTGCGGCGTTATACTGCCCGTGCGCGAGGTGGGCGCAATCTGTCGGGCGCGCGGCGCGCGGCTCTTGGTGGACTGCGCGCAAACCGCGGGTGTGTTGCCGATTTCAATGCGGCGGGATAACATTGACATTTTGGCGTTTTCGGGGCACAAGGGCTTGCTAGCGACGCAGGGAATCGGCGGGCTTGTGCTGTCACAGGAGCTTGCGGCGGAGATTGTTCCGCTTGTCTCGGGCGGCACGGGCAGTTACTCCGACGCGGCGGACATGCCGACGGAGCTGCCCGACCGACTTGAAGCGGGCACGCTTAACATTCCCGGCATAGCCGCGCTGTCCGCCGCGCTTGATTACATCGAGGAAACGGGCATAGCCGCGATTCGCGCGCGGGAAGCTGCGCTGTTAAAACGCCTGACCGACGGGGTAAACTCCATATCGGGCGTGCGCATTGCGGGAACCGACAACCTTGCGGACAAAATTGCCGTTGCCGCGCTTGACTTTGCGGGCATGGACAATGCCTCCGTCGCCGCACGGCTGGACGAGGAATTCGGCATAATGACGCGGTGCGGGTTGCATTGCGCGCCGAACGCGCACAGGACGCTCGGCACTTATCCGCGCGGCGCGGTGCGCTGCTCGCTCGGGTATTTCAACACGGAAGCGGAGATTGACCTGCTGGCGGTCGCGCTGAAGCAAATAGTCAAAGGACGGTAAGCGTTATGGAAATAAAGCAACTTGAAGCGTTTGTCTGCGTGGCGAAAAACCTCAGCTTTTCCAAAGCGGCGGAGGAAATGTACGCCTCACAACCGTCGGTCAGCGCATACATCAGCTCGTTGGAAAAGTCGCTCGGCGTGCAGCTGCTCATTCGCAACACGCGTGAAGTCTCGCTGACGAAAGCGGGGCTTGAATTACTTGTCTACGCGAAGAATATCCTGTCCCTGCGCGAGACGGCGATTAACAGCGTGACGGGCAAGGAGCGCGACTACGGCGGCGCGATTGACATTATTTCCTCTACAATTCCCGCGCAACACCTGCTGCCGGAGATTATCGCGTCGTTCCAAAAGTCCTTCCCCAACGTGAAATTCCTCGTTGACCAAGCGGACAGCCGTCAGGTTGAGCAAGAAATGGGCGGCTTTCGTTACGATTTCGGCATGGTTGGCACCGCGCCGGACGGCGACCGCTTCAACTTCTACCCCGTGTATGACGACGAGCTTGTTCTCGTAACGTCGCGCGAATCGCGGCAGAGCGCGGAGTACATTCGCGAAAACTTCCGCGAATACATCACAGCCATGCCGTTCATAATGCGCAAGTCCGGCTCCGGCACGCGCGTTGAGGTTGAGGCTGTGCTGTCGAAGTCGGACGTTGACGCGCGCGAGCTGCGCGTTGCCGCGCACTTTTCGGACGCGCACAGCATACTCCTGGCGGTTTCCCACGGAATGGGCGTGTCGTTAATCTCAAAGGTCGCCGCCGCGATGTACGTCGAAGCGGGCTTGGTGCGGGCGGTGGAGATGAACAACCCGCTGTTTTGCAGGAAAATCTTCCTGCTGCACAATAAGGAGCTGCGGCTTTCCCCTGTTCAGGAGGAATTCACGAATCACGTTTTGGGGTTTTATCGGTAAATAAATCGGCGGAGAGAATATTCTCTCCGCCGATTATTTGTTGCGTTACGATTTGTTATTCCGTAACGATGTGTTATTGCGTAACGATTATGTTCGCTTCGCCGCGCTGGACAACCTCGCCGACTATGCAGCATGGCGGGTCTTGGTCGCCCAGGGCGGCGAGCAGCTCCTCCGCGTCGTCAGGGTGAACGCTAATCAGCAGCCCGCCGGAGGTCTGCGGGTCGAATAAAATTTCCTCCATCGGCGTTGTTAGTCCGCGCAGGCTCACCTTGTCTTGCAGGAACTTGCGGTTTTTAACGCCGCCGCCCGTAATAATGTCCTCGGCGGCGAGCCGCTCCGCTTCCTCGATGTACAGAATGTTCGAGGTTTTGACGCTGATTGAATATTCGGGCGTGACCATTTCGTTCAGATGCCCGAGGAAGCCGAAGCCCGTAACGTCGGTAACGCTGTGGATACGATAGTTCTTGGCGATTTCGACCGCGTATTTGTTCAGCCGTTGCATACCGCGAATCGCCCGCGCGTAGCTCTCCTCCGTCGCTTCGCCAGCCTTATAGGCGGTCGTGATAATCCCGACGCCGAGCGGCTTTGTAAGAATGATTTTGTCGCCCACGGAGCAGTTGTTGTTGCGCATAATCTTGTCGGGGTGCACAACGCCCGTTACGGACAGCCCGTATTTCGGCTCTTCGTCGTTAATGGAGTGCCCGCCGCAGAGCACGCCGCCCGCCTCAAGCACCTTTTCCGCGCCGCCGCGCAGGATTTCGCCGAGAATCGCGGGGTCCTCGTCCTCCGGGAAGCAAACGATGTTCAGCGCGGAAACAACCGAGCCGCCCATTGCGTAAACGTCGCTCAAGGCGTTCGTCGCCGCAATCAGCCCGAAAAGATACGGGTCGTTCACCATCGACGGGAAAAAGTCCAGAGTGTTGATAATCGCAATGTCGTCGGTCAGCTTATACACCGCGCCGTCGTCCGACGTGTCAAACCCGACAAGCAGGTTCGGGTCGTCAAACTTCGGGATTTTGGTTAGCACGTCCTTTAACATTCCCTGCGGCAATTTTGCCACGCAACCACCGCACGCCGTGAATTTCTTGAGATTTCGCATATCCATGCTCGCTAATCCTCCTTTTTCGTGTAACCGCCGCGCTCATCGACGGCATAGCAGTACTCCATGTCCTCATGCTCCGACGGCTTCGGCGCGACTTCAGCCGTAAACCGCACGCAAATACCGCAGTTCGCGCTCAATTCACGCGGGACGGGCATGAGCTTTGCCGCAATGCGTTCCGCCTTGCAGAGCTTATTGAACTGCATCGCGCCGTAATGCGTGTGAAACGTAACAAGATATTCCATGCGCTTATTTTTTCTTCAGCGTCATGACATACTGCCCGCGCCCGCCCGAAACAGAGACGGCAAAGCCCTTGGACTCCGCAAAGCGCGTGCAGTTCTCAACGCACGACCGACTGTCAACCAGCAGCTCAATGTCCTTTGCGCCGCCGATTACCTTTTTCAGCTTCAAAACAGGCTCCGGGCAGGACAACCCTAGCGCGTCAACTGTTATTTTCATGCCGCCGCCCCTTTCGCCGAAGAGGATTTCTTCGTGTTGCAAAACGCGATTATAAAGACGACTGCCACGCAAATGACGAACGCGACGCGCCCGTTAGCCGTGGTTCCCGCCGCGGACGACGCAAGCCCGAAGTTGTGGCTGATTGCCGCGCCCGCGACGAAGCCGAGAACCGTAATCGCGGAGTCGCTGTTGCCGCTACCCGCGAGAATCATTTGCCGCATCGGGCAACCGCCGAGAAGCGTTGAGCCGAAGCCGACGAGGTACAGCCCCAAGATGTTCCACAGCCACTCCGTGTGCGCAATCGGTTGCTCCGCAAAGCCGAGCTTGAATTTGCCGCTAATAAGGTTGGCGACGAGGACGACCACGCAAATCGCGGCGTAACACAGCAGCATTCCGAAGTCCTTGAACAAAACCGCGTCGCGCGTGCCGCTGACGAAGCAGAGACGCGAACGCTGCGCCACCGCGCCGACAATCAAGCCGCCCGCGAGCGAAATGAGAATCGGTGCCTTCATCGCGCCGGGTCCCTTTTCGCTGAAGAAGATGAACGCTGGCGCGGCGACGAGCAGAATCAGCAGCAGCACGTTAATCGCGGGAAACGCCACGCCCTCAATCGCGGGCTGGTCGTAATTGCGCTTTAGGGAGAAGCCTTTGTTTAAGAAAACGATTCCGGTTAAAATTCCGCCGACAAAGCCGATAAGCCCGACGACGGCGTTCAGGTCGCCGCCCGCGATGCGGAGCACCATGCGCAGCGGGCAGCCCAAGAAGATTAGCGCGCCGACCATGACGCATACGCCGAGAATAAACCGCGTCAGCGGCGAGGAACCGCCCTTTGGCGCGTGCTCTTTCCTGACAATTGAAATTATAAATGCGCCGAGCAGAATACCGATTAGCTCAGGGCGTATGTACTGCGGTCCCGCGGTTTGCAGCCCAAGCCCTCCCGTTGTGTCGCGAATAAAGCATGCTATGCAAAGCTGCATATTTCCGGGGTTTCCGTAGTGCCCCAATCCGACGGCGACCAAGCCGACAATCACGCCCGCGATGATGACGCTCCATTTACTCCAAGTTTTCTTCATTTTACGCTCCCTTTCTTTGCACAATACTTATAAATTTAGTGTATAATGCGCAACCTCCTTTGTGCATTATGATAGCAATTATACCATGGCAACGCGCGCGTTTGTATTCGTATTTTGTATAAATGCCGCGCCATTTATCGCGAGTGCAGATTAGCGCGAAACTGATGTTGCGCCGCGCGACGACGCGAAATTCGCGCATAATTTGACAATTTGCCGCGTATCTGTTATTATTTATGGCATATATTAAGTAGAAAACGAGTCGGCGGGGGGACTGAAAATGATGAAAACCTACAATAATGGATTGCGATACTCAACGGCTTTGGGGCTGACTTTATTGCTGTATGTACTGATAGATTTCGCGTTGCTTCTGGGATATTCGGTTATTTCCATTCATATTGAACCGAATGTCTACCTCGTATCAATAGTTTTGGCTATTGTACCGTGCCTTTTGTCCTTCGGAATAGTATTCAGACGCGAAGTTTTCGTCCGCCCTGTAGTAAAAGAGCTGTTCGGATTTAAGCCGAAGGACGTTTTTGTGTGGCTGGCGGCGATGTTTTCGATTATTATAATTGCAAATATTATAGGAAACGCGGTTTATCAGCAGTTTTACGGTGTTGATATTCCCGTTCCTCCCGACACACAGGACTCATTGGTAAGTGTTCAGGAATTTCTGTATTCGATTATGCTTGCTCCGATTGTCGAGGAGGTTACATATCGGCACTTGTTGTATAAGCCGCTGAAAAAAGTCAGCACTTTTCTTGCGATTGTGGTTCCGGCGGTACTGTTTGCGATTACTCACGGGAACTTGTTTCAGGTTGTTTACGCACTTCCGGCGGGGATTTTTATGGGTGCGGCGCGCCACAAATACGGCAGTTTGGTGTTTTCGGTGCTCATTCACGCGCTGAATAACCTTTCAACAATCATAATCAGCGCGTGCGCGCGTAGCGAAAACTTGATTCTTGCGAACGTTTTTACGTTAGTGCAACTCGCGATAGTCGTTATCGGAGCGGTGTGTTTGGTGGTTATTATAGTAAATGCGCGCAAAAACAAGTTGCAAAACGACACTCCCGCGCCGCGAGTGGAAGCCGAACGAGTATCCGTGTTCGGATTATCGGCGACACTATGGATTGGCGGCGCGCTTTTGATAACAGCCTGCGGTTTTGCATTGCTTGACGGCTTCGGGTTGGTGCCGTTTCCGAGATTTCAAATAGCAATAGCGGCATTGTGCGCGGTAAACGCGGCGTTTCTGGTTCGCGGCGCAGTATTAAAACGCAGACAATCGGCGGAATTGTGTGCGGAATTGTGTGTAGAACTACCCGCCGAGCGTCCGCCGAAATTCAAAATATCGCCGTTACTATGGCTCGGAATCGCGACCACGATTGTGTATACGGCGTATATGTACTATTGAGTGCTTATAACTCTCCCGTGAATTTGTCGGACAATTCAAAAATGCTCAAATTACGGTTTGCGATATTAAAAAAGCGGCTACTTCAAACGAAGTAGTCGCTTTTGCCACACGCACCACTATTCAATCACAATCAGCACACTTTCAGCATCGTCTTTCACATCCATAATTGTATGCGGCAGCGCGATTTCGCCGTTGTCAAGCTCGGAAATTAGCTGTTTCAGGTCGATGTCCTCCATAATTGAAGCCTCCACGCCGTCAATCGTCAGCGTTTTGCCCGCGCTGAACTTCGCGCCGAGCTTCAGCCCGAGTTTTACAAGCGCGAACGGGAGCCGCATGTTGATTTTCCGCTCCTCGCCCACGAACTGCTGAATCACAAGGCGTTTTGGCTTTGCGCCCTTATATGTCGGCGCGGAATCCGCCGCGTTGTCGCCCGTTTCGCCGACCGCGTCCAAAAGCTGCGCCGCGTCGTCAACTGTAACCTCACCGTTTTTCAGCATTTCCAGTATAATTCTGCGCTCTTCAGTCATTGTCAAGCCCTCCCTGTAACAAATTTAGTGCCTCGTTCGTCGTGATTTCCCCGCTTTTCAGGCGCATCAGAATTTCCAGCCTGTCCGTGCGCGTGTCCCGCGCTTCCGCGTAGCCGAGCGCGGAAAGCATTGCGTCCAAACGGTTTCGCGCCGTTGGGTAGGAGATTCCGAGCTGCGCCCCGACCTCTTTCAAGCTCCCGCGGCACCGCAGGAACGCGTCCAAAAACGTCAGGTGTTCCCCGCTGAGCTGCGCGAGCCGACTGAGCGGAAAATCCCCCTGCACCTCCGTGCCGCACTCGGGGCATTGCAGCGCGCGCACCCGCGTTTCCCCGCCGCAAGCGGGACATTTCGTCGGCATAACCGCCATAATCAATCACCTCATGGAGAATTGTAACAGAAAAACTTAATAATGTCAATATTAAAATCAATAATATTTAATGTAGACTTCAAATAATTCAAACATCGCACTAATTAAACAATCATCGAATCAGTATTGACAACAACAATTAGACATGATACAATAACCGCAAAACACTCAAGGGGGGACCATTATGACGACGACAGGCGACTTGATTTTATGGTTTGACGAGCGGTTGGAGGCGAGCCGCGAGCGCGCGGCATGGCTGCGCGCGGATTCGCGCGGGGACGACGCGGTGCTGGAGTCGGTGCGCGGCAACGTGTTCCGCATGTTCGGCGCGATGTTTCAAGTTGCCGCAAGGCTCGGCGAGAACGAACCCGAACCGTCACGCCTGCTGTTCATGGACAGGGCGGAGCCGTTCACCGCGAAGTGGGCGGACGCGCGGGAAAAGGCGGAGACGCACGGCGACGCGAAAACGGCGGTTACAGAACGGCTGAAGTCGGACACTTTGGCGGAAATATTCGCACGCGTTGACGCGCTCGGGAGGGACGGGACATGACCGAGCAGGAAGCCGTCGCCTTGTTCAAATGCCTTGCCGACAAAACGAGACTGCAAATCCTGAAAACGCTCGCCGTTGAGGATATGTATGTCGAACGGCTCGCGGAGCGACTGGGATTAACGCCGCCCACAATTTCGTTTCACCTGAAAAAGCTCGAAAGCATAGGCGCGGTGTCGTCCGCGCGAAGTCAGTACTTTACTGTTTATTCACTATGCAAAAACGTTTTCGCGGCGCGAATTATTGATATTATTGCCGAAAAATCCGACGAAGCGGACATTCAGGCGGAGCGAGACGCGCAGTATCGGCAGAAAGTAATCAACGCGTTCTTTGAGTACGGAAAGCTGAAAACCATTCCCGCGCAACGAAAAAAGGAGCGTATTATACTTGAGGAAATTGTCCGCGCGTTCGAGTTCGACAGAGTGTATGCCGAGCGCGAGGTGAATATCATAATTGCGGATTTTCACGACGATTTTTGCACACTTCGCCGCGATATGGTGTCCGAACGGCTGCTCGAGCGGAAGAATGGTGAGTATCAGCGTGTGCGTGAGTGAGGGTGCGGTTGCGGAATGTGTAGTTAAAAGCCCAATGCGAGAAAACCACGACGGGTGACGACGAATAACAAACAAGCGGTGTTGAAGTTCAATACCGCTTGTTGATTATTGTCACTTAATTTGAAAACGCAAGTCGCGCGCGTCATAGAGTACCATGAGCGTCCATATATTTAGCAAATAGGAGGCGAGGTACTATGGAACAGGAACAAAAATGCGCGCTCGACAAACAGCAATCAACGCCGGTCAACCCAACCTACATAGTTCGGGACAAGTTTCCCGGGAAGCCGTTTACAAAAAGCGACCAAGAACGAATCGCCACGCAAATATGCCGCTGCCTTGCCCCGCAGCGGAGCGCGTCAAACGCGCCCAAGCCCTGATAACTGCAAGGAGGGTGTTATGGACGCGATTTACGCAAGACAATCAGTTGAAAAAAAGGACAGTATCTCAATTGAGACGCAGATAGAGTTTTGCCGCAGGGAACTGACAAGCGGGCAGGAGCCGCTGATATACGCCGACAAGGGATACAGCGGCTCGACGACCGAACGCCCTGAGTTCCAGAGACTGCTCGGCGACGTTCGCAACGGGAAAGTCGGAAGAATAATCACATACAGGCTTGACCGCATAAGCCGCTCCGTGCTGGACTTTGCGAATCTGTGCGACATGTTCTCGCGGTGCGGCGTTTCCTTTAACTCGACGCAGGAACGGTTCGACACGTCAACGCCCATGGGCAAGGCGATGCTGAATATCGCGATGGTGTTCGCCCAGTTGGAGCGCGAGACGATTCAGGGGCGAATTAAGGACAACTACTACTCGCGCGGAGAAAAGGGAATGTATCTCGGCGGTCCCGCTCCGTTCGGGTTCACCAAAACAGAAATGAAAACAGAAAGCGGCAGACTGAAAATGCTGGCGGAGGAACCGAAAGCCGCCGCCACTCTGACGCGCGTGTATGAGATGTACGCGGGCGATTTGCTGTCGCTCGGCGCGATAGCGCGGCAGTTGAACGAAGAGGGCGTGGCTTCGCCCAACGGAGGACGTTGGGATTCCTGCAAAATATCCCGCGTACTGCGAAACCCTGTATCCGTCATGGCTGACGCCGCCGTTTACCGCTATTACCGCGAGCGCGGGTGCAAATTCACAAACGAGCTTTCGGATTTTGCGCTCGGAAAAGGCTGCTATCTGTACGGTAAGCGGGAGGGGCACGAGCGCAAATACACCGACGTCACGGGGCACACGCTGTCTCTCGCGCCGCACGACGGCATTATACCGTCCGAGATTTTCCTTGCGTGCCAGCGCAGGCTTGACGGCAACAAACAGATTGACAACAGGCGGAAATCGGAGTTAACTTGGTTGACAGGACTAATCAAGTGCGAAAAATGCGGGTATAGCGTTGTTCCGAAATCAAGCAACAACGGGAAATACACGTACCTGTACTGCACGGGGAAAACGAACGTCGGCTGCTGTGACGTGAAAACAAATCTGGGACGCTTGAGCGCGGTTGAAGCGGCGGTTGAGCGGCGAATTTTCGCTTGGGCGGAACGGTATTCCGAATTAAAAGCCGTTACGGAGCGCAAGAACAACAAAGAGCGCGAAAAGCAGCTGTGCAGGATAGAGGAAATAGACGGCGCGATACGGCGATTACTTGACCTCGCCGTTCAGGCGAATGAGGTGTCGTCAAAGTACCTAAACGAGAAGCTGTCCGAGCTTGAGTCAGAGCGGCAGTCACTGAAAGACGCGCTTGACGCGGTTAACGGAAGCGTCGAATACATAAATAATTACTTGAAATAGGGAATCGCAATGACAGACGAGAGAAAATGGGTAAAGGCAAGAATCAGATGGCTGACGAAAGAGGAAGGAGGGCGGCAACACCAAATTCTGCCGGGCACAAGATACGGTCCACTGATATTCTTCAAGGATTACGTCTATCCACGCGGAGAAACTTGGAGTTCGGACATATATACCGAAAAAATTGACGAAAACAACGAGTCGGTAATTCGCCTGTCCTTCCTCGTGGAATGGGCGCCGTTTGAGTTGATGACGGTCGGTCGCGAATTTGGGCTGTACGAGGGTGCGCAGTTGGTAGCCGAGGGTGTAATACTAGAAGAAGATGTTTAGCACAGCACACGGCTCGCGGCAACCCAGATGTTTGAGTACTTCAATGTACCCGTGTTGGACGATGCTTTGCGGAGCGGGTTGGAGATTAGGTTCTCGCATGACCCTAGGGCAGCTCGAACCGGGTCATTGCCAAAAGAATGGGATTATATAAAA